>JAGRGU010000045.1:0-14316 GCA_020445335.1 Gammaproteobacteria bacterium
GGAAGAAGGGAGCGCTGGAATGGGAGTAGAGGGTATTCTCGAAAAAGGCGTTATTACCACTACCGCCGACAAATTGATCAACTGGGCCCGTACCGGGTCGCTCTGGCCGATGACTTTCGGTCTGGCATGCTGCGCGGTCGAGATGATGCAGGCGGGAGCTTCGCGTTACGATCTTGACCGTTTCGGAATTATCTTTCGCCCCAGTCCGCGTCAGTCGGATGTGATGATCGTGGCCGGTACGCTGGTCAATAAAATGGCTCCGGCGCTGCGCAAGGTATACGATCAGATGGCCGAGCCCCGCTGGGTGATATCCATGGGTTCCTGCGCAAACGGGGGTGGTTACTATCACTACTCCTACTCGGTTGTGCGGGGATGCGACCGGGTGGTGCCGGTCGATGTCTACGTGCCCGGGTGTCCCCCAACTGCTGAAGCATTGCTCTACGGTATTCTTCAGTTGCAGGAAAAAATCAGACGTACCAGTACCATAGCCCGTTAGGTGGGAACTGATGACCGATTCTGTAAGCAGTGGGTCGAAAGCCAGGCACAATACACTGGCGAAAACTCTCGCGAGTGAATTTGAAACCCTCGGTTGCGCTGTCAAGCATGAGTTTTCGGAAGTAACGCTTGACGTTCCTGGGGGAAGTCTTCTCGAGGTCGCATCACGTCTGAGGGATGACGAGGCGTTCCAGTTTGAAGTGTTGGTTGACGTCTGCGGCGTCGACTACTCCGCATACGGCAATTCGGAATGGGTAACCAATGAGGCCTCGTCCAGTGGTTTTGGCCGCGGGGTAGAGTCTGGCGGCGACGGTCACCGTGGCGAGGGAGAGCGTTTTGGGGTCGTCTACCATCTGCTGTCGATCTCCCTCAACCAACGTTTGCGAGTGCGAGTACGCGTGGACGAAGCGCAACCGATTGTTGCTTCTGTCACCACTGTGTGGAAATCCGCCGAATGGTTCGAACGGGAGGCGTTCGATCTTTACGGCATCCTGTTCGACGGACACGAGGATTTGCGTCGAATTCTCACCGACTACGGATTCGTTGGACACCCGTTCCGCAAGGATTTTCCACTGCAGGGAAATGTGGAGATGCGCTATGACGCGGAGAAGGGGCGTGTCGTCTACGAACCTGTCAGCATCGAGCCCCGTACGCTGGTGCCGCGCGTGATCCGCGAAGACAACCGCTATCTGGAAGAGTCCCAACAACGGCAGGATCCAGCAGATGCCTGAGATTCGTAACTACACGCTGAATTTTGGCCCCCAGCATCCTGCGGCGCACGGCGTATTGCGGTTGGTCCTGGAGATGGACGGCGAGGTGATCGAGCGAGCCGATCCGCATATCGGTCTGTTGCATCGGGCGACCGAGAAACTGGCGGAATCGAAACCGTTCAACCACAGCATCCCCTACATGGATCGGCTCGACTATGTCTCGATGATGTGTAACGAGCATGGCTACGTGATGGCGATCGAGAAGCTTCTGGGTGTGGAGGTACCCGAACGGGCGCTCTATATCCGCACCATGTTCGACGAGATCACGCGCATCCTGAATCATCTGATGTGGATCGGCACCCACGCCCTCGACGTCGGCGCGATGACCATGTTTCTGTACGCTTTTCGCGAGCGTGAAGACCTGATGGACTGCTACGAGGCAGTCTCCGGTGCTCGCATGCATGCGGCCTACTACCGTGTCGGTGGCGTCTATCGCGATCTGCCCGACGAGATGCCCAAGCACGAGAACAATAAGTTCCGCAACGATGCAGAGATCGCGCAGAAAAACGAGAACCGCCAGGGGTCGTTGCTGGATTTCATCGAGGACTTCACCGACCGCTTTCCCAGGATGGTCGACGAGTACGAGACACTGCTGACCGATAATCGCATCTGGAAACAGCGCACGGTCGGTATCGGTGTGGTCTCACCCGAACGCGCCATGCAACTTGGATTTTCCGGGCCGATGCTGCGCGGCTCGGGCATCGCCTGGGATCTGCGCAAGAAACAGCCCTATGCCGCCTATCGCAACATGGATTTCGACATCCCGGTCGGTCATAACGGAGACTGCTACGATCGCTACTTGGTGCGTGTCGAGGAGATGCGGCAGTCCAATCGGATAATCAGCCAGTGCGTCGAGTGGTTGAAGCGCAATCCTGGTCCGGTGATTCTCTCCGACCATAAAATCGCCCCGCCGCACAGAACCGGCATGAAAGAGGACATGGAGGAGTTGATTCACCACTTCAAGCTCTTCACCGAAGGGTATTGTCCGCCACCAGGAGAGGTCTATGCGGCCGTTGAGGCGCCGAAGGGCGAGTTCGGTATCTACATCCTTTCCGATGGAGCCAATAAACCCTACAGGCTGAAAATTCGCGCACCCGGTTTTGCACACCTCGCGGCGATGAACGAGATGGTGAAAGGCCATATGCTGGCCGATGTGGTGGCTGTGATCGGCACCATGGACATCGTATTTGGGGAGATCGATCGCTGATGGGTTTCAAGAACATACCGATGAGCACCGTCAAGCCATCGGAGAACAAGCAGGCGCTGTTCAATGCCAAGATACGCGCCGAGATCGACAAGTGGATTGCCAAGTATCCACCGGAGTGGCGGCAGTCTGCAGTCATGGGTGCGCTGATGATCGTACAGCGCGAGCATGGCGGCTCTTTGACACCCGAGTTGATGGACAACGTGGCCGCTTATCTGGACATGGCGCCAATCGCAGTCTACGAAGTCGGCTCGTTTTATTCCATGTACGAACACAAACCGGTCGGCCGGCACAAGATCTGTGTCTGTACCAATGTCTCCTGCATGATCAATGGCGCCGACCAGATTGTCGAATACCTCGAGCAGAAGTTGAACGCCCGGCTTGGCGGCACCAGCGCTGACGGCAAATATACGTTGAAAGAGGTGGAGTGTCTGGGTGCCTGTGGTGGGGCGCCGATGTTTCAGATCGGGGAGAAATACTATGAGAATCTGACCCCGGAATTGATCGACTCCATTCTTGATGGCCTGGAGGAGTAGGCATGGCGAACGAAGTCTGTTTCCGGAACATGGATCAGGATCGGCCCTGGCTGCTGGAGCAATATCGTGCCCGTGGCGGTTACGAGATGCTGAGCAGGATCCTCAAAGAGAAGATGCCGCCCGAGAAGATCATCGACGAAGTCAAGGCCTCCGGTTTGCGCGGAAGAGGAGGGGCCGGTTTTCCGACCGGACTGAAATGGAGTTTCATAAACCGCAATGCCCCCGGACACAAGTATGTCGTTTGTAACTCGGACGAGGGCGAACCGGGCACCTTCAAAGACCGCGACATACTCCGTTACAACCCGCATCAGCTCATCGAAGGTATGGTAATCGCCGGTTATGCGATCGGGGCAACTTGCGGTTACAACTATATTCGCGGCGAGTTCTGGGAACCCTACGAGCGTTTCGAAGCTGCTTTGGAAGAGGCGCGCAGTGCCGGATTTCTGGGCAATGACCTGTTCGGGTCGGGGTTCGATTTTCAACTCCACTCGCATCTGGGCGCGGGCGCCTATATCTGCGGCGAGGAGACCGCGCTGCTGGAATCGATTGAAGGCAAGAAAGGGCAACCGAGGTACAAACCCCCTTTCCCCGCGCATTTCGGCCTCTACGGATGCCCGACCATTATCAACAATACCGAGTCACTGGCGTCGATCCCGGTCATCCTTGAGAAGGGCGGAGCATGGTTCAAGGGGCTTGGCGTTGAAAACAGCGGTGGCTCCAAGCTCTTCTCGATTTCCGGAAACATCAAGAATCCGGGAGTCTTTGAGATCCCGCTGGGTACCCCTTTCTCCGAACTGCTGGAGATGGCTGGGGGTATGAAAGAGGGTAGCCGGATCAAGGCGGTGATTCCGGGCGGCTCCTCGGCGCCGATACTGCCCGGAGATGTGATGATGGACCTGACGATGGACTACGACGCCATCGCCAAAGCAGGATCGATGCTGGGATCGGGAGCGGTGATCGTGCTCGACGACAGCAACTGCATGGTCAAAGTACTGGAGCGCATGTCCTACTTCTATCACGAGGAGTCCTGCGGCCAGTGCACTCCCTGCCGCGAGGGTACCGGGTGGCTCTATCGCGTCGTGAACCGCATCGAGACCGGCCGGGGCAGGCCCGAGGATCTTGATCTGCTCGATGACATGACCGTCAAGATCGCAGGTCGAACCATATGCGCGCTGGGCGATGCTGCGGCAATGCCGGTGCAGGGAATGCTGAAGCATTTTCGTGATGAGTTCGAGTACCACATCGAGCATAAACGCTGCTTGGTTGGTTGACTGTTCAGGGCGATACGGGTTGAGGGTCGTCGAGTACGATCGCGATCCGGGGGAAGATTTGATGCCTGCAGAGCAGGCGGAAACTGGTATTAGAGAACAACTCAATGTCTGATGACCAGATGGTAACAGTAGAAGTCGATGGCCGGCAGTTGAAAGCCAAGGCCGGCACGCTGTTGATCGAAGTGACCGATGCGGCGGGAATCAACATTCCGCGCTTCTGTTACCACAAGAAACTGTCGGTATCCGCCAACTGCCGCATGTGCCTGGTCGAGGTGGCCAAGGTACCCAAGCCGTTGCCGGCCTGCGCCACCCCCGTCAACGAGGGTATGCAGGTGTTCACACGCTCCCCCCTGGCGTTGGCGGCGCAAAAGGGAACGATGGAGTTTCTGCTGATCAACCATCCGCTCGACTGCCCGATCTGTGACCAGGGCGGCGAGTGCGAGCTGCAGGATGTCGCGCTGGGCTATGGTAACGACAGCTCGCGTTTCGTAGAAGGGAAGCGCGTCGTTCCGGAGCGTGACATCGGACCGCTGATCGCAACCGATTTCACCCGTTGCATCCACTGCACGCGTTGTGTCCGCTTCGGCGCCGAGATCGCGGGCGTTCGTGAGCTGGGAGCCACCGGTCGCGGCGAACACATGGAGATAGGCACCTACATCGAGAAGAGCGTCGATTCAGAACTCTCCGGCAACATCATCGACGTCTGTCCGGTCGGTTCGCTGACATCCAAACCATATCTATACAGTGCGCGGGCCTGGGAACTGGTGCAGCGGGAGGCTGTCGCCGCGCACGACTCAGTCGGCTCGAACCTCAACCTGCACGTGAGACGCAACCGGGTGATGCGCGTTCATCCTAGGGATAACGAGGCCGTCAACGAGTGCTGGATCTCCGACCGCGATCGCTTCAGTTACGAAGGTCTCTACAGTGGCGAGCGTCTGTTGCGTCCGCTGCTTAAAAAGGGCAACGAGTGGCAGGAAGTCGAGTGGCAGGACGCGCTGGAAGCTGTGGCCCAAGGGCTGAAGCGCGCCAGGGGTACCAGCGGCAATCGCCTTGGCGCGCTGCTCTCTGGTAATTCGACTTTGGAAGAGCTCTATCTGGCACAGAAACTGATGCGAGGCCTGGGTAGTGAGAATATCGATTACCGTTTGCGGCAGAGTGATTTTCGCAGTACCTCAGCGACCGCACCCTGGCTGGGGCAGCCTATCGCGGCACTCGAGGCGCTGGGTGCCGCGCTGTTGATCGGATCCAATATACGCAAAGACCAGCCGATGCTCGCGCACAGAGTTCGCAAGGCGGCGCTGGAGGGTGCTGAAGTTACCTTCCTGAATCCGTTCGAGGTGGATCTGAATTACCGCGCCAGACATCTGGTTGCCGCGCCATCGGCAATGCTCGGCGAGTTGGCAGCAGTGGCAAAGGCACTGGGTATCAAAGGCAAACTCGTGAACGGGGTCGAAGTATCCGACGCCCATAAGGCGGTCGCCGAAAGTCTGAAATCCGCCGAACGCTCCACGGTGCTGCTTGGCAATATGGCGACTGCGCACCCCGATTTCTCCCTGTTGCGATCGCTCGCGTCCGATATAGCCGAGGCGAGTGGCTCGATACTCGGTTTTCTGCCGGAGAGCGCCAACAGCGTCGGCGCGGCATTGAGCGGCGCGCTGCCAGGCGATGGCGGCAGCAACGCCGGAGAGATGCTGGGTAACGTCCACAAAGGTTACCTACTGCTGGGTGTCGAACCCACGAAGGACAGCTGGAATCCGGCCAAGGCGCAGGCCACACTGCAACAGGCTGAGTTCGTGGTGGCGTTGAACGCTTTCCGCGATCAGGGTCTGGAACAGGTGGCGGATGTCATTTTGCCGATCGCCGGGTATGCGGAAACTTCCGGGACCTTTGTTAATGCGCAAGGGGACTGGCAGTCGTTCGGCGGTGCGGTGGCACCCGCGGGGGAGGCGCGACCGGCGTGGAAGATATTGCGCGTACTGGGCAATCTACTGGATCTCTCAGGTTTCGATCAGGTGAGTTCAGAGGAGGTTCTGGCCGAGTTGAAAG
Organism: Gammaproteobacteria bacterium; assembly: GCA_020445335.1. Taxonomy (GTDB): domain Bacteria; phylum Pseudomonadota; class Gammaproteobacteria; order Chromatiales; family Chromatiaceae; genus HKST-UBA178. The sequence continues at coordinate 6,323 of JAGRGU010000045.1, forward strand.
CCACCTTGGGCGAGCGCAAACCGGACAACGGCGGCGTTGCATCCGGCGAAGAGGAGATCAGACTGAACGGCAATGGCCTGGTGCGCGTAGGCGATGTGCCTATCTACGCAGCGGATCCACTGGTGCGACGCGCTGAGTCCCTGCAGAGAACAAAGGATGCGATGGCTGCAGGGATCTACATCAACGCCGAGACCGCAAAGACGTTGGGACTCGCCCCGGGCGACTTTGCGACAGCGCTTCAGGAAGAGGGCAGAAGCAAGCTCCCGGTATTCATCGACGCGACGATTCCCGCCGGCTGTGCGCGAATCCCCGCGGCGCTCGCTGGTACTGAAACGCTGGGTGGCCAGATCGATAACCTGACCCTGGAGAAAGCGTAACCGATGGAAGCATTGATGAATCTCTGGGAGTGGTTGGGCGAGAATCTGATCGTAATCCAGATTCTGATCAAAATCGTCGTCATCGTGGCACCGCTGATGCTTTGCGTGGCTTATTTCACTTACGCGGAGCGCAAGATCATCGGCTATATGCAGGTGCGTATCGGCCCCAACCGGGTCGGTCCCAAGGGTTGGCTGCAGCCGATCGCAGACGCGGTCAAGTTGATGTTCAAAGAGATCACCATCCCCACCGGAGCGAACAAGCTGCTGTTTCTGATAGCGCCGATGTTGACGCTCGGCCCGGCACTTGCGGCCTGGGCAGTCTTCCCGTTCGACGAAGGGCTGGTACTGTCGGATATCAACGCCGGCCTGCTCTACCTGATCGCGCTCACTTCCGTGGGTGTCTACGGCGTCATAATCGCCGGCTGGGCGTCAAACTCCAAATACGCTTTTCTGGGCGCAATGCGCTCGGCTGCGCAGATCGTCTCCTATGAAATCGCCATGGGCTTCGCGCTGGTAGGCGTACTGGTTGCGGCAGGCAGCCTCAACCTTGGCGAGATCGTGCGTGCCCAACAGGGTGACGGCGGTCTCTTCAACTGGTTCTGGTTGCCGCTGTTTCCGCTATTTCTGATCTATTTCATATCCGGTGTTGCCGAGACCAATCGCGCGCCGTTCGATGTCGCCGAAGGCGAGTCCGAGATCGTTGCCGGTTTCCATGTCGAATACTCAGGCATGCCTTTCGCTGTCTTCTTCCTTGGTGAATACGCCAACATGATTCTTATCTCGGCGTTGACCTCTCTGCTGTTTCTCGGTGGCTGGCTGTCGCCCTTCCACGGTTGGCCACTGCTTGGCCCCCTGTTCGAGTGGGTGCCCGGGTTTTTCTGGCTTTTCTTCAAAGCCGCTGCCGTCGGCTTCTTCTTCCTCTGGTTGCGCGCGACCTTTCCGCGTTATCGCTATGATCAGATCATGCGCCTGGGGTGGAAGGTGTTTATTCCGATTACTATTGTCTGGATCGCCGTGGTTGGGTTGGCCGTCGTGTTCGAAATGCCCTGGTGGTTCGATTGAGGGGGATGACCGATGAAAGTGCTGCGTGACTACGTCAAAAGTCTGTTCCTGCTCGAGTTGATGCGGGGGCTGGGTCTTACCGGGCGCTATCTCTTCAAGAAGAAGTTCACCGTTCAGTACCCAGAGGAGCGTGCGCCGATATCGCCGCGTTTCCGCGGTCTGCATGCACAGCGGCGCTATGCGAGCGGTGAAGAGCGGTGCATCGCGTGCAAGCTCTGCGAGGCGACCTGCCCGGCGCTGGCGATTACGATTGAGGCAAAACCGCGCGAGGACGGATCTCGCAGGACCACGCGCTACGACATAGATCTCTTCAAATGCATCTTCTGCGGCTATTGCCAGGAGTCATGCCCGGTCGACGCCATCGTCGAAACGCGACACTACGAATATCACTTCGAGAATCGTGAAGATGCGATCATGACCAAGGAGAAGCTGTTGGCGGTGGGCGACAAATACGAAGCGCAACTTGCAGCGGATATTGCTGCGCAGGCGCGCTACCGTTGAGTTGCTGTGTACTCTGGGATGCCCGAATCTGACTGGATGACCCGATGACATTCGAACTGTTCGTCTTTTATGTATTCTCCGCCATTCTGGTGTTTGCTGCGGCTATGGTGATCACGCGCAGAAATCCGGTTCATTCGACCCTTTTTCTGGTGCTGGCATTCTTCACCAGCGCTGCCATCTGGCTGCTGGCTGAAGCGGAGTTTCTTGCGATCGTGCTGGTACTGGTCTATGTCGGTGCGGTGATGGTGCTGTTCCTGTTCGTAGTGATGATGCTGGATATCGATATTGCCACCCTCAGGGCCGGATTTGTCAGGAATCTGCCGCTTGCTATTTTGATTGCGCTGGCCATGGCGGTCGAGATTTTCCTGGTGATCGGTTCGGGGGGATTCGGAGGTGAACGGTATGCGGAGGTGATGGCTCACACGGCCGAGTATGACAATACCGCCGCTTTGGGCAGCGTGCTCTATACCGAGTATATGTATCCCTTCGAGATTGCCGCGGTGATACTGCTGGTAGCGATTATTGCGGCTATCGGACTGACGATGCGCCGGCGGCCCGAAACCAAGTATCAGGATCCATCGAGACAGGTACGGGTAAAGAAGGGAGCTGATCGGATCAGCGTACTCAAGATGGATGTGGAGGATTGAGATGCTGGCGTTAACCGACTTTCTGATGCTGGGCGCGATTCTCTTTTCGTTGAGCGTGGCCGGTATTTTTCTCAATCGCAAGAACGTCATCATCCTGCTGATGTGCATTGAACTGATGTTACTGGCGGTCAATATCAACTTTGTCGCCTTCTCTCACTTTCATGGCGATACCGTGGGGCAGGTGTTCGTATTCTTCATTCTGACTGTCGCCGCGGCCGAAGCGGCCATCGGTCTGGCCATTTTGGTCGTGTTGTTCCGCAACCGACGCACCATTAACGTCGAAGATCTGGATACGCTCAAAGGGTAAGCATGGAAAACATATATCTGATCATCGTGCTGGCACCCTTGCTGGGTGCAATCGTGGCGGGCTTCTGGGGGGCGAAGATCGGGCGTGCCGGTGCGCATTGGGTGACCAGCGGCGGGGTGGGTCTCTCCGCACTGCTTTCCATCTATATTCTGAGCGGCTTCATAAATGGCAGTCGGGAAGTGTTCAACGGTACCGTCTACACCTGGATGGTGAGCGACGGTCTGCGCATGGAGGTCGGCTTCCTCATCGATCAGCTGACCGCGGTGATGATGACCGTGGTCACCTTTGTCTCCTTCTGCGTACATGTCTACACCATAGGCTACATGGCCCACGACGAGGAGAACTGGCCCAACGACAGTCTTGCGGGGCGCAACAGTTATCAGCGCTTCTTCAGCTACATCTCGCTGTTCACCTTCTCCATGCTGATGCTGGTGATGTCGAACAACTTTCTCCAGTTGTTCTTCGGCTGGGAGGCGGTTGGTCTGGTCTCCTACCTGCTGATCGGGTTCTGGTCGGTTCGACCCACCGCGATCTTCGCCAATCTGAAAGCTTTTCTTGTCAATCGCGTCGGCGATTTCGGTTTCCTGCTGGGTATTGCTGCGGTGGCACTCTATACCGGCAGCCTGGATTATGCGGAGGTGTTCGCCGCCATTCCCGGCTTGGCCGATACCCAGATCCAGTTCCTCGGCTCGACCAGCTGGTCGTTGATATCCGTGGTGGGCATCCTGTTGTTCATAGGTGCGATGGGCAAATCGGCGCAGGTACCCCTACACGTCTGGTTGCCTGACTCGATGGAAGGTCCGACGCCCATCTCCGCTTTGATCCATGCGGCGACAATGGTAACAGCCGGCATTTTTATGGTGGCGCGCATGTCACCGATCTACGAGTTCTCAGAGACCGCGCTCAGCTTCGTGCTGGTGATTGGCGCGACGACCGCTTTCTTCACCGGTCTGATCGGCATAGTGCAGAACGATATCAAACGTGTGGTCGCCTACTCGACGCTGTCGCAGCTCGGCTACATGATGGTGGCGCTGGGTGTTTCCGCTTACGCGGCGGGTATTTTCCATTTGATGACCCACGCCTTTTTCAAGGCGTTGCTGTTCCTCGCCGCCGGATCGGTCATCATCGGCATGCACCACGACCAGGATATCCGCAACATGGGTGGTGTGCGCAAGTACATGCCTTGGACCTATTGGACGTCGCTGATCGGATCGCTTGCGCTTATCGGATTTCCCGGTTTTTCGGGCTTCTTTTCCAAAGACGCGATCATCGAAGCTGTGCACCATTCGACCATTGCCGGATCAGGTTATGCCTATGCCGCCGTATTGCTGGGTGTCTTCATTACCGCGCTCTACAGCTTTCGCATGTTCTTCCTGGTTTTCCATGGCGAAGGCCCGAGAGATGATCACGCCAGGCATCACCTGAAGGAGTCTCCGAAGGTCGTCACGATTCCGCTGGTTATGCTGGCGATTCCGTCCGTGGGTATCGGCTATCTGACAATGGACGGAATGCTTTTCGGCGACTGGTTCAAGAGTGTGCTCTTTGTGTTGCCGCAGCACGACACGTTGGCTGAATTGGGCAAAGGCCTGCATGGTCCCAACTCGATGATCGCCCATGGGTTTGCCGGACCTGCGCTCTATCTGGCGCTTGCCGGTCTGCTGGTGGCCTGGTTTATCTACACGAAGCGACCGGAAATCGCCGAAACGATCAAATCGCGCCTGGAAGTGGTGTATCGCGCGTTGGACAAGAAGTACTGGTTCGACGAGACCTATCAGTTTCTGTTTGCCGGTGGCAGCCGCGGACTGGGGAAGGCGCTGTGGGACAAGGGTGACCGACTGATTATCGACGGTGTGATCATCAACGGTTCCGCACGCGCGGTTGGCAGAATTGCGGGATGGGTTCGCCACGTTCAAACCGGTTACCTGTTCCACTATGCCATTGCCATGATTCTGGGTCTTCTGTTGTTACTGACCTGGTTTGTCATCGCCTAAGTAAAGGTAGGAATCTTCGCATGTTTGCAGATTGGCCCATTCTCAGTTTGACCATCTGGTTGCCTATCATCGGCGGCGTCATGGTTCTCGCCAGCGGCGACAAGGCAGCCAATGCGACCCGCTGGACGGCACTGGCGATCTCCATACTTACCTTCATCGTCAGCCTGCCGCTCTATGGCGGTTTCGATGCCGGCACCGCGGAGATGCAGTTCGTCGAGCGGGTCTCCTGGATCAGCCTTTTCAACGTCGAGTACTACCTCGGTATCGACGGCATATCGATGCCGTTGATCATTCTGACGACTTTCATCACGGTCTTCGTCATCATCGCTGCCTGGGAGGTGATCCAGTACAAGCCGGCGAGCTACCTGGCGGCCTTCCTTATCATGGAGGGGGTGATGGTGGGGGTTTTCGCGTCGCTCGATGCGGTACTTTTCTACGTCTTCTGGGAGGCGATGTTGATACCGATGTTTCTGATCATCGGTGTCTGGGGTGGGCCCAATCGGGTTTACGCGACGATCAAGTTTTTCCTTTATACCTTCTTCGGCTCGGTCTTCATGCTGGTCGCACTGATCTACATGTACTTTCAGTCGGGAACCTTCGATATCCTGGCGTTCCACGACCTGAAGCTGGGATTGACCGAGCAGATTCTGATCTTCATCGCTTTTCTGCTCGCCTTTGCCGTCAAGGTACCGATGTGGCCGGTGCACACCTGGTTACCGGACGCACATGTCGAGGCGCCGACCGGTGGCTCGGTCATTCTGGCTGCGATCATGCTTAAGATCGGCGGTTACGGTTTTCTGCGCTTCAGCCTGCCGATCTCTCCCGATGCCAGCCACCAACTCGACTGGCTGATCATTTCGATGTCACTGATCGCCGTGGTCTATATCGGTTTCGTTGCGCTGGTGCAACAGGACATGAAGAAGCTTATCGCTTACTCCTCGATTGCGCACATGGGTTTCGTGACCCTCGGTTTCTTCATCGTTTTCACCATCTTCGCCAATCCCGAGGCTGATACCGGCGCGATGCTTGGTGTAGAGGGCGGCATGGTGCAGATGGTCTCTCACGGTTTCATCTCGGCAGCGCTGTTCCTCTGCGTCGGGGTACTGTATGACCGGGTGCACAGCCGCCAGATCTCCGATTACGGCGGCGTGGTCAACACCATGCCGCTGTTCGCAGGCTTCATGGTTTTCTTTGCGATGGCGAACGCCGGTCTGCCGGGGACTTCCGGCTTCGTTGGTGAATTCATGGTGATCCTGGCGAGTTTCCGAGCCGATTTCTGGTACGCGTTTCTTGCCGCCACCACCCTGATCATTGGCGCCGCCTATACGCTGTGGATGGTCAAACGGGTGATTTTCGGCGCAGTGGAAAACGACAATGTCGCAGCGTTGCAGGATATCAATAGCCGCGAAATCGTCATTCTGGGATCGCTGGCGCTGGCGGTGCTGGTACTCGGCCTATGGCCAGGACCGCTGGTAGAGGTGATGGATGCCTCGATCGCCAACCTGTTGCAACATGTCGCCGTCTCAAAACTCTGAGCTGGCCCATATTTTTAGAGAATAATCGTCCATGCAATTCGAGATGCCCAGCCTGATACCGGTTCTGCCGGAACTCTTCCTGCTAACCATGGCATGCGTGATTCTGGTTGTGGACCTGTTCCTGAAAGAGGAACAGCGCGTTCTCACCTATGCCTTGACGCAGGTCAGCCTGGTATTGGCGATCTGCATCGTCTATCTCACCACTGGAACGCAGGCCGAAGTGGTGTTCCACGGAAGCGTAATACGCGACGCCATGGGCGATGTGCTGAAGGTTGCCATCTACCTTATCAGTATCGGTGCATTTCTTTACGCCAAGGACTACCTGCAGGACCGCGACCTCTTCAAGGGAGAGTTCTATGTGATTGCCCTGTTTGCGGTACTTGGCATGACCGTGATGGTCTCAGCCAACAGCTTCCTTACGGTATACCTCGGTCTGGAATTGCTGGCACTCTCTCTGTATGCCCTGGTGGCTTTCGATCGCAATTCGAAAGGCGGCTCCGAGGCGGCAATGAAGTACTTCGTGTTGGGGGCGCTGGCATCTGGCATGCTGCTCTACGGCATCTCCATGATTTACGGTGCGACCGGCTCGATCGAGTTCCAGTCCGTTGCCAAAGCGGTGTCGGCATCGGGAATGGATGATATGGTGCTGGTCTTTGGTTTGGCATTCGTCGTCATCGGGCTGGCCTTCAAGTTCGGAGCCGTGCCGCTGCATATGTGGGTACCGGATGTTTACCATGGTGCCCCTACGGCAGTTACGCTGTTTATCGGCAGTACGCCGAAAATAGCCGCTTTCGCATTGGCCATGCGGCTGCTTGTCGATGGACTCGAACCTCTGCACGCGGACTGGCAGGGTATGCTTGTGATACTGGCTGTTTTGTCGATGGCGCTCGGCAATGTCGTTGCTATCGCGCAGACCAACATCAAACGTATGCTGGCCTACTCGACCATCTCCCATGTCGGTTTCATTCTGCTCGGCATTCTTGCCGGTACCGACAAAGGCTATACCGCGGCGATGTTCTACAGCATTGTCTATGCGCTGATGGCACTGGGGGGGTTCGGTATCGTCATGTTGTTGAGTCGCCGCGGTTTCGAGGCGGAGAACCTCGACGACTACAAGGGACTCCACGACCGCAGCCCATGGTTCGCCGCGATGATGATGCTGTTGATGTTTTCAATGGCGGGTGTGCCGCCAACCGTGGGTTTCTTCGCCAAGCTCTTCGTACTGGAGGCAGTGGTCAGCATCGATATGACTTGGCTGGCGCTGGTCGGCGTCTTCTTCTCGATCATCGGCGTCTACTACTACCTGCGCATCGTCAAGCTCATGTATTTCGACAAACCGGTCGACGAAACGCCGCTCACCGCGAGTATAGATACCCAGATCGCGCTTTCGGTTAACGGCTTGATGATGCTGCTACTTGGGTTCTTCCCGGCATCAATCCTGTCAATCTGCGCTGCTGCTATAGCTGCCAGCTGAGTCTCGGATTCAGACGCATAAAAATCTTGCGAAGTGCTTGCCAACGTCAGACGCCGTCTGTAATATTCGCACCCACAGCTGCGGGGTGGAGCAGTCTGGC
>JAGRGU010000045.1:14328-36872 GCA_020445335.1 Gammaproteobacteria bacterium
CTCATAACCCGAAGGTCGGAGGTTCAAATCCTTCCCCCGCTACCAATTTATAAAAGTTATAAAGATACGGCCTGAAGATCTCTCTTCAGGCCGTTTTCTTTACGCTGTCAGCGCTCCGATCCCAGCGCCTGCAGGATCGTCTCCGCGTCGCTGACTTCAAATGCCCTGGGCTTTTCAAGGTTGAACAGTGTCACTGTGCCATCGTCGACGATCATGGAGAAGCGCTGGCACCTGACGCCGCCCAGATCCGGGCGATCATGCCCGACTCCCATCGCTTTGGTGAACTGGGCATTGACGTCTGCCAGCATGGCAATCTCCTCTGCGTTCTGCTGCGCTGCCCAGGCGCGCATTACAAACGCATCATTGACCGAGAGGCAGGCTATCAAGTCTATCCCCTCCGCTTTGATCTTATCGGCCAGGATTACGAATCCGGGCAAATGCGATCCCGAGCAGACGGGGGTGAAAGCGCCTGGAACTCCAAACATTACCGCCCGTTTCCCGGCGAAGAGTTCACCGGTGGTGATTGTCTGTGATGTATCGCCGGTTACCAGGGTTACTTCGGTTGAGGGTAGTTTTTCACCGATGGAGATCATGGCTGGTCTCTGCGTTGATGTACTGGGAACTCCCATCATTTGTCCGATGTCGGTGGTTGTCAACCACAGGTTTGCAGATGAAGTCGTTCCCGGCTTGATCACCAATCCCGCTGCGACAGGCCTTGGGGAGGACCCGCTGGTAAAGGCGCTCAGGAGTGCCTATACTCCTATTCCTGTAACAGGCAGAGACCGCCTCCGGTCTGTTAACTATAGATTTTTCAGTCGATTGAATTTGCCTGACCGGGGCGGCGACTACTACGTCAGAGAATCCTTGGGAGGTTATGAAAAGATGGCAACTTACGAATGTTCCGTTTGTGGCATGGCGGTCAATGCGACCTGCGCAAAGTGCGATGCTCCGCTGGAGAACGGATCGATAAAGCTTGAGGACGGCACCGAGGTTCAGGTCTCGAAGTGTCCCAATGAGCATGGCATGATCAAGTCTCCGATGTGCTGTGGTCAGGATATGACCTGTTCGGTAAGCTGATGAGGTCCTGATCCTCGGTTGCCATATGGTCAACCGGGGGTCGTCAGATGCCTCCGATGCCTAAGGCTCTCCCATTGCCAGCGTGTGGTCGATACCAATAATTCTGTTTAACTACGGCACCGGTCATATACGTTGCCGCCTCTTTTTTTCCCGTCTTAAACTCACCATCTTATCGTCTAAGGATGTCGGAGAAGCCGTCGGCAATCTGAATCGATACGATCAGCGGTGTCGATGACCGCGCCTCGCAACCGACGAAACTCTCTTCGCGACAGAATTCGCAGTGGCGTCGATACATTGCGTTTGTCGACACTCCCGCATCGCGCGGAGAGCGTGCCCGTCGGGCGGCACGGCCTCGCCCCCGCTTCGATCTGGTGGGGGTATTTTCCGGTGGTGCTGGTGGCATTCGTCAGCGTATTGATCTCCGCGACGATCTACATCCAGTACGCCAGTTGGGAGCGAAAGCAGGTCGAACTCGCTTTCCGGGAGGCTTCGCAAGATCGTATTCTGGTGATTCAGCGAGAGATTGCGAGCGCGCTTGGCGTCGTTCAGGATGTCGCCAGTTTCATGGACGCGTCCGAATCGGTCGGGCGCCGCGAGTTCAGGCGTTTCGTCGGACCCGCGCTCAAGCGGCAGGCTGGTATCAAGGCGCTGCAGTGGGTGCCGGTTGTGGAGGGCGCGGAGCATTCCGAGTTTATACAGAGCGCAAGGCGCAGTTTCCCTCCTTTCACGATCACCACGATCGACCAATCGGAAAATGTTATCGAGAGCGGTGAGCGGTCGCTCTACTATCCGGTGCTGTATGTCCAGCCCTACCAGGAGAACAAGAGCCTTCTGGGGCTTGATCTAGGGCAGAATGCCGTGTTGCTGCAACTGCTGCGGGATGCGGAACGGGAGCAGCAACTGCAGGTCTCACCGGGCATGCAGTTCGAAGTGGAGTCGACGGAGCGAAACGGTATCGCTGTTGCAATACCTGTTTTCAGCGGTGGTGTGGGCATTGATGCAGACCAGCAGGAAGAAATTCGCATTCGAGGATTCGCGGTCGGATTGCTTGTCGTCGGTGATATCGTGGAGCGGGCGCTTGAAAGTCTGCTCTCGGGGGGGGTCGACCTCCACTTCACTCAAGACGTTCTGCCGGAGGATGAAGGCCACCTATACACGCACCTTTCGCGATTGCGTGAAGGGGTGCCTCCCGACCCTGAGAACACTGATTTGGGTATGGTTCACAGGCAGCAGATCAGTGTTGGCAACCGACAGTGGCAGGTGACCACACATGCGGTGGCCGATAGATTCAAACGCGACTCCTGGGGAAGTATCGTCATACTCCTCTCGGCGATCCTAATCTCAGGGCTCCTCACCATCTACGTAGCGACACTGGTCGGTCGAGGGAGAAGGGTAAGGGATGAGGTCGAAGAGCGCACCTCGCAGCTAAGCACAGCGATACAGGCGCTGAATCGTGAAGTTGGCGAACGCAGATCAGCCGAGATGGAGTTGCAGAGCCTGAACGAACGGTTGGAGCACCACATCGCCTTTCGCACAGCGGAAGCTGAACGCAGGGCTCAGTATCTGGAGCAGTTCGCCTACGTTGCATCGCATGATCTGAAGGCTCCATTGCGCGCGGTGAGTAATCTGGCGGAGTGGATCGAGGAGGATCTGAAGGAGAAGCTGGACGAAGCTTCGAGCGAACAGCTGGCGCTGTTGCGCGATCGTGTCCGTCGCATGCATGACCTTATCGAAGGGTTGTTGGAGTATTCGCGCGTTGGGCGAACATCGGATGCGGAGCAGGATGTCGATATCGGTGAGCTGATCGAAGAGATCGCCGACTCGCTTTCACCGCCGAGGGGATTCAAAATAAAAATCCAGGGAGTGATGCCGGTGATGCGCGTCGATCGGCTGCAGATCGGCCAGGTGTTCGCCAATCTGATCAGCAACGGACTCAAGCACCATGGCGGCAGCAAGGGGAGGATTCGTATATCCTGTGAAGCTGTCGAGGGGTACTATCTGTTCTCGGTGTGCGATGACGGCCGTGGAATTGCGCCCGAGTATCACGACAAGATCTTTCTGATTTTTCAGACACTGGAGCCGAGCGACTTCGAAAGCAGCACCGGAATCGGCCTTGCACTGGTAAAAAAAATTGTCGAAGAGCATGGTGGTACCATAAGATTGGAGTCTGCCGTCGGTGAAGGGGCCTGTTTTCGCTTCAGCTGGCCGGTGCCGGGCGATACAGAGGTTTCCTGAAGAACGGCGTATAAGATCATGTTGAACAGCGACGAAAGCATACTTCTGATCGAGGACGACCGGGTCGATATCATGACCGTGCAACGGGCGTTGAGTAAGAACAGCTTCGATAATCCGCTCTTCATAGCGCGCACCGGTCTGGAGGCGCTCCACATGCTGCGCGGCGAGAAAGGGCACGAGAAGATCGATCCGCCGCCCGGGCTGATCCTGCTGGATCTGAATCTGCCCAAGATGAGCGGCATCGAGTTTTTGCGGGAGCTGCGTGCCGACCCGCAGCTTAGTGAACAGCGCATCATCGTACTCACCTCGTCAAATGAGCCGAAAGACAGGGATGCCGCCTTTCAGTACGAGGTCGACGACTACTTCGTCAAACCCCACTCATTCGGTGAGTTCTCGCGCGCAATGGCGACGATACTGTCGCTTTGACCCCGTCTGTCGGATCGCTACTCTATACCGCTGATATATTGCGCCAGCGCCTGCATCTCGAATTCCGTCAGTTTTGATGCGATCGAATGCATGATCGCATGATCGTTGGTGCGAGCCCCGTTGTAGAACGCCTGCAGCTGTTCGACCACGTAACGCTTGTGTTGGCCGGCCAGGCGGGGCAGGGTGGCTGTACCATAACCGTTTGCACCATGGCAGCTCTGACAGGCCGGAATGCCTGAGAAGGAGTTGCCGTTTTTGTAGAGATAGGCACCCACTGCGGCGAACTCCTGGTCGCGGACGCGATGCGATTTTGGTGGCTTGGCGGCGAAGTAGAAGCCCAACGCGACCATCTCATCCTTGGTAAGATCCTTCGCCATCTCGTTCATCGTTCCCTTACGTTGGCCCAGCTGAAAATCGGTGAGCTGCTTGACGATATAGTCTGCATTCTGGCCTGCCAGTCGGGGGTAGATTGCGCTTGATGCCTCGCCGTTCTTTCCATGGCAGAGGTGGCAGCGTTCATTGACGATCTGCTCCGCCCGTTCTGGGCTTGAGGCCAGGCTCGCGGTGGAGAAAATGGTTAGTCCGAGAATCGCGGTTAGAAGCGGATACATCCTGATACCTGTTTGCGAAGGGCGACGTTCGGATACTGGAATGGGAGGCTGTGAACTGTCAAGTAAGACGCGGACGATGGTGGTGGATAACGAGTGCGGCAGCAGGACCAATGGACCCTCGTTGGGCTATCGGTTGGCGAGCTCTTTCCGTTAAAATCCCGCCCCATGATTGAATGGATCTACAGCCCCGAGGCATGGCTGGCACTGGCAACGCTTACCGCGTTGGAGATTGTGCTCGGCATCGATAATATCATCTTCATTTCGATTCTGGTCGGGCGACTGCCGCCGGAGCAGCGCAATCGGGCGCGCATTCAGGGGTTGGCGCTGGCGATGATCACGCGAATCGCGCTGCTGCTGTCACTGGCCTGGGTCATGCGTCTCACCTCGCCACTTTTCACGCTACTGGCGCAGGAGATCTCAGGCCGAGATCTGATACTTATCCTGGGCGGCCTGTTCCTGCTCTACAAGAGTTCCCAGGAGATCTGGGAGAATCTCGAGGGTGCGGAGGATGAGGAGGAGCGACCGCAGGCCTCGCCCAGCTATGCGGCGGTACTGGGGCAGATCGCCATCGTCGACATCGTCTTTTCGCTCGACTCGGTCATCACCGCCGTTGGCATGGCGGAACACGTGCCGGTGATGGTGATTGCGATTGTTATCGCGGTCGGGGTGATGATGTTCGCCGCCAAATCGATCGGCGATTTCGTCGACCGTCACCCGAGCATCAAGATGCTGGCGCTGAGCTTCCTGATTCTGGTCGGCGTGGCTTTGATCGGGGAGGGGCTGGATCGCCACATACCAAAGGGCTACATCTACTTTGCAATGGCATTTTCGGTGGCGGTGGAGATGATCAATATCCGTATGCGTAAAAAGAGTGCGCCGGTCCATCTGCACAAACCCGCCCAGGTGGAGGAAGCGGACCGGGGTTCGTAGCAGACCAGCCGCGGTATTGCTTTCATATCGATACCCTCAGTTCGAGGCTGTGGTGGCCTCGCCGACCGCGTACACTGACGCGCCACGACGACGCTGGAGACTCCCCCGTTATGAAAACTTTTGCTGATCTGATCAGGGCCGCCGAGAGCCAGGTCGAGGAGATTTTCCCCTGGGATCTGGACGAGCAGATCAAGGCGGGCACCGAGATGCTGGTACTTGATATTCGTGAGCCTTACGAGTTCGATGTAATGCGCATCGAGTCATCGATCAATGTCCCACGCGGCGTGCTCGAATCCGCTTCGGAGTGGGATTACGAAGAGACAGAGCCTGAACTGGTGAACGCCAGGGATAAATACGTGGTGGTGGTCTGCCGCTCCGGCAGTCGCAGCGTGCTGGCAGCTTTGACGCTCGCCATGCTGGGCTTCAGGCGGGTGGTGAATCTGAAGACCGGGTTGCGCGGATGGAACGACTACGAGCTGCCGCTGGTGGATCAGACGCTGCAGCCGGTCACGCTGGAGGAGGGCGACGCCTACCTCGCAAACAAGGTGCTGCCGGAGCAGAGACGGCCGCCAACCTAGCTCGGGTTTTCCACCCTGATACGAAGTGCGGCAGGCTATGGTATTCTCCGCTAGTGATCGTGCAATCGCGGGCGGGATTGGCATATGCGGGTATTACTGATCGATGACCACGCGCTGTTTCGGATCGGGCTGCAGGAGCTGCTCGAACGGCGGGGTATCGATGTGATTGCTGCGGTCGGCGAGTGTCACGAGGGGATACGCGAGGCGGAGCTGAATACACCGGATGTGGTGCTGCTGGATATGCGGATGCCGGAGATGAACGGAATCAAGGTGCTCGAGGAGCTGCGCGACCGCAGGCTTGAGATGCCGATTGCGATGCTGACCACCAGCCGCGAGGAGAGCGATGTCATCGATTCGCTGCAGAGCGGTGCGCAGGGCTATCTGCTTAAGGATATGGAGCCGGACGAGCTGATCACGGCGCTGCATGAGATCGTCGCCGGGAATACCGTGGTGGCCAAGGAGCTGACCGGCATTCTGGCGAAAGCGGTGCAGGGCGATACCGAGAGCACACCGGCCAGCAATGCCTTCTCGGATCTTACGCCAAGGGAGAGGGAGATTCTTTGCCATCTGGCCGGCGGGCAGAGCAACAAGGTGATTGCGCGCAACCTCGGCATCTCCGATGGTACCGTGAAACTCCACGTCAAATCGATTCTGCGCAAGCTGCAGGTCCATTCCCGGGTTGAAGCTGCGGTGATTGCGGTGGAACAGAATCTCTGCAGCCGCGAAGGGACGCAGTAGTACGCGAGCGGTGTACCCTTCCGGGGCGCGGTGGCGATATCTCCCGGGTATCTTCAGCGCCACCGTCACTCAGCGGTAGCGGCGCAGGTACCACCATTCGAACATCCGCTTCAGCCAGTGAAATATCCGCATCTGTGGCAGTACCAGGTTGTACTTCTGCGTGCGTGCCACCAGGCTACCGGTCGTCTGGCTGTCGACGATACAGATCAGTTCCACGTTGAAGGTTTTGCTGGGAGTGCGGCCGTTCAACTCATCGTAAAGGTTACCGGCCGCGGCTGCCGCCTGCAGGTCTGCCATATGCGCCTGCTTCGGCATCCAGTCGGGACCGGGAAAACTGCCCGAGTCACCCGCCACGTATACCTTGTTCATCCCCTCGACGCGACAGAGATGGTCGGCCTTGAGCAGACCACCTTCCGAACGTGGCAGCTCGGTATTGTCGAACCACTCGTTGCCCGTCATGCCGGGCATGAACAACGTCAGGTCGGCATCGAACTCCCCCCCTTCGGTAATCACCGACCCTTCGGTAAAGCCCTTCACTTTGAAGCCGAGGTGGGTTTCGATGTCGCGCCGCTTCATCTCCCTGAGCAGGCCTTTAACTGCCTTGGGACCAAGCCGGTTTCCCGGTGAGGGCGCCGGGGTGAAAAAGACCAGCTTGATCTGTTGGCGACGGCCATCCTGGCGCAGTGACTGGTCGATGCCGAACAGAAACTCGAACATCGGACCGCCGCGCATCGCCGAAGGCTCTTTCGGGTTGCCGGCAAAACCGACCGCGATGGTTCCGCTCTGCAACTGCTTTAGGCGGTCACGGATCTTGACCGCCGCGGGTATGCCTTCGCAGGGTGTTATGACATGCTCGATCCCCGGCAGTTTCTTTATGAAACGTCCACCCGAACAGATGATGAGCCCATCGTTGCCGATCTCGCCGCGATCGGTAAGCAGCTTGCGCCCGCCCTCCTCGAGACCGGTTGCAGAGCCTTTGACATAGTTGATGCGGTTGCGTCGGAAGAAGTTGTCTAGCGGTATCACCAGATCTTCCGGCTGGCGCAGGCCCGAGGGTATCCAGATGGTGCCCGGGAGGTAGGTGAACTCCGGTTTGGGGGCGACCAGCGTGATCTCCATGCCGGCGTCGGCGGCGCGCAGCTTTTGGGCTGCCGTGAGCGCTGCGAAACCGGCGCCCACGATGGTGACTCGCTTCATTAATCCTCTCCGGTGGTCCTCTGTCTGCGCGCGGCGCGACGGGGGCGATGCTGTTTTTCGTAACCTTAGCTCCCGGAAGGGGGGGAGTGCAATATGGAAGTGGAGCCTCCCGCGTTACGGCGCGAACGGTGTCTGCACGATGAAAAGGGATGGGATGCGGCCGGGGCCTTCGCCCCGGCCGCTGGGGATCAGAGTTTGAACTGCTGCACCAGGCCGTGCATTTCGTCGCCGAGTAAGGCGAGCATTCTACTCGCCTCCGCCGAGTGCGAACTACCTTGTGCGGTCTTTTTCGAAATCTCGGCGATATTCACCACACCAGGTAGGTAGTCGCGGCATTTCGGAGGATGCAAAATTTTCTGTCAGCGGCTATTATTTCCGCCTCTTTTTTTCAGCCGCATCCGATACTTAATGAGCGCATTGCTGCTACAGGATCTGCGCAAGGTCTACGCCAATGGCTTCGAGGCACTGAAGGGGATCGATCTGGAGGTCGCGCCCGGGGATTTCTTTGCGCTGTTGGGGCCCAACGGCGCCGGCAAGTCGACCGCTATCGGCATTGTCAGTTCGCTAATCAACAAGTCATCGGGACGGGTCGAAGTCTTTGGCCACGATCTGGATCGCGACCCGGAAGGGGTCAAGAGCTGCATCGGGCTGGTACCGCAGGAGTTCAACTTCAACCAGTGGGAGCCGGTTGCGGAGATCGTCGTCAATCAGGCCGGCTTCTACGGAATTCCGCGCAGTCTGGCCTGGCAACGCGCCGAGGAGAGTCTGCGGCGGCTGGATCTGTGGGATAAACGCAAAGAGCAGGCGATGTCGCTCTCCGGCGGCATGAAGCGGCGTTTGATGATCGCGCGCGCGCTGGTGCACAGACCGCAACTGCTGATCCTCGACGAGCCCACCGCGGGCGTCGATATCGAAATTCGCCGCGCGATGTGGTCTTTCCTCAGCGAGATCAATCAGCACGGGACCACCATCATTCTCACCACCCACTATCTGGAGGAGGCGGAGAGCCTCTGCCGCAATATCGCCATCATCAACCAGGGACGGATCGCCGAGCACAGCAGCATGAAGCGGTTGCTCAACCAACTACACAACGAAGCCTTCGTGATCAATGTCAAGCAGAGCCTCGACCAGCTGGGCGATCTGGGCGGTTATCAGTGGCAGCGGCGGGATGAATATACGCTGGAGGTGGAGGTGAAGAGTGGGCAGAGCGTCAACGGCCTGTTTCAGATGCTGGCGGAGCGCGGCATCGAGGTGGCCAGTCTGCGCAACAAGCAGAACCGCCTGGAGCAGCTGTTCATCGACATGGTGGAGAGCAGTCGCAAGAGGGTCCAGCCATGAACCGCTGGCTGCGTTATCGCGTCGCTTTTCAGACCATTCTCACCAAGGAGATACTGCGCTTCAGCCGTATCTGGGTGCAGACGGTTCTGCCGCCGGCGATCACAACGATGCTCTACTATGTGATCTTCGGTAACCTGATTGGACAGCGCATCGGCGAGATGGACGGTGTGCGCTACATCGATTTCATCGTTCCCGGGTTGATCCTGATGGCGGTGATCACCAACTCCTACTCCAACGTGGTCTCCTCTTTCTTCAGTAGCAAATACCAGCGCCATGTCGAGGAGCTGCTGATCTCCCCTGTACCCAACTGGGTGATTCTCGGCGGCTACGTCGCCGGTGGCGTGGCCCGCGGCGTGGTGGTCGGCGTGGTCGTCACGATCGTCTCGCTCTTTTTCTCGAATCTCGATATCAACAGCTATGGCTGGACACTGGCGGTATTCGTGCTGACCTCGATTCTGTTTGCGCTCGGGGGATTCATCAACGCCGTCTACGCCAGGAGCTTTGATGACATCTCGATCGTGCCCACCTTCGTGCTGACGCCGCTTACCTATCTGGGTGGTGTCTTCTACTCGATCGGCATGCTGCCGGAGGTGTGGCAGAAGATCTCGCTGGCCAATCCGGTGCTCTACATGATCAACGCTTTCCGTTACGGCCTGCTGGGCGTGACCGATATCCCGATCGGGCTGGCATTGACCATCATCCTGCTCTTCATCGCCGGTCTGACCTGGTTCAGCCTCTACCTGCTAGCGCGCGGCATCGGCATCAAGAGCTGACAATCTGATCTCGAAGACTACGCCGCTGCCGTCGGCAAGATTGAAGGCAGCGACATTGCCGCCATGGAATTCGACGATAAGCCGAACCAGGTAGAGGCCAAGCCCCAGGTGTGGTTCGTCGCCCTGGTGCGTCCGTTCCGAGACCATCGCCTGGAACAGGCGGGGCAGCAGCCCGTCACAGAGCGGCGCGCCCCGGTTGATGACACGAATGGTCACGCTGTCTTGACGCAGGGAGCTCTCCAGTCGGATCGTGCTGCCGGCGGCATGGAAGTCGAGCGCATTGGCGAGCAGTTTCTCCAGCGCCTGGCAGATCAGGTCGATATCGGCGGCAACCCTCAGCGAGGCCTCCCCGCCCGAGTATTCGAAGCGCTGTTCGGGATGGGCGCTACGATAGCCATCGATTAGCTGAATCAGCACCGGTTGCAGGTCGCTGGGTCTCTTCTGCGCGTGCGCGATAAGTTGTTCGATGCGGCTCGCTTCGCGAATGCGGTCGATAATCATAGCGAGGCGACGCAATCCCTGCTGGGCACGTTCGATATAAGTTTGCTGCGCGGAATCGGGCGCAAGCAGCTGCAGGTTGTCGAGCGACGAGCGGGCGATGACCAGCGGCGTTTTCAGCTCGTGCGCAAGGCGCGACGCCATCGCCTCGAGATAGGCGTTGTACTCCTGGAGCCGCTGCATTACGCCACTGAAGCTGCGTTGCAGATCGCCGATCTCATCTCTGGCGTGGGATGACGGCAACGCTCCCAGAATGCGCCCCTCGCTGCTGACGGCACTGTCGAGACGATCGCGCAGGCGATGAATCCGGATCACCAGCAGCGTCGAGAATCCGAGCAGCAGCAGCGCGATGAGTGCGATCAGCAAAATCGAGTAATGCAGCAGCTGCATGGCCGCCTGACTCTGCAGCGTCAGTATTTCGTTGCTGCTCTGTTCGACCAGGGCAGCGCCAACGGTGCCATCCGCGGTGATCACCGGACGCGCCACGCTCTCCACAATCGCATTCCTGCCCGATGTCTGCCAGCCGCTGGCGGCTCGCTCCCCGCGCCATATACGCGCCAGCTCCGCGGTATCGATGCGCCGGCGCCCGGCGAGGTCATCCTCGAGCGCGTTGGCAGGATGGCCAAGACTCAGTCGGATCAACCATTTCAACAGCGACTGGAACAGCTCCTCCTGCGGCTGCTGTCCGGAGGTGTCGGTCTGCCGCAGCCGTCCGTGTGAGGCCAGCACGCGACCGGCGCGGTCGACAATCCAGATGCGCATACCACTCTGTACCAGCGGCGCAATTGCCGCCTCCAGTTCGCTGCTCTCGTCGATGAGCCGCCCCAGCGTCTGCTTTCGTTCCAGGGGCGCAGTGCGCAGCCGCGCGACCACCGCACGCGTTGCGGCATCGTCGACATCTATAACGCCGACGCCGATACGGCCACTCACCAGATAGCGCGGGATGCGCATCTCCAGCCGGTAACCCTTGGAATGCAGCTGCAGCTCGCCGCGAATCCTCGGCTCCATCTGCCAGCCGTCATCTTGGCGCCTGTACGCGGCCGTCCAACCGGGCGATGCCGGCGCGATACGATAGCGGTTGAAGTTGCCGTCGGGGTGCTCGAGCGCGATCTCGACGCTGTCCCCCTCGAGGTCGGGGTTGGCCTGCGGTCGCCAGGCAAGGCGATGGTCGTCGCTGACATCGAACAGCAGGTAGAGATAGTCGCCGTGCACGCCGGCGAGCAGGTCGAAAGCCAGGTCGCCGTTGGCGCTGAAATGGCGGCGGTCGGGTTTGTACGGCAGCCACTCCTCGTCGTAGCCGTCGAGCTGTACGGGCGCGGCCAGCCGGTGCAGCAGTATGCCGGAGTCGGCTATGGTCGCGCCTGATTGCGCGGGAGCAAGAGTGAAGAGATCCTCCTGATAGCGAGCGGCAACGGCGGCCGCCTCTGCCGCCTGCTGCAGTCGCTGACTCTGCGCCTGACGCAGGAACCGCTCCATCTCCTGCAGATAACGGTAGCCTCCCCAGGGGATCAGCAGCAGCACCAGTGACAGCAGCAGCAGTTGAAAGCGGATGCTGTGGCGGAAACGGCTCGCTCCGGTCTGTCGTGTCAAGTTAATTTACACTCCATCCGCCTGATTAGTGGGAAGAGAGGCTAACTGTATGAAAGTATTGTTAAACGTCATTATGGTATCCAATTTGCACCATGACAGGTCAATAGCGGCCGTCTCCATCCGAAGGCAGCGTAGCGAGTAACACCGTATTCTTGGGAAAGGTTGGCAAGGAATTGGCACCAGGAATAAATAATAAAAAACTGAACGCAGTCCCTCTGTGCCCGGCCTAGTGTCGGGTTCTTATTTTCCTGCCGATTAAGGCGTGTTGCCGTTGTACCGCCGTCGATCAAAACTGGCGCCAGCGATAGCCGGCACCGTAGACCGCCTCTATGGCATGAAACTCCGTGTCGAGCTGCTCGAACTTGCGGCGAATTCGCTTGATATGGGTGCTGACGCTGCTACTGTCGACCAGAATATTGGCCGCTTGCATCAATTGCTCGCGGTTGCGCACATGTCCGGGATGCGCTGCCAGCGCATGTACCATCCAGAGTTCGGTAACCGTCAGCTCCAGCGGTTGGCCCTGCCAGCTCGCCTGGAGACGGTCGAGATCGAGCTCGAGCCCGCCACGGATCAGCAACTGCTGCGGGTCGGCGGGTTGCCTGAGCGCGTCGATACGACGGAACAGCGCGGAGATGCGGGCGCTGAGGTGGGGAAGTGAGGTCTCCTTGGTGAGATAGTCATCGGCGCCGAGCCGCAACCCGGAGATGGTATCAAGATCACTGTCGCGCGCAGTGAGGAAGATGATCGGCAGTGTCGCCGAGCGTGCCCTCAGCTCGCGGCAGAGTTCAAATCCCCCTTCGGGTTCATCGCCCAGCCCGATGTCGAGTATCGCCAGATCGGGAAGCCGTTCGGTAAACGCCCGCCATGCGTCGCTGCGACCGGCGTAACAGGCCACCCGGTAACCCTGGTGCTGCAGCAAATCACGATAATTAGCCCTAAGCGCCGCCTCATCTTCGACGATCGCGATCGATCTTGTCATCCACAGCCGCTCCTCAGGATATCGGTGTTTATGAAGAGTATGGGAATCGGCCGTGCTGTCAATGTAAACTGGCTCGCGGAAGGGCAAGGATCCGATACCAGCGACAGGAGAGGCGGCATTGGGCAAGATAGTCACCGCGGCAGAGGCAGTTGCCTGCATCCGAAACGGGGATACGATGGCCACAAGCGGTTTTGTCGGTACCGGCTTTCCCGAAGCTCTGGCGATCGCGCTCGAGCAACGCTTCATCGAGACGGGGGGGCCGGCTGAGCTGACGCTGGTCTACGGTGCGGGACAGGGTGACGGCGGTGAGCGAGGCGTCAACCATTTCGGTCATCCGGGGATGTTGCGGCGGGTCGTCGGCGGTCACTGGGGGCTGGCACCGAAACTGGGTCGGTTGGCGCAGGAGAACCGCATCGAGGCCTATAATCTGCCGCAGGGTGTGATCACCCATCTCTATCGCGATATCGCCGCCGGCAAGCCGGGCACCCTGACCCACGTCGGTCTGCACACCTTCGTCGATCCACGGGTCGAGGGGGGCAAGATCAACAGCCGCACCCGAGAGGAGCTGGTGGAGCTGATCAGCGTCGCCGGACGGGAGTATCTGCTCTACAAGGCGTTTCCGATCAACGTCGCGCTGCTGCGCGGCACCACCGCCGATCTCGACGGCAACGTCACCATGGAGCGTGAGGCGCTGACGCTCGAGGTTCTGGCGATCGCCCAGGCGGTCAGGAACAGCGGCGGCAGGGTGCTGGTGCAGGTGGAGAGGATTACCGAACGTCACCGCCTGTCGCCGCAGCTGGTCAAGCTGCCGGGGGTTCTGGTCGACCATGTCGTGGTCGCCGATGCGCAGGATCATCAGCAGACTTTCGGCGAAAGCTACAATCCGGCCTATACCGGCGAGATCAGGGTGCCGGCCGAAGGCATCGCACGACTCGAGCTGGATGCGCGCAAGGTGATCGGTCGGCGTGCCGCGCAAGAGCTGTTGCCTGGTGCGGTTGTCAATCTCGGCATCGGCATGCCGGAGGCGGTTGCGGCTGTGGCACACGAGGCGCGCATCCTCGACCGCGTGACACTGACTGTCGAACCCGGCGGTATCGGCGGCATTCCCGCGGGCGGAATGAGCTTCGGCGCGGTCGCGAATCCCGATGCAATCATCGACCAGCCGTCGCAATTCGACTTCTACGATGGCGGCGGGTTGGATCAGGCATTTCTCGGTCTCGCCGAGGCAGACGTCGAGGGAAACGTCAACGTCAGCCGATTCGGCCAGCGCATGCCCGGCGCCGGGGGATTCATAAACATCAGCCAGAACGCCAAACGGGTCTACTTTCTCGGTACTTTTACCAGTGGCGGTCTGCGGGTGAATGTCGGCGACGGCTGTCTGCAGATCCTCAGCGAAGGACGGGGCAGAAAGCTGGTTGAGAAGGTGCAGCATCTCACCTACAACGGCCGCTACTGCCTCGGCAGAGGACAGGAGGTGATGTTCATCACCGAGCGGGCGGTTTTCCGGCTGACCGAGAAGGGGCTGCTGCTGACCGAAATTGCCCCCGGGGTCGACCTGCAGGGAGCGGTGCTCGGGGAGATGGACTTCAAGCCGCAGATCAGTCCGCAGCTGCAGCAGATGTCGCACGCGATTTTTCGCGACGAGCCGATGTCGTTCTGAAGCGACCCGGCTACAGCCGACGGGGTGGCTTGGGCAGGCGCGTGTCTTTAAACTGCTGCAAATTACTGGCAGGGTATATGTCCCCGCGTTTCGATTTCAGCATCAACAGGAGAGATACAGAGATGTCGGAACCCATCATAATCGGCAAGGGCAGCCAGCAGATTCCGCTTCTGCCGGGCATGGCCAATCGCCATGGCCTGATTGCAGGCGCCACCGGAACGGGCAAGACCATCACCTTGCAGGGACTGGCCGAGGAGTTCAGCCGTCGTGGGGTGCCGGTCTTTCTCTCCGACGTCAAAGGGGATCTGTCTGGAATCAGCCAGCCCGGCAAGCCGCATCCGAAGATCGATGAACGGGTCGAGACGATCGGCCTCGGGGATTTCGACTTCGAGGGTTTTCCGGTCACCTTCTGGGATGTCTATGGGCAGCTCGGCCACCCGGTGCGAGCGACGATCACCGACATGGGGCCGCTGCTGCTGTCGCGCCTGCTCAACCTCAACGATACCCAGCAGGGGGTTCTGACGCTGGTTTTCCGCGTTGCCGACGACAACGGCTGGCTGCTGCTCGATCTCAAGGATCTGCGCGCGATGCTGCAGTTCGTCGCCGACAATGCGGCCGAGTTTCGAACACTTTACGGCAATATCTCCGCCGCCAGTGTGGGCGCGATTCAGCGCCGGCTGCTGACGTTGGAAGAGCAGGGCGGAACCAAGCTGTTCGGCGAACCGGCGCTCAATCTCGAGGATATGATGCAGACGGACGAGCGCGGCATGGGCGTCATCAATATCCTTTCGGCGGAGAAGCTGATGAGTTCGCCGCTGCTCTACGGTACGTTTCTGTTGTGGCTGATGTCGGAGCTGTTCGAGAGCCTGCCCGAGGTGGGTGATCCTGAGAAGCCGAAGTTGGTGCTTTTCTTCGATGAAGCGCATCTGCTGTTCGACGATGCGCCCGACATCCTGATCGACAAGGTCGAGCAGGTGGTGCGGCTGATTCGCTCCAAGGGCGTCGGCGTCTACTTCGTGACGCAGAACCCGCTCGATGTTCCCGATACAATTCTCGGGCAGTTGGGCAATCGGGTACAGCACGCGCTGCGCGCCTTTACTCCGCGCGATCAGAAGGCGGTGCGGGCGGCGGCGGAGACATTCCGTCAGAATCCCGCGCTGGATACACGCCAGGTAATCACCGAGCTTGGCGTCGGCGAAGCGCTGGTTTCGGTGCTGGACGCAAAGGGGCGCCCGAGCGTGGTCGAGCGGACTCTGATCCGGCCGCCCCGCAGCCAGATGGGGCCGATCACCAAGGTCTTGAGAAAGGAGCTGATGGGGCACTCCCTGGTGGCGGGTGTTTACGATAAACCCGTCGACAGGCACTCGGCTTACGAAGTGCTGATTGCACGCGCCGAGAAGATGGCCGAGGAGCAACAGGCCGCTGAGGTCGCAGAGACGCAGCGCAAAACTCTGGAGAGTGCGCAACGGCGTGGCAGCGGTGGACGTCGGCGGCAGACGGTAACCGAATCCTTCTTCAAGAGTGCGGCGCGGACGATCGGTTCCCAGATCGGCAGGCAGCTGATTCGTGGCGTCATGGGTTCACTTTTCGGTGGACGCCGGTGATACGCAGACCCGTGCCGCTTGCGCTGGCAGCCTTCGTGCTGCTCTGTCTCGGCGCCGGCTCGCGGGCGGCGCAGCAGCTCGACCCGGTGGAGGGCGATGCGCGGCAGTTCCAGGTCGTCGAGCTGACGCGCGGCCTCGATCACCCCTGGGCGCTTGCGTTCCTGCCGGACGGCGACATGCTGGTGACCGAGCGCAGCGGAGCCCTGCGCCTGATCAGGAGGGATGGGCGGCTGGAGCGACAGCCGATCACAGGCCTGCCGAGGATCGTCGCCAGCGGGCAGGGTGGTCTGCTGGATGTCGCACTCCACCCACAATACGGTGACAACGGCTGGCTCTACCTCTCCTATGTCGCACCGGTCGAAGGGGGGATGGCGACCCGGGTGGCACGCGCCCGGCTCGATGGGTTCCGGCTGAAGGATCTACAGGAGATCTTCAGCATGAACAGGGGCTCGACGGCCGCCCGCCATTTCGGCTCCCGGCTGCTGTTCGACCGTGCAGGCTACCTCTATGTCAGTGTCGGCGATCGAGGTGATCGTCCCCGTGCGCAGCGCCTGCACGACCACGCGGGCTCGGTGATGCGCCTGCACGATGACGGTCGCATTCCAATCTCCAATCCGTTCGTCGGCGATCCCAACGCTGCAGCGGAGATCTTCAGCTACGGCCACCGTAATCCCCAGGGCATGGCGCTTGATCCGGTTACCGGCATGGTGTGGATTCATGAGCACGGCCCCCAGGGTGGAGACGAACTCAACCGGCTGCAGGCAGGGAAGAACTACGGCTGGCCTGTGATCACCTATGGTGTCAATTACGGCATTGGCACCGCCATCGGTGAGGGCACGCACAAGGCGGGCATGGTACAACCGGTCTACTATTGGGTCCCCTCGATCGCCCCATCCGGCATGGCCTTCTACAGCGGTGATCGTTTTCCGCAGTGGCAGGGCAGCCTCATGTTGGGATCGTTGAAGTTCGGGCTGTTGGTGCGGCTGGAGATGACGCGGGGTGAAGTGATCGGGGAAGAGCGTTATCTGCATGGCGATTTCGGCCGCATTCGGGATGTGCGCGTCGGGCCCGACGGGTTGCTCTATCTGTTGACCGACGCTTCTGACGGTCGTCTGCTGCGTCTGGAACCACCGCGCTCCTGACTCGTCTCGCCGATTTGCAGCGCCGGACTTCGGGGCCGCCGTCATAGCGGCTTTAAAACTCCTCTACCCGTTGTCGCTCCCCGCCCGACCGGATCCAATCCACTGCACCGCCGGGCAATAGCTGCATGCCACCGGATTGCCACTCTTTGCTCTCGGTTTGACCGAAAGCCGCTCCAAAAACGCCAACTCAGCACGTTTCAATATCCCTGACTTTAAAACTCCGGCGCAGGCCGAGGAGGGTCGTCTCCGCCATGGAAGGCGCGCTGGACCAAACGGGGGTAGAACAATGAGCGCATGTGACAAGCAGAGAGTGATGAAAGCAGGAGTTCAACCGTTGAGCGAAGCCTTTCTCTACGCTTCGCCAGAGCGACTGGACGCGATGAGTTTTACTTTGAACTTCGGCCTGTGCGATGGGTTTGCAACCGCGGTTCAGGATTGTGAGAGAGGGTGGAACGATGACCATGAAGCGATCAATTGACGGGCTCTGGCGCAATATGCTGCTGACCTGGCTGGCGGCGCTCGGTACCGGCATGGCGACCTCGCTGCTGATGTTCGCGGTGTTCCTGCTGTTCAGCCCGGGGGCCGATGCGTCGGTCGAATCGGGCGCGACACTATCCTTGCAGGAGAGCGCGGCGGGACGGATTGCAGGGCTCAGCCTGGCGCTCGCCGATGGCGCATCGATCGAGGCGCCGCGAATGCAAAATTCGGTAGTGATGGATATCAGCGGCATGCTTGCGCGGGTGCGGGTCAGCCAACGTTTTCGCAATCCGTCGGACGACTGGGTCGAGGGCGTGTATCGGTTTCCCCTGCCGGAGACAGCCGCGGTCGATCGCCTCAGGTTGGTGATCGGCGAACGTGTTATCGAGGGTGAGATCAGGCCGCGCGCGCAAGCGCAGGAGAGCTACCGGCAGGCCAGGCAGTCGGGCCGGCGCGCTTCGCTGCTCAGTCAGCAGCGACCGAACATCTTCACCACCGCGGTAGCGAATATCGGACCCGGTGAGGAGGTCAGCATCGAGCTCGAGTACCAGCAGAGTCTCGACTACGACCAGGGCCGGTTCGCGATCCGCTATCCGATGGTGATCGCGCCCCGGTATATCCCCGGTGTACCGCTGGCACGTGACCAAATCGGTGGTTTCGCCGGCGATGGCTGGGCGATCGACAGCGATCAGGTACCGGATGCTTCTCAGATCACGCCGCCGGTCGTCTCAGCGGGCGAGAGCGCTCCGACCACCGAGCTTGAGATCCACCTCGATCCGGGCTTTCCGTTGTCGGCGCTGACCAGCAGTTACCACGCTGTCGACATCGAGCAGCACGATGCACAGTATCTGCTCAAACTGCGCCAGGGCGCAGTTCTGTCGGATCGCGACTTCGAGCTCAGCTGGCGGCCCCGCGTCGGTGATACACCAGCGGCGGCACTCTTCACCGAGCGCTGGGAGGATGAGAACTACGCGCTGCTGATGCTACTGCCGCCTGTTCCGGCAGAAGAGCCCCTCCCACCCGTTGCGCGTGAAATGGTCTTCGTCATCGACACCTCCGGGTCGATGCACGGCGCTTCGATTCAACAGGCGAAGGCTGCACTGAGAGTAGCCTTGCAGCGGCTCAGGCCGGGCGACAGCTTCAATCTGGTCCGTTTCAACCAGCGGACGGAGGCGTTGTTCGTGCAGAGCGAAGCGGCAAGCCCGGACAACGTTCGGCGCGCGCTCGCCTGGCTGGCGATGCTGCAGGCCGAGGGCGGTACCGAGATGCTGCCAGCGCTGCAACGCGCGTTGGCGCCGCAGCCGCAACAGCAACGGCTGCGGCAGATCGTCTTTGTCACTGATGGAAGCGTGGGCAATGAGTCGGCGTTGTTCGAGTTGATCCGCACGCAGCTTGGCGGCAGCCGTCTCTTCACCATCGGTATCGGCTCTGCGCCCAACAGCCACTTCATGCGCCGGGCAGCGGAGTTCGGCCGTGGAAGCTTCACCTACATCGGCTCGATCCCCGAGGTCGCGGCGCGCATGGAGGGGCTGTTCCACAAGCTCGAGACGCCCGCGCTGACCGATATTGAGCTGCAGCTACCCGCAGCGCCGAAAGCCGAATTCTATCCGCGAAACATTCCCGATCTCTATCTTGGCGAACCCGTGGTGGTTGCGCTCAGGTGGCAGGGGGCGGCGCAGAACGCGCTGCTCAGCGGGCGGATCGGTGTGCGTCGATGGAACCGGCAGGTGAAGCTGGAAGGGGGCAAAGAGAGCCCGGGTGTGCATGCTTTGTGGGCGCGGCGCGCGATCGATGGAATCACTGCCGCAGCAGAAGGCGGGGTCGCGACTGCGGCACAGCGGGAGCAGACACTGGCGCTGGCAATGAAGCACCAGCTGGTCAGCAAGGAGACCAGCCTGGTCGCTATCGACAAGACGCCTGTCAGGCCGGTCGGCGAGACCCTGCAATCGCGCAGCGTGCCGGTGGCGCTGCCCCATGGCTGGGTCGGCGATCGGGTTTTCGCGCAGCTGCCGCAGACGGCGACAGCCGCCCCCTTGAACCTGTTGCTGGGGATGATATTGCTGATGGCAGCCGCGGTGCTCTGGGGATTGCGGTGGCGTAGCAGGGGAGAGTGTCATGCCGGTGGCTGACAGGCTTGGCAGGATCGTCCTGCTGCTACTGCTGTTCGCAGCCTGGCAACTGGGTGAAGGCAAATATCTTCAGGCAAAGGCCTGGTTGGCACAGCAGTTGTTACGCACTGCCTGGCAACAGACCCGGGATGGGGGTGACAGAATCGCACCCTGGCCCTGGGCGGATACCTGGCCGGTGGCGAGACTGGAGGTTCCGCGACTGGGCATCGACCAGATCGTCCTGGCCGATACCAGCGGCCGTACCCTGGCGTTCGGTCCCGGCCACCTAAACGGCAGCGCACCCCTGGGTGAAGCGGGCAATAGCGTGTTGAGCGGCCATCGGGACACCCATTTCAGCTTCCTGCGGGAGCTGAAGCGGGATGATCTGCTGCACCTGACGCTGCCGGACAGGAGACGAATTCGCTACCGGGTTTACGATCTGGGTGTGGTCGATGCGCGCGTGGGGGTCTCTATCCAGCGCCAGCAGCGCGAGCTGACGTTGACCACCTGCTACCCTTTCGATGCGCTGCTACCGGGCGGCAGCGAGCGTTACCTGGTCGCGGCACGGCCTGTCGAACTGCGCTTCTGAGCGAGCTTCAGCCCGAGCGCAAGCGGGCTTCCACGCGAGCGGCATCGAACTCATGCCGATTGATTATTCGGGGATAGAGCCGCCACACCGCCTCCAGGCTCTGGCTTCGTTTGACGGCACTGAGTTCCAGCATCGATCTCGTCGCATCGGAGAGATGCTGCAGTGCCAGCAGCTGGGGTGCCAATGCGTCATGATACTCGGCGACGAGCTGCCCGGTCGACGCGTCAGGCCACGCTTCGGCGAGCAACAGCGGCGGCAACGACGGTGCATGCGAGTGACTCTCCTGCACGGTTGTCGTCTCCATCTCCGGTGTGCGTTTGAGCCAGCGACAGTGGCCTGTTGCGGCACGGTTGGCGACCGCTCGTTCCAGCGCGCGCAGCGCCATCGGCCCCAGTAGCGCTCCATCTGCCGCTCTCCATCTGACTTTGCACTGAGTCGGCGTGGCGGGGTGCTCCCTGGTCGAAGTTGCAAGCAGTGCCAGAGGTTGCAGCCGTTCGTCGTCGAGCAGCCACAACTCCCAGTTGTCACGCTGCGGAAAAGGGATGCGCTGCGCGTGCTCTTGCAGCAATCCGGCCAAATGCCTCGAGTGCGCGAGCATCCGGGTAAGGTCAAGAATCGGATTGGCCGGAATACCGTGCAGTCCCGCGGACGCGTTCCAGCGACCGAATTTGATGGAGCGCTTCTCTCCGCCTGCACCGGAAGCCATGCTCCAGGTATCGATCGCACCAGAGGTGAGAATCTCGATCTGCCAGTCGACGCCGTTGTCGCTGCTCGCCTGGCCTTCGCTGGTATGAATCACCTGAATCACGCCGGTGAATGGATTGACTTGGCGTATGCTGTAGAGAGTGCAATCTCGTTGCTCGTTCATCCGCTTGCTACAATCGCCACAAATCGATGAGTGATACGAGGTTTTAACACGCTTGTTGCATGTTAGAATAGAGGCACAAATAATCTGTTAGTGGCGATGCTTCAGTCCAATGCTGGAGTGGCTGCGAAGCAGATGGCGGCGTGAAGACTATAAGAATATCAGCGCCGAGTGGGAACGCTTTTTCGTTACAGGCTTAGCCTATTTTCCAAATTGGGACGTAAATGAACTATCGAGCGAATATTCTTTGCCTTGCCTCCTCGCTGTTGCTGGGCGTGGGTGCTTCCGTCAGCGCACAGAATGAGCCCGACCCTGCAGCAGCCGCTGCCGAGGTCGAGCAGGCGTTGCATTTGACACCCAATCTCGAAAACGGAAGGAAGGTCTTCATGGTCTGCACCGTCTGTCACACGCCCGAGGGTTGGGGCCGCACGGATGGCCGATATCCGCAGATCGCCGGGCAGCTTCCCAGCGTCACCATCAAGCAGTTGGCCGATATCAGAGCGCGCAATCGGGACAATCCGACGATGCGGCCCTTCACCTCTCCGAGATTGCTCGGCGGCGCTCAGGAGATTGCGGATGTCGCCGCCTATATCGCGCAGCTGCCGATGAGCGTCAATAACAGTGTTGGACCGGGCATGGATCTGGAGCATGGCAAGAAGCTGTACGAGGATAACTGTACTGACTGCCATGGCAGCAAGGGTGAGGGAAATGCAGCCGAGCACATACCGAAGATTCAGGGGCAGCATTACAGCTATCTGAAGCGGCAATTTCATTGGATTCGCATCGGCAAACGACGCAATGCGGATCAGAAAATGGCCAAGCAGATCCAGCGATTCACACCTCGTGACGAGATGGCGGTACTGGATTATGTCTCCAGATTGCACCCTCCCGAGGAGAGGATGGCGGCACCGGATTGGCAAAATCCGGACTTCCCGAAGTTTTACCGGGGATTGCCGATCCGTTAGTTGACTCAAGGGTTGTTTGCAGGCGGGTTGCCACCACTTTGCTTGTGATACACCAACGAGCTGTGGTTCGCCTGTCGAATCCTTGTCGGCGCCCTATCGCTCGCGGTACTCCCCACCTTGCCTTTGGCCGCGTTCGAAAAAAACCTCAGTCGCGGAAAAAAACG
>JAGRGU010000046.1 GCA_020445335.1 Gammaproteobacteria bacterium
ACGCGGCGGTCAACAGCCGCGGCGGTTTCTTCTCCGCTGCCAATCCCGAGGAGTTTGCGGAGAAGCTCTCCGATACGTTGGCGCAGATCGTCGGACGTACCGGTTCCGCGGCTGCGGTGGCAACCAACTCCACGCGTCTGAACGCCGACACCTACGTCTACCAGGCGCGCTTTGACAGCAAGGACTGGCGCGGTGAACTGCTCGGCTACAAAGTCGATGCCAATACCGGCGAGATCATCGACGCCAATCCCGCGACCACTGGCCTGGACCCCACCTGGGAGGCGGCCAAGAAGCTGGACAAGCGGACTCCGTCCACGCGCAATATCTTCACCCACGAGGGCGCCGACACGGACGGCGACGGCGAACCCGGCGTGGTCTTCCTGTGGAACGCGACATACGATCCACCGACCTCGATCAAGGATGCGATGAAGCAGGGCGGCAACAACACCGAAGGCAAGCGGCGGCTCAGATTCATCCGCGGCCAGACCAAGTTCGAAATCGGCAACGACCCCGCGGGAACATTCCGCAAACGCACCTCGGTGCTCGGTGATATCGTCAACTCGGACCCCTTTTACGTCGGCCATCAGGATTATGGTTACAGCCTGCTGCCGGGCAGCGAGGGTTCGAGCTACATCACCTACCGCAACTCCAGCACCTACAAAAATCGTCCCGGCGTCGTCTACATCGGTGCCAACGACGGCATGATGCACGCTTTTCAGGAGGACAACGGCGTCGAGTTGTTCGCGTTCGTCCCAGAGGCGGTGATTCCCGACCTGTGGAAGCTGAGCGACCCCAACTACAGCCACCAGTTCTACGTCGACGGACCCAGTAACGGCAAGGATGTCTACATCAACAGCAGCTGGAAGACGGTGCTGGTCGGCACCACCGGCGCCGGCGGCAAGTCGGTCTTCGCGCTGGATGTCACTGATCCGACCAGCTTTGAAAAGTCCGACGTGATGTGGGAGTTCTCTCCAGCTGATGATGACGCCGATCTGGACGGCACGCCCGACGGTGATCTCGGCTACACCATCGGCCAGGCGTCGATCGTACGACTGGCCAATGGCCAGTGGGCGGCAATCTTCGGCAATGGCTACTCCTCGGTCAACAATAGCGCGGCGCTCTTCATCGTCGATATCTCCACCGGCGCGCTGATCCGCAAGATCGAAACCGGTGTTGGCGATGCCCTCAATCCGAATGGCTTGTCGACGCCCCTGGTGGTCGATTTCAATGACGACAAGGTCGCCGATCGTGTCTATGCGGGCGACCTGCAGGGAAATATGTGGGCTTTCGATCTGTCGCACAAAACCGATACCAGCAAGTGGGTGATCGACTACGATATCTCCGGAACGAAAGCGCCGCTGTTCGTTGCCAAGGATGAGGATGGCAACGTGCAGCCGATCACCAGCAAGCCGGAGTCGACCAACCATCCCAAATCCGGGGTCATGATCTTCTTCGGCACCGGCAAGTACTTCGAGCCGGGCGACGGTACCACGACCGGGCGCAAGAACACCTTTTACGGCTTGTGGGATGACTTCGATGCACTCGGTTCGGGGCCGATCGCAAACGGTCGTACCGATCTGCTGCAGCAGGAGATCACACACGAAACCTACACCAACAACTCGGGCCAGTCGAAGCTCAGCGACGACATCGACGAGACCGACAATCCCTTCCCCTGGGATCTGCGCGTGACCACCGAGAAGAGTATCAACTGGAGCATCCACAAGGGCTGGTACCTCGACCTCAAGTCACCGCTGGCGATCCGCGGGTGGGAAGGAGAGCGCGTGATCAGCACGCCGCTGTTGCGCGATGGGCGGGTGATCTTCAGCACCATGATTCCAACGCTCGATCCCTGCGAGTATGGCGGCACCAGCTGGTTGATGGAGCTCACCTCGGTGGATGGTTCACGCCTCTCGGTGACCCCTTTCGATCTCAATTCGGACGGTACGTTCAACGAAGGCGACTACGTCGAAGTATGGGTGGTGATCAACGGACAGAAGACCAAGATCAAGATTCCGGTATCCGGCAAGCGCTCCAAGGTGGGTATCGTCAAAACGCCGGCGGTGATCAAGACCAAGCAGAAGGAGTTCAAGTTCACCAGTGGTTCGTCGGGCGATATCGAGCAGACGCTGGAGTCCCTCAGCTATCGTGATGGTCGTCAGTCCTGGCGGCAGTTGCGCTGAGCGGTTAAAAGGAGAAGATGATGATCGGTTTGATGAAGATGAGGTACTTGACTCGGATGGCACTGGCCCTCCTGTTTGGCGCCTGGCTCGCCACAGCCGCAGCCGAGCAGCGACCGGCACCGCGAGGGATGTTCGAGGCACAGGGTGTGATGAACTACGTCGACCTCGCGGCGGCGCAGATCATAATCGATAACCGCAGTTACCTGCTGGCGCGCAACGCGAGCTGGTACGGGGTCGACGACGCGGTCAGCCTACAGAGCCAGTTGTTCGGCGCGATCGACCGACCGATCGCTTACGTGACGGATGCCAGTGCCAAGACGCCGACGGTGACCGCCGTCTGGCTGATACCCGCCGAGGGGAGATGAGCATGGCGAATAAGTTCTCCGGCAGGTGGCGTGCGCGTGGGTTTACGCTGGTGGAGCTGATGGTGGCCTTGGCTGTCTTCGCGATTCTTACCGCCATCGCCTATCCGATGTACCAGGAGCAGGTGCGCAAGAGCCGGCGCGCTGCGGTCAAGGGGGCGATGCTGCAAGTCTCCCAGTTCATGGAGCGAAACTACACCGAGACACGGCGTTATGATCAAGATTCGGGCGGAGGAAACATTACCAATATCGGTTATGTTTTCAACTCGACGACATCGTTCATCGACCCGGATCAGCGCAACGCGATCGACAACTACTACACGCTGACACTGACCACCACCGCCAACGGCTATACGGTACAGGCCGTACCCAAGGGAGGGCAGAGCGAGGACAAGTGCGCCACCCTGGGCCTGGATAACGTCGGCAACAAGACCACGAGTTCGGTCCACGATTGCTGGTAGCGGGATCCGGCACAGCGGCCGGGGGGCGGTGATACCGCTTCCGGCCGCAGCGGGTCGACGTTCATGCCTCTTCCCGCCGCAGCTCCTTCGGCAATGAGAACACCACCGTCTCCTCGCGCCCCGGCAGTGAGGTGACCGAGCCGGCTCCCCAACGGCGCAGCGTCTCGATAACCTCCTCGACCAGTATCTCGGGAGCCGAGGCACCGGCGGTCACGCCGATGCGATGTCCCTCTTCTATCCACTCGCGGCGGATATCTTCGGCGCCATCGATCAAATAAGCCGGGGTTCCCAGCTTGGTGGCGATCTCTTTCAGGCGGTTGGAGTTGGAGCTGTTGGTCGAGCCCACCACCAGCACCAGATCGCAACCCAGTGCCATCTCCTTCACCGCATCCTGGCGGTTCTGGGTGGCGTAGCAGATGTCGTTCTTTTTTGGCCCCTCGATCGCAGGAAACCTCTGCCGCAACGCATCCACGATCTTCTGCGTGTCATCGACCGACAGCGTGGTCTGCGAGACGTAGGCGAGTCGCTTGCCGGATTCGATCTCGAGCCTCTCCACATCGTCGACATCGACCACCAGATGGATGCGACCGCCACCGTCGTTGGCCGTGTATTGCCCCATGGTACCTTCGACCTCCGGATGGCCGCGATGACCGATCAGGATCACATCGTGGCCGCTGCGGCAGTGTCGCGCGACCTCAAGATGGACTTTCGTAACCAGCGGGCAGGTGGCGTCGAATATGCGCAGCTCACGCGCCTCCGCCTCGGCGCGTACCTGTTTGGAGACGCCGTGGGCACTGAATATCACGGTATTGCCGTCCGGGATCTGGTGCAGCTCGTCGACAAAGATCGCACCCCGCTCGCGCAGGCTGTCCACCACGAAACGGTTGTGTACCACCTCATGGCGGACATAGATCGGCGCACCGAATATCTCCAGCGCGCGGTCGACGATTTCTATTGCGCGGTCGACACCGGCGCAGAACCCCCTGGGGTTGGCAAGTTGGATATCCATCGTGGTGCGCTCCTCCAGATTCACTCCGCTGCCGGAGGCTCGACGGCAAGGATCTCGAAACGGAGTGTGAGTTCCCGGCCGGCCAGCGGGTGGTTGAAATCGACGCTGACCCGGTCGTCGTCGTAGGCGACGATGGTACCGGGTACCTGCTCGCCCGTTGGTGTTTCGAACATCATGACAACACCGGATTCGAGCGTCAGCTCGGGGGAGAAATCGGCGTGCGGGAGCTGGTGCAGATTCTCCTCCATACGGGCGCCGAATGCCTGCTCCGGTGCCAGCAACAGTTCGCCGCTATCGCCCTGACGGCGCCCCAGAAAGGTCTCTTCGAGTCCGGGAGTGAAGCTGCCGTCACCCACGACGAAGCTCTCCGGCTCCTGGGCGAAGGTGGAGAGCGCCTCGGTGCCGTCGGTCAGCGTCAGCGACAGGTGCATCTTGACCCGGCTGCCGCGGATGATCGGGTTCGCCGCCGATTGCTTGTCCGACATGGGTTAGACCCCCTTGCGCCAGTAGATTTCGTTGCCACCGTCGACGCGCGCCAGAACGCGCCCCATGACGAACAGCAGATCGGAGAGCCGGTTCAGGTATTTCAGTGCATTTTCGCCAACCTGCTCCTCCGGCTGGTGCGCAAGATGCATCAGCCGGCGTTCGGCGCGGCGGCAGACCGCACGCGCATGGTGACAGTGAGAGGCTGCGGGTGTCCCGCCGGGGAGAATGAACTCCTTCAGCGGTGGAAGATTTTCGTTGAGCCGGTCGAGATCCTGCTCAAGCTCCTCGACCATTTCAGCGCCGATCACCTGCATCTCCGGAATCGACAGCTCACCCCCAAGATCGAACAGGCGGTGCTGGACGCGGGTCAGTTGCGTTGCGATCGGCTCGCCAATCCCCTGCGAGAGCACCACACCCAGCAGCGTATTCAGCTCATCGACGGTGCCGATGGCTTCGATACGCGCGCTGTCCTTGTCGACCCGGCGGCCGTCACCCAGGCCGGTGGTACCTTTGTCACCGGTGCGGGTGTAGATTTTGGATAGGCGGTAACCCATGGCATTGGCCTTCTGTCGCAAAAGCGCCAGACTATACCAGAGTGCCCGCGGGGGTGCATGAGAGAGGGGTTGGCCGTCAGCCCGTGGTTGCTGTCAGAGCTCTTGCGTCACAAACAGATAGCCGAGCAGTCCGATCAACAGGATGACCGCGGCAAACTGCAAAAGAACGCAGACGAATGGGAGACTGTTGCAGACCTTGCTGTAGCTACAGAGTTTACAGTTCTTCAATGTTCGCAACCTCCCGTCTTTATTTATTTAAAGATAATATAATGTAATGCTAAATAACAGTGCATTGATAATTTTCGATCAGATTCGAGCAAGGGGGATCCAGAGTGATCACTCGCACAGCGCGGGGTGATTGGCCTGGCGTTAAGATTTCTGTAACCTGAGACCATCCTGGTGAACGGCAGTTATGCAAAGGCGTCCACAGCGCCCGGCACACGGCTCCTGAAAGCCATCACTACCGGGGCGCACCGGGTTCGTGTTACCGGGGGAGGCGGGAGCCGATTCCTCCATCATCTTCGGTTTCGAGTGCGAGTTTCTCACCATCACCGTGAATAGCCGTCAAAGCAAGGCGCCCAGGGTCGGTTTCGTCAGTCTCGGGTGTCCAAAAAACCTGGTCGATTCGGAGCGGATCCTGACGCAGTTGCGCGCGGAGGGATACGAGATCGCCGCCGATTATCAAGGCGCCGATCTGGTCGTGGTCAATACCTGCGGCTTCATCGACGCCGCGGTGGAGGAGTCGTTAACGGCGATCGGAGAGGCGCTGGAGCAGAACGGACAGGTGCTCGTAACCGGTTGTCTCGGTGTCAGGGAGGAGGAGATCCGTCGGGTGCACCCGAGTGTACTGGGGATTACCGGGCCACACGACTACCAGGCGGTAATGACGCAGGTGCACCGCTTCCTGCCACCGCGTCAGGATCCCTTCTCCAGCCTGCTGCCACCTCAGGGCGTTAAGCTGACTCCCAGGCACTATGCCTACCTGAAGATCTCCGAAGGGTGTAACCATCGCTGCAGTTTCTGCATCATCCCGAGCATGCGCGGTAACCTGGTCAGTCGACCTGCCGGCGAGCTGATGCGCGAGGCGGAGAACCT
Organism: Gammaproteobacteria bacterium; assembly: GCA_020445335.1. GTDB lineage: Bacteria > Pseudomonadota > Gammaproteobacteria > Chromatiales > Chromatiaceae > HKST-UBA178. Next base: position 6,148 of record JAGRGU010000046.1, read on the forward strand.
GGTCGCCGCGGGGGTACGCGAACTGCTTGTGGTTTCGCAGGATACCTCAGCCTATGGACTGGACCTGCGCTATCGACAGGAGCTATGGCGGGGAGGCCTGCTCAGCAGCCGCCTGCCTGAACTCGCGTCGGCGCTGGCTTCGCTGGGGGTTTGGGTGCGATTGCACTACGTCTATCCCTACCCCAGTGTCGATGAGCTGATCCCGCTGATGGCTGCGGGTGAGCTACTGCCTTATCTCGACATGCCGCTACAACATGGCAGCGAGCGGGTGCTGAGGCAGATGCGCCGACCGGCGGCCACCGAGAAGGTGCTCGATCGAATTCGGCGGTGGCGTGAGATCTGTCCCGATCTGACCCTGCGCAGCACATTCATCGTCGGCTTTCCCGGCGAAACCGAGGAAGAGTTCGAACAACTGCTGGAGTTTCTGTGCGAGGCCCAGATAGATCGGGCGGGCTGCTTCCCTTATTCACCGGTAGAGGGGGCTGCCGCCAACGAGCTGTCCGGGCAGATACCCGAGGCGGTGAAGCAGGAGCGCCTGGCCCGTTTCATGGCGGTGCAGGCGCAGATCAGCGCACAACGTCTGCGTGCAAAGGTCGGCCGCGAACTGCTGGTACTGGTCGACGAGGTTTACGATGACCATCTGCTTGCGCGCAGCGCCGCGGAGGCCCCTGAGGTCGACGGCCAGATCATCGTCGCTGGGAGCTGGGATCTCGCTGAGGGAGACTTCATCAGGGTGCGGGTCAGTGGGAGCGACGAGCACGATCTGTTTGCCGAGCCTGTGGATGCAGAGGAATAAAAAAGGGCGCCGTCAGGGGCGCCCTCTTTTCACGACTGAAGATGGTGATGGCTCAGAATGCGTGGCCCGGTTTGCCGCCCATCTTCTTCAGGATAATTGCCAGCGGACAGAATCCTGTAAACGCTGACTGCAGCAGGTTGAAGCCCACGAACGCGGTGAACCAGAGCCAGTTGCTGTGGTGGAATATGGGACTGCCGGCGACACCCAGACCCAAAGAGAGAAGAATCGCGAAACCGGCGAATGCCAGGACAATACGCTCGACGGACATTAGTTGATCCTCGGTCAGAATAGTGATTTGAAGGTACCGCAGGCGGTGTCGCCTGCAATGGTTCAATCGCTACATATTAGCATGCTCTAATGTATATTCAACACTGCTGATATTAAGGAATAAGATCCATTCGCCATCACTGTGAGATGCGTCATTGGCACTATGGCAGGCAGTGGTTAATCTGGAATTTTCCACGAACGTGCCGCAGCTGCGATGAACGGGGATCGAGACCATCAGCGCCTGATCGCGACGCTCCGCAAGCGCCTCGCCGAGGAGTCTGGTGAGGCGGTGACGCTGATAGAGACCCATATCTCCTCTCTGTTGCTGGTCGGCAACCTGGCCTACAAGTTCAAGAAGCCGGTGAATCTGGGATTTCTGGATTTCAGTACGCTGAAGCGGCGCCTCCACTGCTGCCTGGAAGAGGTGCGGCTCAATCGCCGCCTGGCCCCCGACCTCTATCTCGGTGTGGTCACCATCAACGGCGAGCCGGACGCTCCCGTGATCGAGGGTGAAGGGGCGGTGTTGGAGTATGCGGTGAAGATGTCAAGGTTCGACGAGGGCGCGCTGCTCTCGCGTCACCCCGAGCTGATCAACGCTACGCTGGTCGATCGGTTGGCCGAACAGCTGGCCGTATTCCATGCTGCCGTCGCCCCTGGCGACCCCGCGCAGCCTTACGGCGAACCGGCCTTGGTACTGCGTTCGATGCTGCAGAATTTCGAGCAGATAAGATCACTTCGGCCTGAACTTGCCAACCAGCGCTTTCTGCACCTTGAGCAGTGGACGACTGCGCGATATCAGCGATTGCTGCCGCTGCTTGTGGCACGAAGGGAGGCGGGGTTCGTGCGCGAATGCCATGGCGATCTCCATCTGGGCAATATCGTGCTGGACCGTGGCGCGCCACTGCTGTTCGATGCGATCGAGTTCAACCCGCAGTTGCGCTGGATCGACACCTTCAGCGAACTGGCTTTTCTTTTGATGGACATGGAGGAGCGGGGACACATCAGACTCAGCTATCGTCTGCTCGACCACTATCTTTCGCTGAGTGGAGACTACCAAGGGCTGCAATTGCTGCGCTTCTATCAGGTCTATCGCGCGATGGTACGCGCCAAAGTATCGGCGATTGCGCTTTCGCAACATCCCGTGAACGGGCCCCAAAATCCCGCATTGGACCAGTACCGGGCCTATCTGCAACAGGCTGCTGGTTACACCCGGGAGGCGCCCCCTGTTCTGTTGATTACCCACGGCTTCTCTGCGTCCGGTAAGAGTTCTGTCACGCGCGAGCTGCTGCAACGGCTGCCGGCGATCCGGCTGCGCTCCGATGTCGAACGCAAACGGCTGGCTGGCTTGGCGGCCGATGCAAAGAGCGGCTCAACTACCGCGCGCGGAATCTACCGGAGCGCGTTTACTGAAAGGACCTACCGTCGGCTTGCCGAGTTGTCGGAGCTGTTGCTGCGTAGTGGGTTGAGCGTCATCGTCGACGCCACGTTTCTGCGTCGTGGGCATCGCGCGCGGTTCGAGACGTTGGCGCACCGTCTCGGTGTCGCTTACGGGATTCTGGATTTCACGTTGCCGTTGGAGGAGCTGAAGCGGCGCCTCTCGCGCCGCATAGCGTTGGGGGATGGCGTCTCTGAGGCCGATTCAGTGGTGCTGCACGCTCAGATCGAGCTGGATGAGCCGTTGCTGCCGGATGAGCTGGCGCTGAGGGTAAGGGCCGAAGATGGTCTGCAGTTTCCGCAACGGCTGGCGGCAGAAGTGTGCAAACTGCGACCGCTGGCGCCGGGAGGGTGATACGGACCTGATGCAGGTGTTTCAGGATGGAAATAGCGGGGAGAGTGAGAGATAGGCGAGATTGGCGGCAAAAAGCCCGGCAATGATGAGTGCCTGGGTGACTTTCTTTTTGGTTTCGGTCGACATGCTGGTGTCTCCATCCTTGTTATGTTCTGCGGGCGTAAACGGTTACACCCGGACTCGGAATATTGAGCTATTAACCTGAAGGAAGATATGGGGCAATCGCACCTCTGCGTGTAGGAAATATCTCAATCCCTCAAGTGTGGTTCAGTTGGGGAACAACGGTGAGTAGGCGAGATAGACCGCAGTGGCCATGAACAGCGCAACAACAATCAGAATTTCGGTCATCTTCTTGCGGCGTTGTGTGGACATTGCGGGCGACCTCCTATCGACTCGATGATGCTTTTTGTTCCCAAAACGTGAACTGTGTCACAAAATTATTATTACCTACCTCTCAAAAACGATCAATAGTCGCGCGTAATTTTCAAGAGGGAACTTTGCCCTTGCTACGGCGCCTTGAGGGCGGTAATCACTTCCCGTAGTAGCGGGTCGCGCTGGTTGCTGAGCTGCCTGCGCCATGCACGGGACCCCGGCTGACCGCGGTAGAGCCCCAGAATGTGGCGCGTGATTCGTTTTGGCGGGGTGCCACGTGCGGCCTCGCGTTGCAGATAGGTCACCAGCCGGTCGACCACCTCAGGCCGCGATGGCCCGCGATCGGGGTCGCCGTAGAGTCGCCGGTCGACTTCGGCCAGGATCCAGGGGTTGTGATAGGCTTCACGCCCCATCATGACTCCGTCCACCCGGCGGAGGTGCGCCTCGGCGGCATCGAGTGTAGTGATGCCGCCATTGATCACGATCTCCAGGTCGGGGAAATCGGTTTTGAGCCGGTAGACGCGGTCGTAGTCGAGCGGTGGAATCTCACGGTTCTCCTTTGGGCTCAAACCCTTCAGCCAGGCTTTACGCGCATGGATGATGAAGGCGGCGCAGCCGGCGTTGGCCAGGCTGCCGACGAAATCGCACAGCATCTGGTAGCTGTCGAGATCATCGATACCTATGCGGTGCTTGGCGGTGACTGGAATAGCGATGCGGCCGGTCATTGCACGGATGCAGTCGGAAACCAGCGTGGGTTCGGCCATCAGGCAGGCACCGAAGCGGCCGGATTGAACGCGGTCCGAGGGACAGCCAAGATTGAGATTTATCTCTGCGAATCCCCACCGCGCTGCCAGTTCGGCGCAGTTGGCCAGCTCCTCCGGGTCGCTGCCGCCCAACTGCAACGCCAACGGCTGTTCGCTCGGGTCGTGATCAAGAAAGTGCGCCGGGGGACGATGCAGCAGCGCCGCGGTGGTGATCATCTCGGTGTAGAGCAGCGCCCGTTTGGAGATCAATCTGAGGAAATAGCGGCAATGCCGGTCTGTCCAGTCGAGCATCGGCGCTACTGAGAATCTACGGTCGATCATTGCCAGAGGCGGTCAGCGGAGAAGTGCGGATTTTAGCCGCTTCCCCGCCCGCCTCCAACCACCGGGGGCGACTGATGCATGCGATGTTGAGCACCGGTGATGGAAATGTAATAATATTACATTTTTCGCCAAGGCTGTTTCTCTATGCTCCATCCGCTGGCCAGATCACTGGCTGCACTCTGCCTCTGTGTCGCCACGACATTGACGGCGGCACCTCGGGTGGTCGTCAGCATCCTGCCGCTGCATTCACTGACCGCCGGTGTCATGCAGGGTGTCGGCGAGCCGTTGCTGCTGTTCACCGGCGGGCAGTCTCCGCATCGCTTGAGTCTGACCCCTTCCCAGGTAAGGCGCCTGAGTCAGGCCGATCTGATGGTCTGGATCGGTGAAAGCCTGGAACTGCCGCTGGCCAGGGTCATTGCCGCCAATCTGCCAGCGGATCGTTCGCTGGAGCTGATCGATGCAGCGGGTATTTCGCTATTGCCGGTTGCCGATAGCGATGCCGGAGAGGGAGCCGACGCAGCAGATGCGGCGGCGCACGGGCATGCCGGCGTCGATCCTCACATCTGGCTCTCGCCGGACAATGCGCGGGCTATCGTCCAGGCACTGGCCGAGCGGCTGGCCGCACTGGACCCGAAAAACGCCGATCGTTATCGCGCCAACGCCGTTGGCGTTGCCAGGCGTCTGGCCGACATGGAGGCGCGCCATAGAGCGCGACTCGCTGAGGTGAGATCTCGACCCTACATGGTCTTCCATGATGCCTATCGTTACCTCGAGCGCTACTATGGCCTCTCCAATCGCGGTGCGGTAACCCTCGGTTCCGAGCGGGCGCCCGGGGCGCGCCATCTGCGGCAACTGCGCGCCAGGATCGAACGCGACAACGTCGTCTGCCTCTTCAGCGAACCACAGTTCAGCCCGAAACTGGTGGCGACGCTAACCGAGGGCGGCAAGCTGCGTGTCGCTGTACTCGATCCGCTGGGTGCCGGTCTGTCCCCCGGCGCGGATGCCTATTTTTCATTGATGGAGAGACTGGTCAGCGGTTTGACCGAGTGTCTCTCGTTCTGATCTGCCGGCCGGATAACCGGGATCGAGTGTCAGATGCTGTTGCACGCACGAGCCGGTCGCTCTCTTTCGCAACTGGGGGAACTGAAAATGTTGCACGGATGGATAAACGACAGGCATGTGGCTGCCTCGGCCGGATACGGCTCCAGCGATGCCGGCTGACGGCGCTACGCTGATCGACGCCGCCCGCGTCAAGACGCTCCTGGGTGGCCGCACCGTTCTCGACGGGGTCGATCTGCAACTCTCCGCAGGCGAGATCGTTACCTTGATCGGGCCCAACGGGGCCGGTAAGACGACATTGGTCAGGGTGGTGTTGGGATTGCTCAAGCCGGATAGCGGCAAGGTGTGGCGTCGCGCAGGGCTGTCGCTCGGCTATATGCCCCAGCGGCTGCAGCTGTCCGAGAATATGCCCCTTACGGTCGACCGCTTTCTGCGCCTGAACCGGGCAGCTGACGCCGATACGTTTGCCGCGGTTGTCGCTGAGGTCGCCATCGCACATCTGCTGCGGAGTCCGATGCAACAGCTCTCCGGCGGGGAGCACCAGCGCGTGCTGCTGGCGCGGGCGTTGATGCGGCGACCGCAGCTGCTGGTGCTCGACGAGCCGGTTCAGGGGGTGGATGTGATCGGTCAGGCGGAGCTCTATGCACTGATCGCACGGATCCGTGCGCATTACGGTTGCGGCGTACTGATGGTCTCACACGATCTGCACCTGGTGATGGCCAATACCGACCGTGTGCTCTGCCTCAATCGGCACGTATGTTGTGAGGGTCACCCCGAGAGCGTGCAGCGGCATCCCGCCTATCTGGAGCTGTTCGGCATGCCGGTGCGCGACGGTCTGGCGCTTTACCGGCATCATCATGACCACCGGCACGGGGTCCACGGTGATGTGGTCGAAAGCGGAGACGAGCGGCATGGATGATTTCATGCTCAGGGCATTCGCAGCCGGAGTCGGTGTGGCAATCGTTGCCGCACCGCTTGGTAGCTTCGTCGTCTGGCGGCGCATGGCTTATTTCGGCGACACGCTCGCACACTCGGCGTTGCTGGGGGTCGCACTCGGACTGTTGCTCGACGTCGCCCTCAATCTGGCGGTGGTGTTGGTAGCGGCGTCGATCGCGCTGTTGCTGTTGCTGCTACAGACGCGTCGCGACCTGGCTACGGACACGCTGCTCGGCATTCTCGCCCATGGCACGCTCGCAATCGGCTTGGTGGCCATGGCGTTCCAGGATAGCGTCCGGCTCGACCTGATGGGATATCTGTTCGGCGATATCCTGGCGGTAACCGTTGGCGATCTCTGGTGGATCTGGGGCGGGGGCGGGTGCGTGCTACTGGCGTTGGCCTGGGTCTGGCGGCCGCTGCTCTCGAGCACCGTGCATGAAGAACTGGCGCAGGTCGAGGGTGTTCCGGTATTGCGCATCAGATTTGGTTTCATGCTGATGATTGCGATGGTGATCGCCATCGCCATGAAGATCGTCGGGGTGTTGCTGATCACCTCGATGATGATCATTCCGGCAGCGGCGGCGCGTCGTTTCAGCGTCACGCCGGAGCAGATGGCGGCCGTCGCCGCGTTGATGGCTGTGCTCGCGGTGCTGTTGGGACTCGGCGCCTCCTGGTTCTGGGATACACCGGCCGGGCCTTCGGTGGTTGTTGCGGCGGTGCTCCTGTTCGTCTCTGCCCAGTCGTTGCCGGTGCGGCGCTAGCTCACCGCTCCGGCGGTTCGATATCCTGGCACTGGGCGCAGGTGCCGAGCAGCTCGATGACCGGCCGTCCGGGTTTGAATCCGACCGCCTCCTGCGCCTGGCGCAGCCCTTCGGTAATTTGTGGGTCTTCGATTTCGCTGACATCACCGCAATCGGAGCAGATCAAAAACTGGCTGGCGTGCGGATGGTCGGGATGCGAGCAACCGATGAAGGCGTGCAGGCTCTCGATGCGGTGAATCAGCCCCTGTTCCAGCAGAAAATCGAGTGCACGGTAGACCGTCGGCGGTGCCGGGTTGGAGAGGGTTGCGCGCAGGCCGTCGAGGATTTCGTAGGCACCCACGGGGGTATCGGACTGGCAGATCAGTTCGAGCACGCGGCGACGCTGCGCGGTCAACCGGGCGCCTCGATCTTTACACAACTTTTCAGCGAGTTGCAGTACTCGCGCCAGCTTTGTTCTCTCCACGACTCCGCCCTGTAGAGTGGCCGACCGGCGGCCAGGACTCCAATCGGTGTGGCGCCATTATATCGCAGCAGCGGCCTTGCGTCGGGTACGGCACTGACAGGCTCCCTCGCGCAGTGGGATAATCCGTGGCTGTGACCGACCGGGAGTGCCGGGCCGGCAAAAGCAAAGTCAACAGCAGGGGAGCAGCGACGATGAGTTACGACAGCAGCAATATATTCGCCAGAATTCTGCGCGGGGAGATTCCCTGCAACAAGATATACGAGGATGAGTTCGCGCTCGCCTTCCATGACATTGCACCGCAGGCGCCGGTCCATGTGCTGGTCATTCCAAAGGGAGAATATCTCTCGTTCGACGACTTTTCGAGCCAGGCACCCGCCGACGCGGTGGCCGGTTTCTACCGCGCGGCGCAGAAGGTCGTTGCGCAACTGGGTCTGCAGGCGGGCGGCTACCGGATACTGGCCAACACCGGTGCAGATGCGCATCAGGAGGTGATGCATTACCACCTGCACATCTTCGCTGGTTGCGATCTCGGCAGCATGGTCAGGAGAGGGTTGGTTTAGACTGCGATTGTGCACCCGGGCGCCTACCGGCACCCGGGTGGTCGGTTCTCCACTCAGCCGCTGGCGAGTTTGAGTCCCGGTCGTGACTGGTCGGCTCCCTGATCGGCCTCGTCGTTTTGCTCGCTCGACTTCTTCGTGGCCGTGGCGCCCGGCTTGGTGTGGCGCTCGTGCAGGAACTTGACCACTTCGGCTCGGTAGTGGTTGAAGGCCGGATCCTCGGCCAGCGCCAGCCGGTCACGCGGGCGCGGCAGGTCGACGTTGAGAATATCGCCGACCGTGGCCGAGGGGCCGTTGCTCATCATCACGATGCGGTCGGAGAGCAGCACCGCCTCGTCGACGTCGTGGGTGATCATGATCACGGTGTTGTTGAGCCGTGCCTGGATCTCCATCAGCGAATCCTGCATGTGCGTACGTGTCAGCGAGTCGAGCGCACCGAAGGGCTCGTCCATCAGCAGCACCTTCGGTTCCATCGCCAGCGCACGGGCGATGCCGACGCGCTGTTTCATGCCGCCCGAGATCTCGTCCGGTTTACGCTCCAGCGCATGGCTCATGTGCACCAGTTCGAGGTTGTGACGGGTCCACTCGTCGCGCTCCTGCTTCGATTTGGTGCGTTTGAACACCTGGTCGACGGCGAGGCGTACGTTGTCGTAGACGCTCAGCCAGGGCATCAGTGAGTGGTGTTGAAAAACCACGGCGCGGTCGGGTCCCGGTTCGGTCACCTCCTTCTCCTCGAGGATCACGCCACCCTCTGTTGCCCGCAGCAGCCCGGCGACGATGTTCAGCACCGTCGATTTGCCGCAGCCGGAGTGGCCGATCAGCGAGATGAACTCGCCCTGCTCGACGTTGAGCTTGACCGATTTCAGTACCTCCAGCGGACCGTTGTCGGTCGGGAAGGTGATGGATATGTGGTCGATGTTGAGATAGCTGTTCATGTTCCTGCCTGTATTGATATCCAGCGTTGCGATGCTGCAGCGCGTCGTGATGCTCTCCGGATCTACTGTTGGGTTTGGTTGCTTCCGCGGCGGCTCAGCGCAGTACCGCGCTCTTGTCCCAGCTGACCCAGCGTTGCAGCATCAGCATGCCACGGTCGAGCAGGAAACCGATGAAGCCGATCACCAGCACCGCCACCATGATGCGCGCCAGCGAGTTGGAGCTGCCGTTCTGGAACTCGTCCCAGACGAACTTTCCGAGCCCCGGGTTCTGTGCCAGCATCTCCGCCGCGATCAGTACCATCCAGCCGATGCCGAGAGAGAGACGCAGGCCGGTGAAAATCATCGGTACCGACGATGGGAGCACGATCTTGACGGTTTTGGTGAGCCAGTTAAGCCGCAGCACGCGGCTGACGTTGAGCAGATCCTTGTCGACGCCGGAGACGCCGACCGTGGTGTTGATGATGGTCGGCCAGAGGCAGCAGAGTGTCACCGTGATCGCCGAGTTGAGGAATGACTTGGCGAACAGCGGATCCTCGGAGACATAGAGCGCCGAGACCACCATCGTCACCAGCGGCAGCCAGGCCAGCGGCGACACCGGTTTGAAGATCTGGATCAGCGGGTTGACCGCCTGGTAGAGGGTGGCGCTCATGCCGCAGACGATGCCGATCGGGATGGCTACCGCGGAGGCGATGACGAAGCCGATCATCACCGTCCACAGGCTGGTCAGAATCTGGTCGAAAAAGGTCGCGCGACCGGTATATTGCCGGTTTTTGATATTCTCGATCTTCTCCTGTGGCTTGCCGGCGGCGATCGCCTTGTCGAGGCGTTTCTGCAGCCGTTGGTAGAAGGCGTCCTCTTTTTCCCGCTCCTGGCGGTGCTCGTCGTAGAGCGAGACGGTCTGCTCCCAGACTTTGGCCGGACCCGGCAGCACGCCGAGCGAAGTCTCTACGTTTCTGGCGCCGGCATCCCAGAGTCCGAGGAATACGATCAGTGCAACCGCCGGAATCATCAGTCCGGTGACAAAGCGGCTGAAGCCCCTGCCGAAGCGATCGCTGGAGAGGTGCTCCAGCAGCCGGTCCTTGCGCGGCATGTTGAACGTTTTTACGGATAGTGCGGTACTGCTCATTACGATCACCCTGTCGCTGGGGGAAGCGGGACGCTTGCGTCCCGCTTCCTGTTCAATTGCCGCCTGCTCAGATCTGCTCCTGTGCCTTCAGTCCGATCCTGAACTGCTGCAGATAGTCGTTGGGTTTGGTGCCGTCGAAGGTGATCCCGTCGATGAACTCTGTCTGCGGCTTGCGGTAGCCGCTTTCGGTGGCGAAGTCGGGGAAATCCGCTGCGTTCAGCTTGCCTTCGGCGATCAGCTCCTCGGCCGCCTTGCGGTAGATGTCGGGGCGATAGACGCTCTTTGCGGTCGTGTCGTACCAGTCGTCCGGCTTCTGTTCGGCGATCTGCCCCCAGCGGCGCATCTGGGTCAGGTACCAGACAGCGTCCGAGTAGTAGGGGTAGGTGGCGTTGTAGCGGAAGAAGACGTTGAAGTCCGGGACCGAACGCTTGTCGCCCTTCTCGTACTCGAAAGTACCGGTCATCGAGTTGGCGATGACGTCGTAGTCGGCGCCGACGTAGTTGGACTGCGAGAGGATCCTGACCGCCTCCGGACGGTTGGCGTTGTCGTTATCATCCAACCACTTGCCGGCGCGGATCAGCGCTTTGACCAGCCGTATCGTGGTGTTGGGGTACTTTTCGGTGAACTCCCTCGTCAGGCCGAAGACCTTCTCCGGGTTGTCCTTCCAGATCTCGTAGTCGGTGATGACCGGTACGCCGATCCCCTTGAATACCGCCTGCTGATTCCAGGGCTCGCCGACGCAGTAGCCGTAGATGGTGCCGGCCTCGAGCGTCGCCGGCATCTGCGGCGGCGGGGTCACGCTGAGCAGCGCGTCGGCCTGGATGGTGCCGCTGATATCGCCCTTGTGCGGCGCGTAGTAACCCGGGTGAATACCGCCCGCGGCGAGCCAGTAGCGCAGCTCGTAGTTGTGTGTGGAGACCGGAAAGACCATGCCCATCTTGAAGGGCTTGCCTTCGCGTTTGAACTGCTCGACCACCGGCTTGAGTGCGTCCGCCTTGATCGGATGCTGCGGTTTACCGTCGGCCTGCGTCGGTACGTTGGCCTTCATCTGCTGCCAGATAGCGTTGGAGACGGTGATGCCGTTCCCGTTGAGATCCATCGAAAACGGGGTGACGATGTGCGCCTTGGTGCCGAAGCCGATAGTTGCCGCCAGGGGCTGGCCGGCCAGCATGTGGGCACCGTCCAGCTGCCCGTCGATGACGCCGTCCAGCAACACCTTCCAGTTGGCCTGGGCCTCGAGCGTTACGTACAGACCCTCTTCCTCGAAGTACCCCTTTTCATAGGCGATGGCGAGCGGCGCCATGTCGGTCAGTTTGATGAAGCCGAACTTCAGGTCCTCTTTCTCGGGCTCCCCTGTCGCTGCCAGCGTGACGCTGCTGGCCAGGCCGAGCGAGACGGCGATGCCGGCCGCGGCCAGGGCGCGCAGGCCGGCGTGGATGAACCGGCGTCGGTCAGGATGGTTCGAATCGGTTGGCATCGGGCACTTCATTACAACTTCCTCCCACAGTTAAAACGTGAATTTCAGATAAGCGGCGGGACGTTGCAGCGCCGCGTCTCACCTTGCCCGGAATACTGCAGTGACCGTGCCAATTGGATATATAATGATATAAGCAATTGATCTGATTGGTTAATAATTGCTTCTGGCCCGCTTTTTTTTGATTCCTGCCGCGCTTGGGTCATGCGCCAGCATGATGCGTTGCACCATCGGCGTGAACCGATTTGAGGCGTGTCCGGAGGGGCGTCGGCGGCGGCTTGCGACAGCGGGGGAGCCCGCGTGCAGGGGAGGCCACGGAGTGCCCCCACGACTCGAACGGGTGTTAAACTGGCAGCGCATTCCAAACACTCAGAGGGGAGAGATTTTCATGCGTATTTCATTGTTGGTGTCCGCCCTGGCGGCGCTCTGTCTCGGCGGCGGTGCAATGGCTGCCGCTCCGGTCAAGATCGGCATGGTGACGACGCTGTCGACCAAGGCCGGTTACCTCGGCGAGGATATTCGCGATGGTTTCAAACTGGCGATGGATATGGAGAAGGGCAAGCTCGGCGGCGTGCCGGTGGATCTGATCGTCGACGATGACGGGCGCAAGCCGGGCAAGGGGAAGCAGATCGCCGATCGCCTGATGCAGCGGGAAGGGGTCAAGATCATGACCGGCATTGTCTTCTCCAACGTCGCAATGGCGGTGGTGCCCAAGGTGGTGCGTGAAGAGGTGATCTATATCAGCCCCAACGCGGGTCCTTCGCAGCTGGCCGGAAAGGGTTGCCACGAGAACTATTTCAACGTCGCCTGGCAGAACGACAATCTGCATGAGGCTGTCGGCCAGTACGCCACCGACGCCGGTTTCAAAAATGTCTACATGCTGGCACCCAACTACCCGGCGGGCAAAGACGCACTGGCAGGCTTCAAGCGTTTCTACAAGGGTGGTGTCGCTGGCGAGGTCTACACCAAGCTGGGCCAGTCGGATTACGCCGCCGAACTGGCAGCGCTGCGCGCGGCCGGACCGGACGGTGTCTTCTTCTTTCTACCGGGAGGCATGGGCATCAACTTCATAAAACAGTACGCGCAGGCCGGATTGAACCGACAGATCCCGCTGATGGGGCCGGCCTTCTCGTTCGACGAGCGCTTGCTCAAGGCGGTCGGCGATGCAGCGGTCGGTGTGGTCAACGGCTCGCAGTGGTCGCAGGACCTGGACAACGAGGCCAACCGCACCTTCGTCGCAGCCTTCCGTGAGGCCTACGGCCGCACCCCGACGCTCTACGCCAGCCAGGGGTACGATGCGGCACGGCTGATCGGTAGTGCGCTGCAAGCGGTGGGAGGTGATCTCTCAGACCTCGGCGCTTTCCGTGAGGCGCTGAAGCGCGCAGATTTCGTTTCGGTGCGCGGCCCGTTCCGCTTCGGCAGCAATCAGCACCCGATACAGGATATCTACGTGCGTGAGGTGGTGAAGCTCGAGGCGGGCGGCACCACCAATGAGACGCGCAAGAAGGTCTTCTCCGAGCACCGTGACGCATACGCCGCGGAGTGCGCAATGTAGGATGTGGTCGAAGATGCTCCGGTCGCCCGGGGCATCTTCCGTCGACGATGCTGCTCTTTTTTGAACAACTGCTGAACGGTTTGCAGCTCGGGGTGATGCTGTTTCTGATGTCGGCCGGACTGACGCTGGTGTTCGGCATCATGCGGGTCATCAACCTGGCACACGGTTCCCTCTATATGGTGGGTGCCTATCTCGCAGCTACGGTATCGCTCCATAGCGGCAGTTTTCTGCTCGGCCTGCTTGCTGCGCTGTTGGCATCGGCGCTGGTCGGCCTGCTGATGGAGTTGATGGTGCTACGCCGTCTCTATCAGCGCGATCATCTCGATCAGGTGCTCGCCACCTTCGGCCTGATTCTCTTCTTCAATGAAGGGGTGCGCATGATCTGGGGGCGGCAGCCGCTCTTCATGGATGTGCCGCAGTGGCTTTCGGGTACCGTCGAGCTGATCCCGGGCGCCCCCTATCCCAGCTACCGGCTGGCGATCATCCTGGTCGGAGTGTTGGTGGCGCTGTTTCTCTATCTGCTCTTCAACCACACCCGGCTTGGCATGCGCATCCGCGCCGGCGCCAGCAATCGCGAGATGATCGCCGCGCTCGGCATCAATATCAAACTCCTCAATACGCTCGTGTTCGCCCTGGGCGCGCTGCTGGCGGGGCTGGCAGGCGCGATGGCGGGACCGATTCTGGCGGTCGAGTCGGGCATGGGAGAGAGCATTTTGATCCTCACCTTCGTCGTCATCGTCATCGGCGGTGTCGGTTCGATCCGCGGTGCGCTGGTGGCGGCGCTGCTGGTGGGCACGGTCGAGACTCTCGGCGGTTATCTGCTGCCGCTGCTGCTGCGGCTCTTTCTGCCGCTGGCCAGCGCCGATGGCGCCGGTGCCTCACTGGCCTCGATGTCCGTCTATATACTGATGGCCGCGGTGCTGGTGTGGCGGCCACGCGGCCTGTTCCCGGCGCACGACTGAGGGGACGCGCGATGCCGGGATCCTGCGTCTCTCGTGTGTCACTGGTTGCGGCCTGCTGCGCACTGCTGCTGGCGTTGCTGCCCTGGCTTGCCGACGCGTTTGGCGACCCCTACCTGGTGACACTCTTCAGCCGTATCCTGATCTATGCACTGGCCGCAGTGAGCCTGGACCTGATCATCGGTTATGGCGGCATGGTCAGCCTCGGGCACGCTGCCTTCGTCGGCAGTGGCGCCTACGTGGTGGCGATTCTCGCCTTCCATCTGCAGGAGGGGGCGCCGCTGTTCGGCGGGTTTCTCGATATCCAGGCGAACGACCAGGCGCTGCTGGTGTGGCCGCTGGCGGTGGTGATTTCGGCGCTGCTGGCGGCGCTGATCGGCGCCATCAGCCTGCGCACCCGCGGCATGCAGTTCATTATGATCACGCTGGCGTTCGCGCAGATGCTCTACTATCTCTTCGTCTCGCTGGAGGGATACGGCGGCGATGACGGTATCAGTCTCTGGTCGCGCAGCCGGTTGCCCGGTCTCGATCTCGCCGACAACGTCAACTTCTACTACGTCTGCCTGGCGTCGCTGCTACTGTTCCTATGGCTGATGCGGCGCTTGGTCTACTCCCGTTTCGGCCGCGTGGTACGCGGCACGCGCGAGAACCAGCCGCGTATGGAGAGCCTCGGTTTTCCGGTCTACCGCTACCAGCTGGCGGCTTTCACCATTGCCGGCGCGGGCGCCGGTCTGGCCGGGGTGTTGCTCGCCAACCAGAACGAGTTCGTCTCCCCGGGTCTGCTGCACTGGACCCACTCCGGCGAGCTGATCGTCATGGTGCTGCTCGGCGGCATGGGGACGTTGCTGGGACCTGTATTCGGTGCCGCCGCGCTGTTGCTGATGGAGGAGTTGTTGTCCGCCTATACCGAACACTGGATGTTCTTTCTCGGTCCGTTTCTGATCCTGGTGGTGTTGTTCGCCAAGCGCGGTATCTACGGCTGGATCTGTGGCGGAGGAGATGGACATGGATGAGCCGCTGTTGCGCACGGTCGCGCTGGAGAAGCGCTTTGGTGCGGTGCAGGCGACCAGCGACCTCTCGCTGGAGATCGCTGCCGGAGAAGTGCACGCGCTGATCGGACCCAACGGCGCCGGCAAGACCACGGTGATCAAGCAGCTGGCCGGCGAGCTCGCGCCCGACAGCGGGCGAATACTCCTGGCCGGTGAGGATATCACCGCGCTGCCTGCCAGCCGGCGCGCGCAACTGGGCCTGGCACGATCCTTCCAGATCACCTCGGTGTTCGAGCAGATGAGCGTGCGCGAGAACCTGGCGCTCGCGGTGCAGGCGCACAAGGGGCACAGTTTTCGGTTCTGGCGGTCGGCGGCGCGCGACAACGCGCTGACCGGACCGACCGAAGCGGCGCTCGAGCGCATTGGCCTGGAGGCGCGCAGCGAACTGCTCGCCGCCAACCTCTCCTATGGCGAGAAGCGCCAGCTCGAGGTGGGTATGGCGCTGGCCGGTGAGCCACGGCTGCTGCTGCTGGACGAACCGATGGCCGGCATGGGGCCGGGGGGTACGGTGAAGATGACCGAGCTGATCCAGAGCCTGAAGGGGCGCCTGACGATGCTGTTGATCGAGCACGACATGAACGCCGTCTTCTCGCTCGCCGACCGCATCACGGTACTGGTCTATGGCGCTGCGCTGGCCACCGGCACGCCCGACGAGATTCGCGGTAACGCGGAGGTTCGCCGCGCCTATCTCGGGGAGTCCGAGTGATGCTGCGTCTGGTCGGGGTGGAGGCCCTTTATGGCAGCAGCCAAGCGCTGTTCGGTGTCGATCTCGAGCTGCGCGGTGGCGAGGTGACGACGTTGCTGGGGCGCAACGGGATGGGTAAGACGACGGTGGTGCGCACCATCATGGGCATACTTCCCCCCGCAGCCGGCAGCATCCGCTTCGACGGCCGCGAGATCGGTGCGCTGCCGAGCTACGCGGTGGCGCAGCTCGGCATAGGTCTGGTGCCAGAGGGGCGGCAGATATTCCCCAATCTGACCGTGCAGGAGAACCTGGTGGTCGCCGAGGCCAACCGGGCCGGTTACGCCGAACCCTACGATCTCGAACACGTGCTGTCGATTTTTCCTAAACTGCGCGACCGCCTCGTCCACTACGGCAACCAGCTCTCCGGCGGCGAACAGCAGATGCTGGCGGTGGCACGTGCGCTGATGATCAATCCCAGCGTGCTGATTCTGGACGAGGCCACCGAAGGTCTGGCACCGCTGATCCGACAGGAGATCTGGCGCGGTCTGGGGATCCTGAAGAGCAAGGGGCTGACGATCCTGGTAATCGACAAGAATCTGGATGCGCTGCTGCGCATCGGCGATCATCACCATATCATGGAGAACGGCCGCGTGGTCTGGTCCGGGGAATCGAAGACACTGGCCGCGGACGAGGCGCTGCAGGCGCGCTATCTGGGTGTATGAGTCGATCCATCCGACGCCAGCGCGCCGTCGTGAACAACCGTAAATAGCCGAATTGCCGACCCCGCCAGCAGGTTGCCAGCCAATGCAGAAGCCATACCACAACTACACCGCGGCGCAACTCGATGCCCTCTACAGCGCGCGCGCAGCGGTGCCCGAGCATCCGCAGATATTTCAACGCTGGAGGATGTCGAGCGAGCGCTACCGGAGCAGGGCGGATGCGCTGCTCGAGCTGCGTTACGGCGAGTCGCAGCGGCAGTGTGTCGATTTTTTCAGACCCGCCGTCGCCGATCCGCCGCTGCTGATCTTCTTCCATGGCGGTTACTGGCAGGCGATGGCCAGAAGCGACTTCAGCTTTCTCGCGCGCGGGCTGAACGAGGCCGGAGTCGCGGTGGCGATCCCCGGTTACGACCTCTGCCCGGTGGTGACGCTGGCGCAGATCGTGCAACAGGCGGAGCGCGCCCTTCGCTGGCTGACGGCGAAGGGGGGTGAACTGGGGGTCGATGCGCAGCGCATTCATCTCGTCGGCCATTCGGCCGGCGGTCAGCTGCTGGCAATGCTGCTGGCGCAGCGCCGGGGCGACGGGTTCGATTCGGGCGTGATCCGCTCGGCGCTCTCCATCAGCGGAATTTTCGATCTCGAACCGCTGGTATATACGCGGATCAACGACGCACTGGGGCTGGATCTGGCCGAGGCGCGTTCGCAATCGCCGCGCTTTCTCGCACCGCAATGCCGACCCCCGCTCCTGCTGGCGGTCGGTGAAGCGGAGAGCAGCGAGTTTCACCGCCAAAGCCGGTCATTCGGCCAGCGCTGGGCGGAACAGGGGGTCGAGAGCCGTTATCTGGTGCTGGCCGGGTGCAACCACTTCACTGCGCTGGAGCAGCTGGCCGATCCGGGCAGCGAGTTGTTCCGGCAGGCGTTGCGGGAGTTCTGGCGCCCCGAGTAGCTAGCCTTGGGGCGACAAGCGATGCACACCGGGATCGAGGGTCCGGCCGGTCTGTAACCGTTCGGCTGCGGGCAGCACCTCCAGGCTCGGCCAAAGGCCGCTCAGCAATGCGCGGTGATAGCCACCGGTCAGGCCGGCGCGGACCATCTTCCCTGCCGCAGATTCGGCGTCGTAGTCGAGCCGATGGTGGTTGATGTTGATTGCACCGTCGCCGGTGGTCTGCAGCAGGCTGTACCAACACTGCCGCCCGCCGTCGTTGGCCGGCATGCCGATGACCCCGGCGTTATGCCAGAGTTTGCCATCGATCCGCCGCGTGAAAGGGATGCCACAGTGGCCTGCCAGCACCAGATCGGCGTCGATTTCCGCCAGTTCCACGGCAAAGTCGTGGTCTGGCTGGGAGGGGAAGAGAAAACGGTTGATCCGTGTCGCGCCGCCATGAATGGCGGCCACACGTACTCCGCCGAAACTGAACTGGAGCCGTCGCGGCAGGGCGCCCATCCAGGCTCTGGTGGCATCGTCGAAACGACGGCTGGCGTAGTCGAACCACTCCTTGGATAGCAGATCGCAGCTGGTGCCGGCGGAGAACCCGCAACCGCAGTCCGCCGCCCCGTCGGCCAGTGACTCCTCGCAGTTGCCCATCACCAGATGCACACCCCAGTCGCGGATCTCGGCCACGGTCTCCTGCGGATCGGCGCAGTAGGCGACCAGATCGCCGGTGCAGACGCACTGTTGCGCCGGAATGCGCAACCGCTCCGCCTCGCGGCGCAGCGTCCGCGTCGCTTCGAGGTTGGAATAGGGGCCGCCGAAAACCAGCAGCGGAGCGGGGATTTCGCCCAGCTCGAGCGGTTGCGTCATGCCGTCTCCTCACGCTCGCGCAGACTCTCCCTCAGGGTGCCGAGCGCAAAAGCCGTACAACCGGCCAGCAGCACGCCGCCGCATAGGATCAGCAGCTTGCCGTATTTGTGCGCCACGCCGAACAAAGGCTCCATCAGCGACAACTGACCACCCGCCTCCAGCATGTAGATAGTGCCAGCAGCCATGGCGCAGCAGAAGGTGAAGGCGTAAGCCCAGCGTGCCACCCGGCGGCCGCCGATGACGCAGAAGAAGACCACCGGCGCCAGAAACATCGATGCGGTGCCGCTGACCGCGACCGCGGCGAACAGATCCTTGCTGCCGAGAAACAGGAATATCAGCCCGCCCAGCAGGAACAGCGCCATCGCAATACGGCCGTTGTTGGGGTTGGGCGCGGCCAGTTTCATGTCGACCACGGTCAGTTTCGAGGCGCTGGAGAAGGTGGAGTCGAGGGTGGAGAGCGCCGATATGACCAGCGCAGCGTTGAACAGCAGCATCGTCGGTTCACCGAACAGCCGCGTGAGCGTCGCCACCAGCGCCTCGCCTTCGGCTTTGAGCAGACCGGCGTGGACGCCGAGCAGGCCGAAGATCAGGATGCAGATGATCGATATCCAGGCGGCGTGGATGAAGCTGCGCCTGGTGGTCTCACGGTCGGCAAGAAAACCTCGGTCCATCATCACCGGATCGTGCATCGGGTAGCTCCAGATCTGCATCGCCGCCACCGCCAGCAACACCCAGCCCGGACCTTCGATGTCCGGGCTGGAGCCGAGCACCGCAGTCAGAGAGAACTGCTCGCCGCTGACGGTCTGCAGCAGCAGCACCAGCAGCACGCCTATCAATACGACGGTCTGGAATACGTCGGTCCGCAGCGAGGCGCGCAGTCCGCCCATCATCGAGTAGCCCAGCGTCAGAACCGCGACCGCAATCACACCGAGCGTGTAGGCGGAGCTGCCGGCTGCGCCGAACAGCACCCCGATCACCAACAGGTTGGCGAATACCTCGCTGAGCAGGCGCACCGCGACCACTACGTTATAGGTGCTGGTGCCGAGGCGGCCGAAACGGTCGCGCAGAAAATCCTGAATGCTGCCGTAACCGTGCTCGAAGCGGATACGGTCGACGATCAGGCCGCCGGTCAGAAAGCTGAGGTAGTAGGCGGCGTAGGCCAGCGCTCCGGCGACACCGTAGTAGTAGCCGAGAATCGCGGCGTTCATCAGCGAACGGGCAAAGATCCAGGTGGTTACCTGCGAAAGCACCAGCGTCCAGAGCGTCGGCGGCGCGCCGTTGTCGGCGAAGCCCTTGAAAAAACCTTCCGCGGTCTGGGTGCGGGGGGAGAGCACGAAGCTGATCAACAGCAGTGCCGCGATGAACAGCAGCAGATTCATATCGGTTCCTCGGTGTCGTTATTGTTGGCGGCAATCCGGCCGGCAGGTACCCTCCCTTATTCGGGGGGGTACTCGCGGACTCTAACCAACGACCGAGCGATGCTCAAATTTGTTTCATCCTCCGGGATCTGCTCTCGCCCGATGGCAACAGCAGTGGCGATGTAATTCGCCCCGTCGCCGGGATGGCGGGGGCGAGGGGCAAAACGGCGGCGGGTGTCAATAATCCTGGCCGATGATGTAACCCAGCAGGCCACCGAAAAGCAGGCCTCCGGCAAACTCTCCGCGGTCGAAATGGTTATGGTGGCGTTTGTCGCGACGGTAATCCCGCCAGTGCCGAACCTCCTCGCGGTGTTGGCGGCGGTGACCATTCCAGTGGCGCGGACGGTAGCTTTCGAAACGCTGTCGATGGTGCGTCCGCAGTGCGATCGGCCGGTCGGCCGTAACCATGACTCTTGTTTGGGCGTGGCCGGGTCCAGCCAGGGTGACGCCGGGCGCGGCGGCACTTAGCGCGAACAGCGAACCGAGCGTAACGGCCAGCAGCGAATTTCTCTTCAACATGACGTGTCGCCTCCTTTGATTGGAACTGGGAGACAGATTAGCCGCTCGATACTGAACGACGGCTTAACGCAGGCGTTACAATCACTTTTTCTGTTGCCGGTGTGGCCATGAAAATACTGTTCCTGATGATACTGTTGACGCGCAACGGCGCCGGCGACCTGAATGCCGCGTTCGTCAGTACGGGCGACATCGGCGAGTGCCAGCTGCGCATGCTGGCGGTCAGAGGTATTTTTCACAGTGCCGGGGTCGAGGTGGTGGAGGGGCGGTGTGTCGCGAGTGGGCTGCGTTTCAGCGAGTTCGAGCATGCGCGTTCGTCGCGACAGGCGCGGCATTTCTACCTGCTCAGATTCGAGCCCGGGCTGGAGGTGCTGGAACAGCCGGAGTGGCGCAGCTGCCATTTGAATGCGCGCAACGATGACAGCCCTGGTCTGCGCTACTGTGCCAGCTCGGTGCAGCGGCTGTTGCGGTGACGCATGAAATCGCAACGACATAGGGTTAGACGACCCTGGAGAGTTTCGAGGATGGCGTGTGGCCTGCTGTTTCGCAGCGGTCTGCTGTTGTTGATCCTGGCGCAGCCCGCCATGGGCGGCGCTCCCGCGCCGGCTGGACTGACCGCCCTGAGCGGGCGCCCATCTGCGCCGGCATTCGACCTGTTCGACATCGAAGGCCGGCGGCATCGGCTAGAGGCGTATCGAGGGCGTGTGGTGGTGGTGAATTTCTGGGCCATCTGGTGCCCGCCATGCCGCGCGGAGATGCCCTCGTTGCAGCGTGCCTGGCGGCAGTTGCGCGAGCGGGATATCGTGCTGTTGGCGGTCGATGTCGGCGAGAGCGGCGAACGCGTGGCAGCATTCGCTGCAAAGCAAGCGCTCGATTTTCCGCTGTTGCTGGACGAGCGGGCGGCCGTTTTCGACAGTTGGCGGGTACCCGGCCTGCCGACCACCTTCGTGATCGACAGGAGCGGACGCCTGGCTTACCGCGCCAGTGGCGCGCGCGAGTGGGACGCGCCGGAGATTCTCGAGGCGATCCTTGAACTGAACCGGCAAGGGCGCCTGCCCTGAGCCGGTGAGCCTCTGTCGCTGGCGATGGCCGGCGAACCGCACGCTCTCCCCTCTTTTTTCATGCTTTATCAGTGTGCCCTGCTTCTGTGAGGCGCCGATCGTCGCTTTGCAGATC
The DNA here is from genome assembly GCA_020445335.1 of Gammaproteobacteria bacterium. Taxonomy (GTDB): domain Bacteria; phylum Pseudomonadota; class Gammaproteobacteria; order Chromatiales; family Chromatiaceae; genus HKST-UBA178. The sequence continues at coordinate 27,646 of JAGRGU010000046.1, forward strand.
AACTTTGTGGTGCGTGCCGCACACAAATGGTGCGGCAGAGCAAGGGTTCGCTCTGCGCTGTACCGGGGGCGATCGCTAAAGTCTCCTGTAACCATGCACTGTAACTTGGGTTTTTCAAGATTGGCAGATTGATTGCATGGCTGCCTCGAAGAACTTTGTTGCCGCGCAGCATGCTAGCGCTGCGAACTTGGATTCATGAGGCAGGTATGAAAGAGAAGTTGGTATTGATAGGCAACGGCATGGCCGGTGTCAGAACGCTGGAAGAGCTGTTGAAGCTCGACAACGGGGCATACCGGATCACGGTGATCGGCGCCGAACCCCACCCCAACTACAACCGCATCATGCTTTCACCGGTGTTGGCGGGTGAGAAAGCGGTCGACGATATCGTGCTCAACACGCGCGAGTGGTACGCGCAGAATGGTATCGAGCTGAAGACCGGCGACGCGGTTACCGCCATCGACCGGGTCAGGCGGACGTTGACGCTGGCGAGCGGCGCCAGCGTCGACTACGACCGATTGCTGATCGCGACCGGCTCGACGCCGTTCATCATTCCGGTGCCCGGGCACGACAAGCAGGGGGTGCTGGGATTTCGCGATATCGCCGATGTCGAGCAGATGCTGGCGGCCGCGGGGCAGTATCGCAAGGCGGTGGTGATCGGCGGCGGGCTGCTTGGGCTCGAAGCCGCCAACGGGCTGATGAAGAAGGGTATGGAGGTGACGGTCGTGCATCTGCTCGATCGACTGCTCGAGCGCCAGCTCGACGGGCCGGCTTCGGCGCTGCTGAAGGCGTCGCTGGAAGAGCGCGGTCTCACCTTCCTGATGGAGGCGCAGACCGCCGAGATCACCGGCGGCGAGCGGGTCGAGGGGGTGAGGTTCGCCGACGGCAGCGAGATAGAGGCCGACCTGGTGGTAATGGCGGTGGGTATACGTCCCAATATGGCGCTGGCACAGCAGGCCGGAATCTATTGCGAGAGAGGCATTCTGGTCAGCGACACGATGCAGACCTACGACCCGCGGGTCTACGCGGTGGGCGAGTGCGTGCAGCATCGCGGCACCTGCTACGGGCTTGTTGCGCCGCTGTTTGAGCAGGCCAAGGTGGCAGCCAATCATCTCGCGAGTTTCGGCATTGCCCGCTACGAGGGGTCGGTCACCTCGACCAAGTTGAAGGTGACAGGCATAGATCTCTTCTCCGCCGGTGAGTTCATCGAAGCGGAGGGTGACGAGACGCTGGTGTTGCAGGATCCGGCGGCGGGTATCTACAAGAAGCTGGTGCTGCGCGACAACCGCATCAAGGGCGCGGTGATGTACGGCGACACGATGGACGGCACCTGGTACTTCACGCTGCTGCGCGAAGGCACCGATATCTCTGCGTTTCGGAGCACGATCCTCTTCGGCCAGCACGATCTCGGCGACGCCGGTCACGGAGATGCGAGGGCGAGCACGATGGCTCTTCCCGACGGCGCTGAGATCTGCGGTTGCAACGGTGTCTGCAAGGGTGAGATCGTCGATGCGATCACCAAAAAGGGGCTGTTCACGCTCGAGGAGGTGCGCGCGCATACCAAGGCCTCGAGTTCGTGCGGTTCCTGTACCGGTCTGGTCGAGGCGATCCTTGCCGGTACCGTCGGCGAAGGCTACGACAAGGTGCCAAGCAAGAAGGGAATGTGTGGCTGCACCGAACACAGTCACGACGAGGTCATTTCCGCCATCAGGCACGGCGGATTGAAGACGATGCAGGCGGTGCGTGAAACCCTGGAGTGGTCGACCCCCGACGGCTGCGCCAGCTGCCGTCCGGCGCTGAACTACTATCTGCTGGCGCATTGGCCGGGCGAGTACCGGGATGACGCGCAGTCGCGCTTCATCAACGAGCGGGCGCACGGCAACATCCAGAAGGATGGCACCTACTCGGTGGTTCCGCGTATGTTCGGTGGCCTCTGCACCGCCGATGAGCTGCGTGCCATCGCCGACGTCTCGGACAAGTACCGGGTGCCCGAGATGAAAGTGACCGGCGGACAGCGCATCGACCTGTTCGGCATCCGCAAGGAGGATCTCCCCGCCGTCTGGCGCGATCTGGCGGCGGCCGGGTTCGTCTCCGGCCATGCCTACGGCAAGGCGCTGCGCACGGTGAAGACCTGCGCCGGCAAGACCTGGTGCCGCTTCGGAACCCAGAACTCGACCGCACTGGGAGTCAAGCTGGAGCAGCTGACCTGGGGCTCCTGGATGCCGCACAAGTTCAAACTCGCCGTATCGGGCTGTCCACGCAACTGCGCGGAGGCGACGATCAAGGATTTCGGTGTGGTATGCGTCGACTCGGGGTACGAACTGCATGTGGGTGGCAACGGCGGCATCAAGGTGCGCGTCACCGACCTGCTCTGCAAGGTGCAGACCGAGGAGGAGGTGCTGGAGTACTGCGGCGCCTTTACCCAGAAGTATCGCGAGGAGGCGCACTATCTCGAGCGCACCGCCCCTTGGGTCGAACGGGTCGGGCTGAATCACATCAAGAAGAGCATCGTCGACGATGCGGCGCAACGCCAGGCGCTGTACGAGCGTTTCAAACACTCGCAACAGTTCGCGCAGGTCGACCCCTGGGGGCAGCGCGCCGGCGGGGAAGAGGCGCACGAGTTCACCCCGCTGAAGGTGGCCGGCTGATTCTGTTCACAAAGTTTTCGGAGTAGAGAGATATGAAAGAGTGGATTGATGTCGCCGGTCTGGAGGAGATCCCCCGGCTCGGCGCGCGCATGGTGCACACCGACAGCTTGCATCTGGCGCTGTTCCGCACCGCCGGCGACGAGGTGTTTGCGCTCGAGGACGCCTGCCCCCACAAGCAGGGGCCGCTATCCCAGGGCATGGTGCACGGCACCTCGGTAACCTGTCCACTGCACAACTGGAAGATCGATCTCGCGTCGGGTGAGGCGTTGGCTCCCGATGAGGGGTGCTCGCGAACCTTCAAGACCCGCATACAGGATGGCAGAGTCTATCTGTCGATCTGACCATGCGGGCGGTGCTGTTGTGAACGAGCCACAGATGAGAGCGGGCGCGACCCGTACCACATGTCCCTACTGCGGTGTCGGCTGTGGGCTGATCATCGAACGTGAGGCCGGCGGCGGTATCAGCGTGCGCGGCGATCCAGCGCATCCCGCCAATCTCGGACGCATCTGCTCCAAGGGAGCGGCACTGGCGGAGACGATCGGCAGCGAGGGGCGCCTCACACGACCGCTGGTCGACGGTAGAGCCGTAAGTTGGGACGAGGCGCTCGATCGAGTCGCCGAGGGGTTCCGCCGCGTCATCGACCGACGGGGTCCGGGTGCGGTCGCCTTCTACGTCTCCGGGCAGCTGCTGACCGAAGACTACTATGTCGCCAACAAGCTGATGAAAGGCTTCATCGGCTCAGCCAACATCGATACCAATTCGCGGCTCTGCATGTCCTCCTCGGTGGTCGGGCACAAGCGGGCATTTGGCTCGGACACGGTGCCGGGGTGTTACCAGGATCTGGAACAGGCAGACCTGGTGGTGCTGACAGGCTCGAATACGGCCTGGTGTCATCCGGTGCTGTTTCAGCGTATCCAGGCGGCGCGCAAAGCACGGCCGCAGATGCGGCTGGTGGTGATCGATCCGCGCGCCACCGCCACCAGCGACGGCGCCGATCTGCATCTGCCGCTGCGCAGCGGCAGCGACAGTCTGCTGTTCAACGGACTGCTCAGCTGGCTGGCGCGGCACGGACATGTCGATCGGCGCTTCGTCGAACGCCATACCACAGGTCATGCCGAGGCGGTGCGGCTGGCTCAGTGGCAGGCGCCTTCGGCGGCGGTGGTGGCCGACCAGTGCGGGCTGCAGACGGAGCAGGTGGAGCAGTTCTTCCGCTGGTTCGGCGCCTGCGAGAAGACGGTGACTGTCTATTCACAGGGGATCAATCAATCCACCAGCGGCAGCGACAAGGTCAACGCCATCGTAAACTGTCACCTGCTGAGCGGGCGTATCGGCCGTGCCGGGATGGGGCCCTTCTCCGTCACCGGCCAGCCCAACGCGATGGGCGGCCGCGAGGTGGGAGCGCTGGCCAACCAGCTGGCGGCGCACATGGGTTTCGACAGCGACGAAGATATCGACCGGGTGAGACGGTTCTGGCAGGCACCAGCGCTGGCCCGCAAGCCGGGTCTCAACGCTGTGGAGCTGTTCCGCGCGGTCGAACGCGGCGAGATCGGCGCGCTCTGGATCATGGCCACCAACCCGGCCGTCAGCCTGCCGGACAACAGTCAGGTGAGGCGCGCGCTGGAGCGCTGTGAACTGGTCGTGGTCAGCGACTGCGTCGAAACCGACACCACCCGTTTCGCCGATATCCTCCTGCCGGTGAAAGCCTGGGGCGAGAAGGATGGCACGGTGACCAACTCCGAGCGGCGCATCTCCCGTCAGCGCCCCTTCCTGCCGCCACCGGCGGAGGCGCGCGCCGACTGGTGGATTCTCAGCCGCTTTGCGCAGCGGCTCGGCTTCAGCGGTTTCGACTATCGCTCACCGCGCGAAATCTTCGACGAGCATGCCGCGCTCAGTGGTTTCGAGAACGGTGGCACACGGGATTTCGATATCGGCGCGCTGCAGGGAATCGGCGAGGATGAGTACGACGCGCTGCAGCCGTTCCAGTGGCCGTTCGCGGCAGGCGGCGTCAGCTGTCAACGCCTGTTTGCCGAAGGGGGGTTCTTCACCGCCGACAGGCGCGCGCAATTCGTGGCGGTAACGCCACGTCCGCCGGCGACGGCGCCCGAGGGCGACTACCCGTTCACGCTCAACACCGGCCGCGTGCGTGATCACTGGCACACGATGACACGTACCGGGCTCTCGCCGAAACTGACGGCGCACACTGCCGAGCCCTACGCCGAACTGCACGTTCTCGACGCCCAACGCCTGGGGATTGCCGATGCTGACCTGGTCAGGATCGAGAGCCGTTGGGGCGGGGTGGTGGTACGGGCGCGCTGCGGCACGCGGCAGCAACCCGGAGCGCTGTTCGTGCCTATGCATTGGAACGACCGCTTCGCCAGTAACGCGTGCATCGGCAGCGTGGTCAATCCCTGTGTGGACCCGTTCTCCGGGCAGCCGGAGTTCAAGCACACGCCGGTGCGCGTGAGCCGTGTGGAACCCGCCTGGTACGGCTTTCTGCTGTCGCGCGATCCGATCGATAATCTGCCGCAGGGCTATTGGTGCAGAAGCTGGCGCAAGGATGTCTGGTATTACGAACTGGCTGGTGATGCGCCGCTGCAGGATCCCTCCGCCTATGCACGCGCCCTGCTGGGCGCCAGGGCTGCGAATCCCGCGGCCTGGTGCGAGTTTCTCGACTCCAGCGGCGCCCACTATCGTGCGGCGCGTTTCGATGACGGCCGCCTGGGCGCCAGCCTGTTTATCTCCAGCACCAATGATCTTCCGGGGCGTGACTGGCTGGTGCGCCTCTTTGCCCAATCCGAACTGCTGCCGGAGCAGCGTCTGCGTGTGCTCGCGGGTGCCCCCGGCAAGGGGGCTGAGGATGTCGGCAGGGTGATCTGCTCCTGTTTCAGTGTCGGTGTGAATACGCTGATGGCGGCGATTCGAAGTCGTAAACTCAGCACCCCCGAGCAGATCGGCGAGGCGTTGCAGGCGGGCACCAACTGCGGCTCCTGCATTCCCGAGCTACGCGCGTTGATCGCCGAGGCATCTTAGAGAGCTGTGCCACCGAAAGTGATTCCGCCACAGTGGAGGTATCGGGTGGGCGGCACTATCGTATTGATCGATTCTGACGTTAAAGATATTTCTTCCCTAGCCGAAATCTCCTGGGAGCGACCGGTACCGGCGCAACGCCCGGAATGGAACCATCGCCAAAAACCAGAGGAGAATCGATCGATGTACCTGACCAATATCAAGGTTGCCATCCGTTTTACCGGCTTGATCAGCGCGTTGTTCCTGGCGCTGATCGCCTTCAGCCGCGTCACTTTCGCGGAGGGTCCGACCTCCGCGGAGTATGGCGTGGTGCTTAACCTCTCGGGCAAGCAGCGTATGCTGTCGCAGAAGATGAGCAAGGAGATCATGCTGGTCGCGCTCGACCAGGAGAAGGACAAGAACCTGCAGAATCTGAAAAACACCTCCGATCTGTTCGACAAGACGCTGAAAGGTCTGCGCGACGGCAGCGATGAGCTGCGTCTGCCGCCGACCGAAAGCGGGCGCATTCTGCGTCAGCTGAGCAAGGTCAACGAGGTCTGGGCGGAGTTCTATCCGATCGTGCAGCAGGTCCTTGCCAGCGGCAGCGTGACCAAGGAGCAGGTTGCCGCGGTAGCCGCCAGCAATCTGCCGCTGCTGAAACAGATGAACAAGGCGGTCGGGCTCTACGAGAAGGATGCCCAGAAAGGTGGACTCAAGGCGGCGCCCGGCCTGGCCGCGACAATCAACCTTTCCGGCAAGCAGCGTATGTTGACGCAGAAGATGAGTAAGGAGTTCCTGCTGGTCGCCTACGGCCATGATGCCGAAAACAACAAGCTGAGCCTGCTGGAGACCTACAGCCTGTTCGAGCGCACGCTGAAAGGTCTGCTCGACGGCGATGAGACCCTCGGTCTGCCGGGGACCAAACCGCAACACATCCGTGATCAGTTGGGCGTGGTCAATGGGCTCTGGGCCAAGTTCAAGCCGATCGTCGAATATGGCGCCGACTACAAGACCACCTCTATTCCGCGCGAGAAGATCGCGGCGCTGGCCGAGACCAATCTGCCGTTGTTGAAGGAGATGAACAAGGCGGTTGGCATGTACGAAAAGGAGGCGGCCAAATAGCCCATGGAGGCCGATTTCGGCCACGGAATTTGGGGGTCATGTCATGACTATTCGCACTAAACTGCTGGGTGGCGGTGTGCTGGTCAGTCTGTTGCTGGGATTGGTGCTGGCGCTCACGATCTTCTCTTTCGACGGCCTCAGCGGCGGCTTCATCGAGGTGGTCGAACATGCCTCCATAGGCGTCGACAACTCGACCGCCAGCGCGCGCAACATCGCCAAGTCCGACGAAAGTCTGGCGGAGGTCTCCACAGGGATGCTGGAACTGGCGGATGACATTAGCAGGACCAACATGCACGTCAAGGTTCTGCAGCGGAAGATCGGCCAGATCTCCGGTAATCTCAAGGATCTGCTGGAGGAGATGGGCGAAGTCACTGCAGAGCTTCCCGAAGGTTGGTATGCGCGCGAGCGGCTCGAAGAGCTGACCGACGAAGTCGGCGACGCGGAAGAGATCATGCGGCGGGAAGCGTTGATCAGCCTGAAGGGCACTGTGGTAAAGATGGGTGACTTCAGCCAGCGGCTCGACGATCAGGTGAAGGACATCTCGGCGCTGACCGGTGAACTGCACGAGGTCAAGTCGCTGAGCGACGACGTGGTCACCGCCAACCGTGAGATACAGACGTTGTCGCTCGATTTCGGCAGCCAGATCGACCTCTCCCGTAATCTGATCGGCGCGGTGGTGATAACGGTGATCGTCCTCTCTCTGATCGGCGTGGTTCTGCTGACACGGGCGATCACCGCACCGCTGAGCTGCGTCATCGAGGCGATGGAGAATATCGCCGCGGGCGAAGGCGATCTGACGCAGCGGCTGGCCTGTGCCGGCGACGGCGAGATGTCACGACTGGCGGTCGCCTTCAACAGCTTCGTCGAAAAAGTACACCGGCTGGTAACCGAAGTGGCGGAGAGCATGGGGCACTTCTCCAATGTGGTCGAACGCAGCACCGAGATCGCCGATCAGACCAGTCAGGGTGTAGTGCAGCAGCAGACTGAAACTGACCAGGTGGCAACCGCGGTAAACGAACTCTCCTTTTCTGCGCAGGAGATGTCGGACAACAGCGCCAATGCCGCGGAGTCGGCGCAGAACGCCGAGGATGAGGCCAACAGCGGCAAGCAGGTGGTGGAGCGTTCGGTCGCCGCGGTCGAATCGCTGTCGCAGAATGTGATCGCCTCGGTCGGCATGGTGCAGAAGATCGCGGTCGATAGCGAGAATGTCGGCAAGGTGATCGCGGTTATCCAGGAGATCGCCGAACAGACCAACCTGCTGGCGCTGAACGCCGCGATCGAGGCTGCGCGCGCCGGCGAACAGGGGCGAGGATTCGCGGTGGTGGCGGACGAGGTGCGCACATTGGCCAACCGTACGCAACGCTCAACCGAGGAGATCCGGGGAATCATCGAACGGCTGCAGAGCGGTACCCGCGAGGCCGAGCGGGCGATGCAGGCCGGCCAGCAACAGGCGGAGCAGAACCTCGAACTTGCCGCACAGGCAGGACAGGCGCTGGAGAATATCGCCGGCGTGGTTACCTCTATCAAGCGGCAGATCCAGCAGATTGCAGCCGCCACCCAGCAACAGACCTCGGTTACCGAGGAGATCAACCGCAGCGTCGATAACATCAACGAAGTGGGCAAGCGCACCGCACAGGGCGCGCGTAAAGCCGCCGCCTCGAGCGAAGAGCTTGCCGGCTATTCGCGTGAGGTTCAGGGAGTTCTCAATCGCTTCAAGATTTAAAAGGGCGATTTTTACGCTGGTGATGGGGCAGGGACGCCCCCGATATCCTATAATCTTTTCCTGATCCTGCTTTAGCAAAGCATACTAATTTATTTATCCGGGTGGGTCGCATCAGCCGCTTTTCACCTCCCGGCAGATCAGGACCCCCGCCGATGAACGTGACACTGCGCCAGCTCTCCTTGTTCGAGTCAGTGGCACGCAACCTCAGCTTTACCCGCGCCGCGGAGGAGTTGCACTTGAGCCAACCGGCGGTCTCGATGCAGATTCGTCAGCTCGAGGAGTCGGTGGGCCTGCCACTGTTCGAGAAGTCCGGCAAGCAGGTGAGTCTCACCGAGGCGGGACGCGAGGTCTTTCACTACAGTCAGGGGATCAATCGCTATCTGGTCGAAATGGAAGAGGTGCTGGTTTCGCTGAAGGGGCTCAACCGCGGCCATCTGCACGTTGCCGTAGCCAGTACCGTCAACTACTTTGCGCCACGACTGCTGGCCGCGTTCCACCGCCGCTATCCGGGCATAGATCTGGAGCTGGACGTGACCAATCGCGAACAGCTGATCCAGCAACTGGTGGCCAACAGCGTCGACGTGGTGTTGATGGGCAAGCCGCCGCAGAGCGTCGAAGTGGAGGCGGAGCCCTTCATGCGTAATCCGCTGGTGGTGATAGCGCCGCCAGATCATCCGCTGCGCGATCAAAAGAGGATACCGCTCGAACGACTGGCGGAAGAGGTGTTCGTCATGCGCGAGCCGGGATCGGGCACGCGCCAGGCGATGGAGCGGATCTTCGACGCCAAGGGGCTTGAGATTCGCCGGGGAATGCAGATGACTCGTAACGAGGCGATCAAACAGGCGGTGCGGGCCGGCCTGGGGCTCAGCATCGTATCGACCCATACCATTGAGCTCGAGCTTGAGACGGGGCGCCTGGTGAAGCTGGATGTCGAAGGTCTGCCGATCGAACGCAAGTGGTACCTGGTCTACCGCAAGCGCAAGCGGATGTCACCGTCGAGTCAGGCCTTCCGCAGCTTCGTCATCAAGGAAGCCGAGTCGATCGACGCCATGGCGGACGACTGACGCCACCGTGTCTCAGCCACCGGCGGTGTTCGCGGATTGGGGAGCTCCTGGTCAGGTCAGCCGCTTCACCAGCACTTTCGAGTTGCGCTGAAAGTTGTAGAGCTGGCGCTTGGCGATTGGCAACGCCTTGATCGGTAGCGGTTCGAAGCCGCGTTCGATGAACCAATGGGTGGTCTGCGTCGTCAGCACGAACAGATGCTCGATGCCGAGTGCCCGCGCGCGTGATTCCATGTGTCCCAGCAGGTTGTCGCCACGGCCGCCGGCACGGTAGTCGGGATGCACCGCAACGCAGGCCATCTCCGCCATACGCTCCTCCGCGTAGCAGTAGAGCGCGGCGCAGCCGATGACGGCGCCGTCCAGCTCGACCACCGAGAAGCGATCTATCTCGGTCTCCAGCAGTTCCCGCGAACGGCGCACCAGCACCCCCTGCCGCTCGAGCGGAGAGAGCAGCTCGAGTATGCCGCCGACGTCGTCGATGGTGGCGTCGCGCACCCCTTCGTAGTGCGCCGCGGTCAGCATCGTGCCGATGCCGTCGCGGGTGAACAGCTCGCGCAGCAGCGCGCCGTCGGTATTACGATCGAGCAGATGGACCCTTTTGACCCCACGGCGGCAACAGTCGATGGCGCTGTTGAGGCTCTGGCGCAGTTCGTCGGAGAGATTGCGCCGACGTTTCAGGATTGCCTCGAGCTCGGTCGGAATGACGTTGGTCGGAATGCGTCCCCTGGTATCCCTGAGACCCGGTTCTTCCAGCAGCAGAATCAGCTTCTCCGCACCCAGTGCGATCGCCACTGAGGCGGCGACGTCGGTCGCGGCCAGGTTGAACACCTCGCCGGTAGGTGAGTATCCAAGCGGCGGAATCAGCGCGATGGCGCCGGTCTCGAGCAGCTGGCTGATCGCCTTGGCATCGATGCGCCTTACCTTTCCGGTGTGACAGTAGTCGACACCGCCCAGTACCCCCAGCGGTTGCGCTGTGACGAAGTTTCCCGAGGCGACGCGGATATTGGCGCCGGCCATCGGCGAATTGGTCAATCCCACCGAGAGCAGCGCTTCCACCTCTACGCGAACTGTTCCGGCCGCCTCTTTGACGCAGGCCAGTGCGGCATCGTCGGTCACCCGCAGGCCGTTGACGATCTGCATCTGCGCATTGCGCAGACGCAGGCTCGCCTCGATCTGTGGCCGAGCGCCGTGCACCAGCACCAGGCGGATGCCGAGGCCGTTGAGCAGCGCGATATCGTTCGCCAGGCTGGCGAAACCGCCGTCGCGCAGCGCCTCGCCATCAAAGGCGAGAACGAAGGTGCAGCCACGATGGGCGTGGATGTAGGGCGAGGAGTTGCGAAACCATTCGACGAACGGATCGGTGCTGGGTGCGCGCTTTTTTGCCACTGGATCGAATTCCCATTAATCTGTGGTTCGAGTCATTCGATTAATAGTAACAGCCCTTGTCTGAAGCGTTGCGCTCCGTGATTCGCTTTTTCACTTTATTCGTCTTATCGCTGATGCTCGTCGCCTGTGGCGAACGCAACCGGTTGCCGATCCGGGTTGGAGCGGTTGCGGCCGAGGTCGAGGTGGCGCGTACGCCCGAGCAGCGGATGCAGGGGCTTATGGGTCGCCGCGAACTGCCGCCGGATCAGGGCATGCTGCTGGTTTTTCCGCAGCAGAAGGTGCTGCAGCTGTGGATGCTCAACACCGAGATCGCGCTGGATGTCGGCTTCTTCGATGCCGACGGCGTGTTGATCCAGCAGATCGGCATGCTCCCCGACGGCGGCAGGAGGATCCATAGCTCGAGCGCTCCGGCACGCTATGCACTGGAGATGAATCTGGGGTGGTTCAAGCGGCAGGGTCTCGAACCCGGCGCGCGTCTGCATCTTCCGGCGCTGATTACCGCGGAGTGAGACAACGCTTTCGTTCACGCCAGGCAGAAACGCCTTATCACGGCCTGCAGCGTGTCGATCATCGGTGCTATGCGTGCCAGCGACAGATACTCGTCCGGCTGGTGCGCCTGCTCGATATCACCCGGGCCCAGAATCACGGTCTCCGCCCCGAGCTGGTTCAGGTAGGGCGCTTCGGTACCGAACGCAACCGCGCCGGCCCTGGCGCCGGTGAGATTTTCGATGGCGCGCACTATCGCGGCGTCAGCCGGTGTCTCGGTCGCCGGTATGCCGCCGAATGGGGTGCTGAGCTCCAGTCGCAGCCCGCTCGACTCGAACAGCCGCTCGAGTCGCTGCGACAGTTCCGCGCGCAGCGCGGCGATATCCATGCCAGGCAGCGGTCGCAGATCGATCTGCAGTTCGCACTGACCGCAGATCCGGTTGGGGTTGTCGCCGCCGTGGATATGGCCCAGGTTCAACGTCGGCACCTCCACCTCGAACAGCGGGTTGCGGTAGCGCTGCTGCAGCTCCGACCGCCAGTCGAGGATCTCGCCGATGGCACGGTGCATCCCCTCCAGTGCGCTGACGCCGAGGGCCGGGTTGCTGGAGTGGCCGGAACGGCCGAACAGGCGGATGGTCTCCATCGTGATGCCCTTGTGCATGCGCACCGGGCGCAGGCCGGTCGGTTCGCCGATCAGTGCGTGGCGCCCCAAATGGCGACCGCTCTCGACCAGTGACCGGGCGCCGCACATGGTACTCTCCTCGTCGGCGGTCGCGAGCAGAACCAGCGGCTGTTTCAGCTGCTTCAGGTCGAACTTCCTGACCGCTTCGATTGCCAGCGCGAAAAACGACTTCATGTCCGCGGTACCCAGGCCATAGAGGCGGCCGTCGCGTTCGCTCAGCCTGAACGGGTCGCTGGCCCAGAGCTGTTCGTCGCAGGGTACGGTATCGGTGTGGCCCGAGAGGATCATACCCTCGGTTCCGCGACCGGCACTGGCAACCAGATTGTATTTGCCCGGGGCGTTTGCCAACTCCAGCACCTCGACCCGAAAGCCGACGTCCTCGAGCCATCCGCTCAGCAGTTCGATGACGCCGCGGTTCGACTGGTCCCACTGCGCGTTTATGCTGCTCACCGACGGGGCGGCGATGAGCTGCGAGAGCATCGTCATCAGACCGGGCGGCGAGTCAGGCATAACGCGCCAGCTCGTCTATCCAGCGATCCAGCTCCTGGGTGCCACGCTCGAGAAAGCCGGGATCCTGGTAGACCTGCGACACCACGATCAATCCCTGTCCGCGCGCCAGCAACTGCAGCGAGAGCTCCTGCGCCTCCTCCCGGTAACCCATCTCGGCGAACTGCTGCGCCAGCCACTGCTGAAAGATGTCGAACAGCTTTTTCGATTCCCCTTTCATCTCCGCGTCATCCTTGGCGAACTCCATCGCCAGCGAGCCCATCGGGCAGCCGGAACGGAGCAGCGCGGGCGTGCTGTCATACATGATGCGGACGAATCGCTCCAGACGGCGCTGCGGCCTGTCGATGTTTTTGCTCCACTCCGCCAGCATGGTACCGATGGTCTCCAGGCGGTGGCGGATCACGGCCTTGAGGATCTCCTCCTTGGACCTGAAGTAGTAGTAGATGTTGCCGCGCGGCACGTCGGCTTCGGCAACGACATCGGAAAACGAGGTGCGGTGAAACCCCTTGCGGTAGAAGAGCTGATTGGCTGCGTCGACGATACGCTGCCTGGTCAGTTCGCTTTTGGCGCTCATGGCTGGATTCCGCCGACGTCTGTTGCGTGTGACTTGGATTATAGTCCTAAATTATTCACGCGCGTTCAGGTTCGGCCGCGATCCGTGCCGTTGAACCCGGTCTGCCCGGATGGAGCGGTTTTCCGCAGACCGCAGAGTGTTGGCTAACCCTAGAGTGAACCCCAGGAGTTTTTACGTCGCTGGAATCGCAGGTGCGGCAGGATCAGCCCGATGACGATGCCGAGGATGATGACGCCGCCGCCGATCATGAACCATTTCTGGTTGCTGTTGTTGCTCAGCTCCCGGTTCTCCTGTTTCAGTCCCTCCACCTGATGCGTCAGCTGGGCGACGGTCTTGCGCAGTTCATTGCGTTCGTTGGAGATGCGGATGGCGTTGGAGGCGGTGCGCCGGATCGACTCGAGCTCTTTGTCCAGCGCCTCTTTTTGTTGTGACAGCGTGCTGTGTTCCTGCTGCAGTTCGCTGAACTCCTCCTGCAGTTTGGCCAGGCGGGCGGTGAGCTTGCCGGGCTCTTCGAGCAGCTCCCTGAGCCGACTTTCGGCGCTGACCAGGCGGTCGCGGGCGCTCGGAATCGGCATCAGCTGCCGGGTCAGGATGTATCCGGTTTTGCCGTCCTGGGTTCTGACATGCGAGTAGCCGGACGCCGCATTGCTCTCCAGCAGCTGCACCTCGTAGCCGCTCGGCAGCATGCGCAGGATCTTGTGGGTCGAGCTCTCGCCCGATCGGAGCGTGACTTTGAACTGATCGGTGACGTAGCGGCTCTCGGCATGAAGCTGGCCGGCCGCCAACAGCAATGCCAATCCCAGAAGAAAATATTTCACAAAAACGACCTCTGAAAGAGTCTGAGGAATTAAAACCCGCTTTGCGCCTCCGGGATCGAAGCGCTTACGCGGCTTCCAGCCAGTCAGGGCTGGCAGATCGCTTCGATCTCTCGGGTTGCGGGAGCCAGGCGGTCACGACCAATCGGTTCAATGGCTGGAAGCTGAACCTTCAGGCTGGCGCTGCTGCCGATAGGGGTGATTTTTTCAGATGGAGAAGGAGAAGTCCAAAGCTAGTTTGGAAAAAGTGCGGGCCCCGTCCGTAACGGCTTCATTAGTGTTGGGTTATTCACATTTTTGAACTTTCCTAGCCTGTTGCGGCTGAAGTTGTCAAGTGGTGTGGCAAAAAAAAGTCCAATTCGCCTAACCTGTTGATTGAAAAAGAGATGTCAAATTGTGCATTTTTTTTTCAATCTGACGGAAAGTGCGATTTTATGAGGATTTAAGCTTTCTTTTCCCTCGCCCTCCACAGAGTTATCCACAGAAATTGTGGATAACCGGGATTTGATTTCAATGACAAAGCGATAGCCATCCAGATAAAAGTTTCGTCTAACGATTGGCGACTAAATCCCTGATCCACATTGCGAAATTTCATTTCCCTGATAGATCGGCAGAATCCGTTATAATGCGCGCCTTTTTCTTGCGAGGCACTTCCCGATGATCAGCAAGCTCAGAAATATCGCCATTATCGCCCATGTGGACCATGGCAAGACAACGCTGGTCGACCAGTTGCTGCAGCAATCCGGCACCCTGGGGGATCGTTTTGGCCCGGTCGAGCGGGTTATGGACTCCAACGATCTGGAGAAGGAGCGTGGCATCACCATTCTTTCGAAGAATACCGCGATTCGCTGGAACGACTACCGCATCAATATCGTCGATACGCCGGGCCATGCCGATTTCGGTGGCGAAGTGGAGCGTGTGCTTTCGATGGTCGACTCCGTGCTGCTGCTGGTGGACGCGGTGGAGGGACCGATGCCGCAGACCCGGTTCGTGACCCAGAAGGCTTTCGCGCACGGTCTCAAGCCGATCGTCGTAGTCAACAAGATCGACCGCGAGGGCGCGCGACCGGACTGGGTCATCGACCAGACTTTCGACCTCTTCGACCGACTCGGCGCGAGCGACGAGCAGCTCGATTTTCCCATTGTCTACGCCTCGGCGATCAACGGCTACGCCGGTACCGAGGCGGATGTGCGCAGTGGCGACATGACGCCGTTGTTTCACGCCATCGTCGACAACTGCCCGGTGCCGGAGGTCAATCCGGCCGGACCGTTTCAGATGCAGGTGTCGACGCTGGCCTACAACAGCTATGTGGGCGCGATCGCGATCGGCCGTATCACCCGCGGGCGGGTGCAGCGCAACATGCCGGTGATGGTGGTGAAGCGGGATGGTGCCCAACATCGCGCCAAGATCGGTCTGGTATACGGTTTTCTGGGTCTGGAGCGGGTGGAGGTGGAGGAGGCGAGCGCCGGCGATATCGTCGCGATCTCCGGCATCGAAGCGCCCAATGTCTCGGATACGCTGTGCGATCCCGAGCAGGTCGAGGCGCTGCCCGGCCTGACCGTCGATGAGCCGACGGTGAGCATGACCTTCCAGGTCAACAACTCGCCGTTCGCGGGCAGAGAGGGGAAGTACATCACTTCTCGCCAGTTGAAGGATCGCCTGGAGCGCGAGCTGCTCTACAACGTGGCGCTGCGTGTGGAGGAGGGTAACGACCCGGAGAAGTTCCGCGTCTCCGGGCGGGGCGAACTGCACCTCTCGATCTTGCTCGAGAATATGCGCCGCGAGGGTTACGAACTCGCCGTCTCGCGCCCGGAGGTGATCTTCCGCGAAGTGGAGGGCGAGATCTGTGAGCCCTACGAACAGCTGACCGTCGATATCGAGGAGCAGCACCAGGGAGCGATCATGGAGAGCCTGGGCGCGCGTCGCGGTGATCTGCGCGATATGATCCCGGACGGGCGCGGGCGGGTGCGACTGGATTACGTGATCCCTTCGCGTGGCCTGATCGGCTTCCAGACCGAGTTCCTGACGCTGACTTCAGGATCGGGGCTCATCTATCATGTCTTCGATAGCTACGCGCCCGCGCACCGCGGAGGCATAGCGCCGCGCAAGAACGGTGTGCTGATCTCCAACAGCACCGGCAAGGCGCTGGGCTACGCGCTGTTCAATCTGCAGGAACGCGGGCGTCTGTTCACCAGACCTGGCGACGAGGTCTACGAAGGGCAGGTGGTCGGCATACACTCACGTGGCAACGACCTGACGGTCAATCCGCTGAAAGCGAAGCAGCTGACCAACATCCGTGCCGCCGGCAGCGACGAGAATATCCTGCTGACACCGCCGATCCGCTACTCGCTGGAGCAGGCGCTGGAGTTCATCGAGGGTGACGAGCTGGTGGAGATCACACCGAGTCAGATCCGAGTGCGCAAACGCCACCTTAAAGAGCACGAGCGTAAACGCGCCTCGCGTCCGGCCGGCGAGTGAGCATGGGGCGGAAAGAAGAAAGCCCCGGCAGCAATCCTTGCTGTCGGGGCCGTGTCGCCGGGCTTGGTTGGCAAAGGGTATCCGGTCCTTAGACTCATCCCTGTGGTGAAGAGCTCAGTCCTTAGACTTCCTTGGATGGCGACAATTAAAGTCTACACCCCTTTGGCGGCGAAAGTGTCGGGCGATGCCGCAGTTCTTTGTAGGACAAATCTGAAAAAGTATCGAAAATCCTTATATTGACGAATTTAGCTCCTGAGGCAATAGTGAAGCCGAGACAATGATTGCGCTGCTTCAAAGGGTGAGCGAGGCCCGGGTGGATGTCGCGGGCGAGTCTATAGCCAGCATCGGCAGAGGGCTGCTGGTGCTGGTGGGCGTCGAGCGCGCTGACGACCGTGCCAAGGCCGAGCGTCTGCTCGAGCGGTTGTTGGGCTACCGGGTGTTCGCCGATCACTGCGGACGCATGAACCTGTCGCTGACGCAGATCGACGGCGGTCTGTTGCTGGTTCCGCAGTTCACCCTGGTGGCGGATACCGCCAAAGGGATGCGGCCTGGTTTCTCCGCCGCTGCACCGCCACAACAGGGAGAGGCCCTCTTCGACTACCTCTGCGACCTTGCGGCCAACCGGCACGGCAAGCTGGGGCGGGGAGTATTCGGCGCGGATATGCAGGTCTCGCTGTGCAATGACGGGCCCGTTACGTTCCGGTTGCGGGTGTAGCCCGGAGGGGTGCGCGGGCGGTTTTTGACGCCGGCTCTGTACTTGTTGTCTATCTGGCTTAGAATAGTCGGGTTTCCGATTCCGATCGGCCAATTTTCCACCCACTCTCCATCGGGGTCCGACGCATGCAGCGCACAGCGGAAATCGAACGTAACACACTGGAGACGCAGGTCAGCGTCTCGCTCAATCTGGATGGCGCCGGCGAATCGCGACTCGATACCGGGGTACCTTTTCTGGAGCACATGCTCGACCAGATCGCCCGCCACGGAATGATCGATATCACCATCAGGGCGCGTGGTGATCTGCAGGTAGATGCGCACCACACCACCGAGGACATAGGCATCACTTTCGGTCAGGCGCTGGCGAGGGCGGTCGGCGACAAGAAGGGGATCCGGCGCTACGGCCACGCCTATGTTCCGCTCGACGAGGCACTGTCGCGGGTGGTGATCGATCTGTCGGGCAGGCCCGGAATGGAGTTCAACGTCGAATTTCCACGTGCGCGCATCGGCGACTTCGACACCGAGCTCTTCTACGAGTTCTTTCAGGGCTTCGTCAATCATGCCGGCGTGACACTGCACGCCGATACGTTGCGCGGACGCAATGCGCACCATATTGCCGAAACACTGTTCAAGGCATTTGGCCGCGCACTGCGGATGGCGCTTGAGCCGGATCCGCGAATGGCGGGTCTGCTGCCTTCGACCAAAGGCGCTCTCTAGCATTCGGCGGAATTCTGCATATGTCCAAGCGTGTTGCGGTAATCGATTATGGCATGGGCAATCTGCGCTCGGTCTCCAAGGCGGTGGAGCATGTTGCCGAGGCCGGCGATCAGGTACTGGTGACTGACGATCCCGCGCAGATACTGGCGGCAGACCGGGTTGTCTTCCCGGGGCAGGGGGCGGCGCGCGACTGCATGGCCGCGATCTCCGATCACCACCTCAACCAGGCGGTACTTGAGGCCGCGGCCAGCAAGCCTTTCCTGGGTATCTGCATGGGGCTGCAGGTACTGATGAAGCACAGCGAAGAGAACGGCGGTACCGCGTTGCTGGGCTTGCTGGAGGGCGAGGTGGTGCGTTTTCCTGAGCGCATGGAGTGTGCCGGCCAGCGGCTGAAGATCCCGCAGATGGGTTGGAACCAGGTGGAGCAGAGAATCGATCACCCGCTTTGGGAGGGCATTCCGCAACTCAGCCGCTTCTATTTCGTGCACAGTTACTACGTCAGTCCGAACGACAGTGCTCTGGTGGCTGGCATTACCGAGTACGGCATCAGTTTCGCGAGTGTGATTGCCCGCGAAAACCTGTTTGCGACCCAGTTCCACCCGGAGAAGAGCGCCGACGCGGGACTGCGACTGTTGCGAAACTTTCTCCGCTGGAGGCCTTGAATCGTGTTACTGATACCTGCAATTGACCTGAAGAACGGTCGTTGTGTGCGTCTGCGGCAGGGGCGCATGGACGATGAAACCATTTTTTCGGACGACCCGGTCGAAGTGGCCGGGCGCTGGGTGGCCGAGGGAGCGCGTCGGCTCCATCTGGTCGACCTCAACGGTGCCTTCGCCGGCAAGCCGGTCAATGGCGAGGTGATACGGCAGATCGCCGCGGCCTTTCCGGATCTGCCGATTCAGGTGGGCGGCGGCATCCGCGACGAGGAGACCGTTGCTGCCTATCTTGAGGCGGGCGTCAATTTCGCGATCATCGGCACCCAGGCGGTCAAAGAGCCTGAGTTCGTCGGGCGGGCCTGCAAACGCTTCCCCGGCAGCATCATCGTCGGTCTGGATGCGAAGGATGGGATGGTGGCGATCGAAGGCTGGGCGAAACTAACCGAGCATCCGGTGACCGAGCTGGCGCAACGCTTCGAACAGGATGGTGTGGCGGCGATCGTCTACACCGATATCGGGCGCGACGGCATGCTGACCGGACCCAATATCGCCGCCACCCAGGCGCTGGCGGAGGCGATATCGATCCCTGTGATCGCTTCGGGCGGCATTACCGATATCGAGGATATAGCCGCGCTTTGCGAGGTGGCCTCCAGCGGTATCAGCGGTGCGATTACCGGACGGGCGATCTACGAAGGCACGCTCGATTTCGCTCAGGGGCAGCGCTTGGCCGACAGCGCGTGCGGGTGAGCCGGTCCGATGCTTTCAAAGAGAATCATTCCCTGCCTGGACGTCGATGCCGGACGCGTTGTCAAAGGCGTCAAATTCATCGATATACGCGACGCAGGCAACCCGGTTGAGGTGGCGCGTCGTTACAACGAAGAGGGTGCGGACGAGATCACTTTTCTCGATATCACCGCCAGTTCCGACGATCGCGACACCATCGCTCATGTGGTCGAGCAGGTGGCCGGCGAGGTCTTCATCCCTTTGACCGTCGGCGGTGGTATTCGCACGGTTGACGACGTCCGTCGGATGCTCAACGCCGGTGCCGACAAGGTCGGAATCAATACCGCCGCGGTCTTCAATCCCCAGTTCGTGCGCCAGGCGAGCGAACGCTTCGGTTCGCAGTGCATCGTCGTCGCGATCGATGCCAAGCAGGTGAGCGCCCCTGGCGAGCCATTGAAGTGGGAGATTTTTACCCATGGCGGGCGCAAGCCTACCGGATTGGATGCGGTCGAGTGGGCACGGCGAATGACCGCTTACGGCGCGGGTGAGATCCTGTTGACGAGCATGGACCGCGACGGCACCAAGATCGGTTTCGATCTCGACTTGACCCGCACCATCAGCGAGGCGGTCGAGATCCCGGTGATCGCCTCCGGCGGCGTGGGCAACCTGCAGCATCTGGTCGATGGTGTGGTCGAAGGCAAGGCGGATGCGGTGCTGGCGGCGAGCATCTTCCACTTCGCCGAGTACAGCATCGGCGAGGCGAAGCGCTACATGCAGGAGCGTGGTGTCGAGGTGCGTCTGTGACCGGGGGCGAGGCGTGATGTCGACAGAGGTTCTGGCCAGGCTGGCAGAGGTGCTGGAGGCACGCAAGCAGGCGGATGCGGAGAGCTCTTACGTGGCCGCGCTCTACGCCAAGGGGCTGGATGCGATACTGAAGAAGATCGGCGAGGAGGCCACCGAAACCGTGATGGCGGCCAAGGACGGAGTGGCCGAAAAGGTCGTCTGCGAGGTCGCTGATCTCTGGTTTCATACACTGGTGCTGCTGGCACAGCAGGGTCTCTCGCCGCAACAGGTGCTCGACGAACTGGATCGTCGTTTCGGCCTCTCTGGTCTGGAGGAGAAGCGCCGGCGTGGGACTCAATAACATTTTTTGCGGTATCATCGGCGCACTGTGGCGGCGCGCAGCCTGGCGTCAGCGAAAATCTACGAGGGTCCACGGGACCCGAACCGGTTTAAGCCATTGGAGAGAGATTGATGGGTATAGGTGGAATCAGTATCTGGCAGTTGTTGATCGTTCTGGTAATCGTGCTGCTGCTGTTCGGCACCAAGCGGTTGAAGAACATCGGCTCCGACCTGGGCAGTGCGGTCAAAGGGTTCAAGGGTGCAATGAAGGATGGGGAGCACGAGGCCGACAAGCAGCGCCTCGAGAAGGCCGATGAAGAGAGCGTCATCGAAGGCGAGGCGGAGAAGAAAGAGCAGAACAGATCTTGATCTGAGACTGACCGGGCGGCAACACGCAAATGTTTGATATCGGCTTTTGGGAGTTGATGCTCATCGGCCTGGTGGCGCTGGTGGTGGTCGGTCCCGAGCGCCTGCCGAAGCTGGCTTTTACGGCCGGAAAGTGGCTGGGAAAGGGCCGTAGCGTGCTCAACGCGGTGAAGTCCGAGATCGACAAGGAGATCAAGGCCGAGGAGCTGAAGCAGATTCTGGAGAAGCAGAAGCAGCAGCTCAATCCGTTCGAAGAGGTGATCGAGGAGACCACCGCCAGCGTGCGCGAGATGAAGGAAGAGGTGCACGGCAGTGTGCGCCAGGGGGAGAAAGCCTTCGGCTCTGAGGGGGACTCCTACAGCCGCTTCGGCGACAGCGCAGAGGTCGCCGGCAAGCAGAAAGATGACAACAGACAACAATCAGGCTAACGACGCCTTCAAGGAGCAACCCTTCGTATCCCACCTGCTTGAATTGCGCGATCGGTTGTTGCGCGCGCTGGCGGTGGTGGCACTGTTTTTTCTGCTGCTCTTTCCGTTCGCCAACGATATCTATATCTGGGTGGCCAGCCCGTTGATGGCGCATCTGCCGGCGGGAAGCAGCATGATCGCCACCGAGGTGGCATCGCCCTTTCTGACGCCGTTCAAGCTCAGTCTGGTGGCGGCCTTCTTCATCTCCATACCCTATACCCTCTATCAGCTCTGGGCGTTTATCGCGCCTGGCCTCTACGCCCACGAGAAACGGCTGGTGCTGCCTCTGGTCGCCTCCAGCACGCTGCTTTTCTACATCGGCATGCTGTTCGCGTACTACGTCGTCTTCCCGCTGGTGTTCGCCTTTCTGACCGGTACGGTGCCGGACGGGGTGGAGGTGGCAACCGACATCGCGCGTTACCTCGATTTCATCCTGACCCTCTTCTTCGCCTTCGGCATGGCTTTCGAAGTGCCGATTGCCACATTCATTCTGGTCTGGATGGGGGTGACCACGCCGGAGAAGCTGATCGAGAAGCGTCCCTATATCATCGTCGGTGCATTCCTGCTCGGAATGCTGCTTACTCCACCCGACGTCATCTCGCAGACGCTGCTGGCACTGCCGATGTGGCTGCTGTTCGAGGCGGGTGTGATCGCGGCCAAGCTTTTCGCCAGACGCGTAGGTGCTGAGCAGTCGGCAGACGCCGAAGCGCAACCGGCAGCTGCAACTTCGGCTGCCTCGACGACTTCAAGTGCGGCTGCGGTTGCCGGTGCGACCACTACGGTGGAGCCGCAGGATCCCTTCGCCGCCGAAAACATTGCCGAGCCACCGCCGGTGAACGGGCGCGGCGAGCTCGATAGCGACCGATATGTGCCATTGACGGAGGCGGAGCTGGAGGCAGAGCTCGACATCATCGAGGCGGAGGAGGAGCAGGAGTACACAGAGTATGACGACGCCGGCGACGAGGGTGATGGTGAAGAGTCCGTACCGGCAGCAGAGCCCTCTTCGCCCGTCGAGCAGAAACTGAAACAGGTGCAGCAGCTGCGGGATGCAGGCCAACTGCAGGCTGCCCGCGCGCTTCTGTACGAGGTGCTCGCCGAGGGTAACGCGGATCAGGTCAACGTGGCGCGCAATATCCTGCAACAACTCGACGACGATTGAGGCACGGAACCGGGCCAGCCGGGCTGGGGTCAGATGACCAAGCCCGCCCACCTGTCGGCGCCCGAACCGGAGTCAACCGATGCCCAGGCGCGCCCTGATCCTCCTGCCGCTACTGTTGCTGCTCGACCTGCCTCTGGCTGGGGCACTGCAGAACCAGATGCGCCAGCACCCATCACCCTATCTCGCCATGCACGCCGCCGATCCGGTACAGTGGCAGCAGTGGGGCGGCGAAGTGTTACAGCGGGCGCGCAGCGAAAACAAGCTGTTATTCATCTCCAGCGGCTACTTCGCCTGCCACTGGTGTCACGTGATGCAACGCGAAAGCTACGGTGATGGCGAAATCGCCGCTCTGCTCAACAACCACTTCATTCCGGTTAAGATCGATCGCGAGTTGCAGCCGGCGCTGGATGCGCACCTGATCGATTTCGTCCGGCGCACCCGCGGCACTGCCGGCTGGCCGCTCAATGTCTTCCTGACGCCGGAGGGTTACCCGTTGATCGGGCTCACCTATTCGCCGCCTGACAACTTCAGGCTGCTGCTGCAGCGACTGCGCTCATTGTGGCAGACCCGCGCCGCAGAACTCGCGGAGACCGCGCGGATCGCAGCACAGACCGAAGCCGCCGCGGAGAGCCCCGCGGCGGAGTCGGAGATGGATGCGAAGACGCTGCATACCGCCCTGCTGCGCGCCGCGCTGGCTCTGGGTGACGATATGGAGGGGGGATTCGGTCGCCAGAACCGGTTTCCGATGGCACCGCAGTTGTCGGTGCTGCTGGATCGCCTGCGGGCGGCGCCCAACAGTCAGTTGCGCGAGTTCATGGAACTGACGCTCGATCAGATGGCGGGGCAAGGGCTGCGAGACCATCTCGGCGGAGGGTTCTTTCGCTATACCGTCGATCCGGGCTGGCAGATACCTCACTATGAAAAGATGCTCTATACCCAGGCGTTGCTCGCCCGTCTCTATATCAAGGCCGCCGGGGTGCTGGAGCGCCCCGACTATCTGCAGGTGGCCCGTGACACGCTCGATTTTGCGCTGCGGGTGATGGCGGGGCGCGATGGCGGTTTTATCGCCAGCCTCTCCGCACTCGATCCTGCGGGCGAGGAGGGTGGAGGTTACCTCTGGAGCGACGTGGTGCTGCGTGAGGTATTGGACCGCGAGGAGATCCGCTTCGCCAGATTGCGCTGGCGCCTGCAGGGGGATGCGCCAACGGCGACGGATTACCTGCCCGTTGACGGCGCTTCGCCGGAGCAGCTGCAGGCATCTCTCGGAATCGACCGGGAGCAGCTCGACATGCTCGAGCTGCGGGTGCGGCAAAAACTGCTGTCGGCGCGGGCGCCGCGCAACCACCCGCGGGATGGGAAACAGCTCGCCGCCTGGAACGGACTGATGCTGTCGGCGCTGGTGGAGGGCGCCCGCGCACTGAATCACCCGCCCTTCCGTGAGGCTGCCAAGCGCCTGCGCGACTATCTGCTGAACCATCTGTGGGATGGCCAACAACTCCGACGCGCGCATGCGGCTGGTGGCGAACTCGGGCGCGCCGCGCTGGAGGATTACGTCTATGTCGCCGCCGGTTTGTGGGAGTGGGGAGAGTTGAGTGGCGCAAGCGGTGATCTGGAGCTGGCGCGCGAGCTGATGCGCAGCGCCTGGCGCCGTTTCTATCGCGATCGGGGGTGGCAGGCAAGCGACGATCTGCTACTGCCGGGCATCGCCTTGGAGCGTGCCATCAGCGATGGTGCGCTGCCGTCACCGGCGGCGATGTTGATCGAATTAAGTCTGCAGAGCGGGGATGAGGCGCTGACCGCCCTGGCCGGCGCCGCGGTTCGGCTGGGTTATCCGCTGGCCCGGGAACAGCCGATCTGGTATGCCACTCAGGTCGCGGCAGGGATTCGTCAGCTGCAGTCAGCGCGTCCTGCTGAGCCTTAGCCGGAACTGCGCATGCGCAGGCGTGTGCCGTGCATCAGCGAAAGTGAAATCTCCTCGGCACTCAGCGCCGCGGGAAAGTAGGTGCCCGATATCTTGGCGCCGTTGATACTGGCGCCCTCGAGATTGGTTTGACTGAAGTCGACCCCACGCAGATCGGCCTGGCGCAGGTAACAGTCGCGCAGGTCCAGACCGGTTGCATCCAGTTTGCGCAGATCCAGACCGCGCAGGTCGCAGGCCCGCAGGTTACAGGCTTCGCCACTGTGGCGCCGCGTGTTGAACTCCTCAACCTCGCCTTCGCGCAGCAGCCGGTAGAGCGGGTCATCATTGTTCATCAGTACCATCTGTGCTGTCCCGTTGGTCGTTTTCCGGTTCTCGTCAGACTGTCATCAGTATAGACCGATGCCATTCCGGCTGTTTCACTCCCTGCCGTCTGTTGCTTTGGAGATGACCGCGACACCTCCGCTGTCGAGAAAGTGCTGTGCCAGGTCTGCGGCCGGCAGGGGTTCGCCGAAGTAGAATCCCTGCATCTCGTCGCACCCCTGTCGCCGCAGCAGGTCGAACTGGGCGTTGTTCTCCACCCCTTCGGCGGTTACCTGCATGTTGAGGCTGTGGGCCATGCCGATCATGGCCGAGGTTAACGCGCCCGAGCCCGCCTGCGTGCCGATATTCTGCACGAACAGCGGATCGATTTTGAGGCGCTGAAAGTCGAAGGCCATCAAAGAGCTCATCGCTCCAGAGCTGGTACCGAAGTCGTCCAGGCAGATGCTGCAGCCCAGCTTACGCAGGTCGCGAACCACCTTCAGACAGTCGGACCCCTGTGCGCGTATTATAGGTTCGCCGATCTCGAACTCGACCAGTTCCGGATCGACATTGTTGCTGCGCATGAGGTGCTCCAGCGCAGCGGGGAGCGCAGGATCCTGCAACTGCGAACGGGAGAGATTGAAGGCGAGTCGCAGTGCCGGCAATCCCTGCTCCCGCCAGAGCAGGTGCTGGTAGCAGATCTCGCTGAACTGCCGGTAGCCGATCTCCGCCATGAGGCCGGCCTGCTCCGCCTGGGCGATGAACTCATGCGCCGGCAGGTGGCCACCCTCTCCGTCCGGCAGGCGCAGCAGTCCCTCGACGCCGCAGATCACGCGATCCCCGGCGCGTATCAGCGGCAGGTAGAAGCTCTCCAGCAGCTCATCTCTGAGCGCCCGTTCGAACGCCAGCTCGATTCGCCGGCGGTGCTCGATCTCGCTGCGCATATCTTCGCTGAAGAGCGTGTAGCTGGAATCCTGTTGCGACTTGCTCTGGTAGAGCGCCGAACCGGCCTGCCGCAGCAGCTCTTCCGCGGTAGCGGCGAGATCCGGAAAACAGGATACGCCGAGCTTGAGCTGCGGCCGGACGCTCTTGCCGGAGATTTCGAGCTCGGCGCCGAGATCCTGCTGCAGTCGCTCGACCACCGGGGCGGTATCGTCCGCCGATCGGCTGCTTTCGATAACCAGCGCAAATTCGTCGCTGCCGGTACGTGCCGCAATGCCGCCGGGACCGGCGGCCCTCTCCAACCGTTGGGCGATGGTACGCAGTAGCTGCTCGCTGTCGTTTTCGCCAAGTTGTTGATCGAGCGTGTGCAACCGGGAGATGGCCAGTTTGACCAGGATCAGGGTGTGGCCACTGGCGGTGGCACGACGCAGTGCGGGTTTGAGTTTGTGCAGCAGATGTTCGCGGTTGGGGAGCTGGGTCAGCGGGTCGTGTCTTTCGCGATGGGCGATGGCTGCCTGCAACCGCTCCTCCTCGCTGATATCGGTGATGACAATAAGCGCGCCATAGGCGTCCATGTCACCCTGCGGCAACGGTGTCGCGGCGACCTGGACCGGTGCCTTGCGCCCACGCAGTGTACTCAGAAGTAACGGTTCGCTGCTGTGGAACAGCTTCCCGGCGAGCAGTTGCCGCATCTCGAACGCCCTGCCGTCGCGCAGCTGCAGGTTGAACGTCTCCCGCAGCGGGCGGCCGCGTACTTCGTCCGGCTTGAATCCGGTGAGCTGCGCAGCGGCGTTGTTGAGCTGCAGGATGCGGCCCTCAGCATCGGTGTTGATGATCGCTTCGCCGATCGACGCCAGCAGCAGATCGGTGTTGTCGCGCGCGGCGAACAGCGCACGCAACATTCCCAGCAGGCGCTGGCGCGCGAACAGCGCAAACCCCAGCAGCAGCGCCAGCAGCGCGCCTGCGGGTGGATACCATAGTTGGGCCTGGGTGAAGAGTGCGTAGCAGAGTGCCAGCAACGCGATGGTTGTCAGCAGCAATGCGGGCAGCAACGCACGCCCCGGCAGCGTTATAGACAGAATGATCCCGCCGAGTGCGATGAGCAGGCTGAGTCCCGCCTGCAACGGCCACTCCAGGCCGACGATCAGGCGCTGACGCAGGATGCTGTCGAGCAGCTGGGCGTTGAACTCGACGCCGCTCATCGCTTCGCCCAAGGTCGCCACGGGTGTTGCCAGTGTTTCGCCGATGCCGCTGGCGGTAGCGCCGACCAGGAGGTACTTCCCGCTCAGGCGGTCGGCGGGAATCCGCCCCTCTAGCACGTCGACGTAGGAGACGCCGGCGATGCTGCCGGGCGGGCCGCTATAGGGGATCAGCACGCGATAGTCGCGCACCCAGCCGCTTCCGGTCATGCCGCCATAATTGCGTTCGCCGACGAGGAAGTCCGGCTCGCGCTGGGGATCGCCCAGCGTCGCCAGCGCCAGTGCCAGCGCGGGCCAGCTGGCCTCGCCCAGCCCGGCCTTGAGGTAGGCCGAACGCACCAGGCCGTCGTTGTCGATCTCGGCGTCCGCGTGTCCCAGCCCCGCCGCGGCTTCAGCCAGCAGCGCCAATGGCTGCGTCTCTCTGAGAGCGCCATCGACGCTGGCGCGTTCGGCAATGAGCGGCAGCAGCGTGCGCCCCTGCGCGCGGATCGCGGCGGCCAGTCGCCGATCGTCTTCGGGGCGCTCCAGGTCGGGTTCCGCGAACAGGATATCCAGTGCAACCGCGCGTGGCTTCGCCTGGCCGAGGATCTCGATGAGTTCGGCATGGCGCGTCCGTCGCCAGGGCCAGCGCCCGAGACGGTCGAGGCTGCGCTGGTCGATGGTGATCAGCAGAATGTCGTCGGCGGGGGGTGCCGCCTGTTGCCGTATCAGCCGGTCGTAGAAGAAGCGGTCGAGCGCCTGCCAGCCTGTAAGCTGCGGCAGCAGTGCCACCGCCGTCACCAGCATCGCCAGTACCAGCTGCCGGACCGGTGACTGCGGTTGCGCCGGCATCACAGCGCCAGCAGCAGAAACGCCAGCGGCGCCATGTAGATGTACCAGGGTGTGGGCGCCGGATCGATCATCTGCGGCACGCTCCAGGCGCCCTCGTAGCCGTCGCTGTCGATCACCCGCACACGGAAGAAGCTGAGCATCGGTGGACGTTCGGTCTGCCAGGTCGGCGTTTCCAGGGTCGCTTCGCTGATCAGCTGATCGAATTTGGCGCTGTCGGCCAGCTGCACCCGGTAGTGGCGTCCCTCGCCGCTATCGGGCCACTGCAGTCTGATGCTCCGCTCGTCGCCGCTGCTGGCAATCTCGGGTGCCGCGGGAGCGGGCCGCAGGGTGAATGTCCGCGCCACCCCCCAGGGGCCCTGCTCACCATTCAGCTCCGCCTGCAGACGCCAACTGTAGTCGCCGGGCGCGAGCTGATCGGGGGTGAAGCGCGCGTCCTCCAGCTGCGCGACATCCAGCAGTGGCGTGGTCGGATCGCCCTGGGAGAAGAGCTGCAGGCGTGCGCTGGCGCCGTTACCCGGGCGTGTCCACTCGAAGGTCGGCAACTCGCTACGCACGCGTTGGTCGATTTCGGGAAGCAGTGCCAGCGGTGGCTGAGGCTGGGCGTCGAGCTCGAACTGCAGGCTGCTCTCCTCGCCCTCGAGTCCGTTGGCGTCGATGGCACGCAGCGTCAGCCGATAGCTGCCATCCGGCAGCGCATCAGTGCTCAGACTGGTGCGTGCGGTGACCTGGTCCAGCAGCGGAACCTTGCTGTCGAGCGCATTGGCCAGCAGCCGGTAGCCGCTGGCGCCGTTTGTAGCCTGCCAACGGATCTCCAACGGGAAGCGTCGCGAATAGGGGACGGGTTCGATAAAGCGGGTGGCGGGAAGCAGACGCACCGGTGGCAGCGGCGGTTTGCCCTTCTCTACCAGGGTGCCGAAGCCGGCGCTGATGCCGCGCGCCGTGCCCGCAGCGGAGACCGCCACTTCGCCCCGGGTCACCTCGACGCGGGAGATCTGCGGCGCCTGTGAGTCGACGCTGGCACGAAATTGGGTGCCGCGTACCGCGGTGCTGGCCGAGGGGGTATCGATCTCGAACCTGCTGCCACGGGGCTTGACGCGGTTTTCGGTGCGCCCCGCGTCCAGCCTGATGCGGGTGTCCGCCAGACCCATACCCGGGAACCGGTCGGCCCTGGTCAGGGTGAGGCGGGTGTCCTTTGCCAGCAACAGCGTCGAACCGTCGCTGTATTCGAGCACCGCACTGCCGTTCTCGCCGATGATCACCTGGTCGCCGGCGACCAGCTCGCTGTCGAGTCGCAGCGGCCGAGTCTGGCCGTCTGAGAGCAGGTCTGCCTCGCCCGAAACCGCCTGCACCCGCGCGCCACCGGGTTCTACGCGCAGCCACTGCAGCGGAATCGTCAGCGTCGTGCCCGGTTTGAGATGCCTGGGTCTATCGATGCCGTTGAGTTTCAGCAGCGGCTTCCAGTACTCCATGCCGTGCAGGAATCGTTGCGTGATGTTCCAGGGATTGTCACCCTGCCGAAGCGGGTAGTGCAGCACGCCGTCGTCGGCGTAAAGCGCGGTTTGAGTGCCGAGCAGCAGCGCGGCCGCGCCGGCAAATCGATGAAAGCGATGCAGTTTACGGCAAAACATGCCGGTCGGTGTGGAGGATGTCATCGAAACTGAGACCTGTGTGGCTGGTTATGCGGCCGAATCCGTTGCAGCGCCTTCGATGGCGCGATACTCCTGCAGCCGATATCTTAACCGTAAAGCCGTTCCAGGTCGCGGCGGACGTGGGTGTAGCTTTGTTGCAGCCGCACCAGTTGATCACGCGCTTCCTGCAGCGCAATTTCGGCTGCTCGGTGTTCCAGATCGGCGGCCAGCGCCGAGAGCTGCAGCGCGCCGACATTGGCGCTGGCAGATTTGATGCTATGGGCAAGTCGTTGGAGTTCGCCCCGGTCACCGCTTTCGATGGTACCCGCAAACGCCGCCAGCAGATCGCTGATGCTGCTGGTAACGGCCGGGATCAACAGTGCGAAATCCTCGCCCATCATTTCGCGCAATTGCTCCAGTTTGGCCGGGTCGACGCTCTCGATCTCGTTGGTCGCTATCTCCGCCGAAGCCGCTTCTGGTGGCGCGCTGCGCGCTGTTGCGGCGGCACGCGGCAACCAGTGCGAGAGCAGATGCCGCAGCTCATCTTCCGTGAACGGCTTCGTTAGATGGCCATCAATTCCGGCTTCGAGGCGCCGTTCCCGTTCCAGCTCCGCATCGTTGGCCGTCAGGGCGATGATCGGCGTGCGCGAATCCCGCTCCAGCGCGCGTATCTCACGGCTCGCCTGATAGCCATCCATCTGCGGCATCTGGCAATCCATCAGCACCAGGTCGAAGTGGCCCTGACGCCACCTGGCCACTGCTTCGACGCCGTTCTCCACGCACTCCGCGGTCAGACCGAGACGCCGCAGGAAGGAGAGCGCGACCAGCTGGTTGGCGGGGATATCCTCCGCCAACAGCACCCGGCCGGAGAGTTTGATCGTGTCTCCCGGGGAGGCCTCCTCTCCAGTGGTTTTGAGCTCCGCGAGCGGCAGCGACAGGCACAGAGCGAATCTGCTTCCCTCCCCCGGTCTACTCTGCACACTGATTTCGCCCCCCATCAAATCGGTGAGTTGACGGCAGATCGCAAGACCCAGGCCGGTGCCCCCATAACTGCGGGTGGTGCTGCTATCGGCCTGGGTAAAGGCCTCGAACAGGCGCGTCTGATCCTGCTCGCTGATACCGATGCCGCTGTCCTGTACCGCGATCTCCAACGTACAGTGCTCAGCGGTGCGTGCGAGCGCCTTGATCGAGATGCGGACAAACCCCTGGTGGGTGAACTTGATCGCATTGTTGGTCAGGTTGATCAGAATCTGGCGCAGTCGTCCGGCGTCGCCAACCAGCGCTTTCGGACACTGCGGGTGGTACTCCAGGGAGAGTTCGATGGCGCGCTTGTCGGCGTTTGGTTTGAGCAGTTTGACGACATCCCCCACAGTCTGCTCGAGGTCGAACGGCAGCGGGGCCAGCTGCATTTTGCCGACCTCTATCTTGGAGAAATCGAGGATGTCGTTGATGATTCCGAGCAGTGCCTCTGCGGATTGGCGGATGATCTGCAGATACTCCCGCTGGTCCGCCTGCAGGGGGGTGCCGCCCAGCAGTTCAACCATCCCCAACACGCCGTTCAACGGCGTCCTTATCTCATGGCTCATGACGGCGAGAAAGTCGCTCTTGGCTTTGTTCGCCGATTCCGCTTGCGCGCGCGCCAGCGACATCGCCCCCTCACTTGCGCGCAGCTTGCGATTGCTCTCGGCCAGTTCGTTGAGCATCGTGCGATTCTTGTAGCGCTGCCGGATCGATTCCCGCAACATATTGTGGTAGCTGTGGAAAGCGTTGAAGAGCACCAGCGAATAGAGCACCGTCAGTGCTCCGATGAAGAGATGCTCGGAGCTTCCATGGCTAGCCAGCGCGATCACCAGGGCGGACAGAATCGGAACGCATATCGCGAAGAAGGCTGCGGGCAACGCGGCGTTGGTTGCGAGCGCGCCGGCGCAGATGCCACCTATGAGCAGGGTCGCCAACGCGTGTTCGACCATTGAGCCATAATTGATCGCGAGGATTGCGGCACCCCCCCACACCAGGCCACTCGAGAGTGCGCCGTAGACGAAACGACGGGCCCAGATCCGGGGGGCGGCACCTGCGCCGATCTTTCGGAACCTTTGTAACAGCAATCCACGCCCTAACGCCGAGAGCAGCGACGCCAAGATCAGCAGCGCCAGCAGGTCCGCTGGGATATGGTCCCAGTAGAGTAGTGCGAAGAAGGCGGTCAGCACCAGAATTCCGGCCAGTCCGGTTGGGGCGTTGGCGTAGAGCAGCGCCGTTTGCTCGCGGAACAGAAACGCCTTGTCGGGTGACTGAACTGGGCTCAATGCCGTGACCTCGCTGTCGTCTTGGCCGGATTGGCGAGTCGGCACAGCCGCGGCCGGGGAGGCCGCTCGCCTTCCACTGTCTAGCGGCCGGAATCGGGTCAGCTGTAGACGTTGAGATACTTCAGGCAGATGACGCGCAGGCAGGAGGCGAGATTCTTGTCGTTGGCGATCAGGCAGTGGTCGTGGATGCGCTGGATCAGCTCCGGCAGCAACAGCCCCTCCTCGGCGGCCATCACGTCCAGTACGCTCCAGAAGGCGCGCTCCAGCCTGACCGTGGTGGAGTGGCCGTGGATCCGGAAACCGCGCTTCTCGGGGATGAACTCGGATATCTGGTCGGTGGTACAGGCGTTGAACATGTGGTCCAGCATCCCGACCGGCTCGAGATAGATAGCCATCAGCTGGACCCCGGCGTACGTACGGCGCCTGCGTGCCGGCAGCATTGGCCGGCCAATGATTTTCGTTTTCCCTTCATGCGCTGAAGTGTACACCAGCAAGGTTGATTCTACTGCCGGGACTATACTCTGGAGGTGGCCTGAAAAGTTGATCCTGACGGCCCTCACCGCAGTTGGCAATAAATACCACCCGCCGTCGGGGTGGCGGACTTAGAGTACCGCTATCGTCCCCGGCGGGGCGGTTGGCAAACAGGGTTGAGGGAGATTGTGCATGGAGTTTTTCCGCAAGACGCTGGATCCTGTCATTGCGTTGGCGATCATCGCCGTGCTCGACATCTTCATGTTCCTGATCGTCGGCGCCTGGACCGTCGGCGGCGGTGAGACAATGATGACCGGGCTTGCGGCGCAGGCGGTGCTGGGTGAGGATCTGCAGCGCATACCCTTCTGGAATCTGGTGTTCAGGCCCGACCCGGGCTACTGGAAGATTTACATCAGCCTGGGCATGCTGTTCGGCGCCTTCGTCGGCGCGCTGCTGAGCAAAGAGTTCTATCTGCGTTACCCACGCCATCTTTCGGAGTGGATCCTGATCACCGTCGGCGGCCTGTTGATGGGTTTCGGTATCCGCCTGGCGTTCGTCTGCAACGTTTCGACCTTCTTCGGCCTGACCCCCGAGATGAATCTGGGCGGTTATCTCGCCATCAGCGGCATCATTGCCGGTGCCTGGGTCGGTTCGCTGATCTACAAGAAAATTCTGGAGGGGTGATTCGTGTCTGTCGTTGGAGAGTGTCTGGTCGCCTTCATCTTTGGTTCGGTGGTCGGTCTGCTGGTGCAGAGGTCGCGTTTCTGCAACACCGCTGCCCTGCGTGACGCCATCCTGTTCAAGACCTATCGCAATACCAAGGCACTGCTGGTGGCGATGATGATCCTGACCATCGGTTTCACCACCTTCCTGACCATCGGCGACGGTCACCCGATGCACTTCGACGTAGGGTTGAACCAGATTCTAGGCCTGTTCCTGTTCGGCGTCGGCATGGTGCTGGCCGGAGCCTGCACCGTCTCCACCTGGGTCAAGACCGGAGAGGGCAATGTCGGCGCGC
Source organism: Gammaproteobacteria bacterium (assembly GCA_020445335.1). GTDB lineage: Bacteria > Pseudomonadota > Gammaproteobacteria > Chromatiales > Chromatiaceae > HKST-UBA178. Next base: position 60,668 of record JAGRGU010000046.1, read on the forward strand.
TCTGGGCGCTGCTGTTCACCTTCATCGGCATGTTCCTTTTTTCGCTGCTCTGGTCCTACAACTACTGGCCACCGGCTCCGTCGGCGATGACCGGAGAGCCCAATCTGCAGGCGCTGCAGCTGGGCTACAGCAACGCCGCGACGCTGCAGGAGAAATACGGCATTCCGGCGATCGTCTTTGGCCTGGGGCAGACACTGGTGCTGTTCGTCATCTACCGGGCGATTCTGCGCAAGGAGCGCGGGCAGTCGAGTGGCGCTGCCAGCAACTGATTCTGGTTTCAATCGATTGAGAGGTGCGACATGTTCGGATTCGGCAAGAAAGAGAAGGGAGAGAGCAGCGGTCCGGTCGGAGAGGCGACGCTGGAGAGCGGAGAGGTCGTCAGCATTGCGCAGTGTGTCGACTGCATAGGCGACTCCTGCCCTAGGCCACAGCTGATGACCAAGAAGGCTCTGGCGGCGGCCGCGCCGGGCGATGTCATCGAGGTGCTGGTCGACAACCCCTCGTCGGTCGAGGCGATTCCGCCGATGCTGGACGGTCTCGGTACCACGCTGCTGGAGACACGCAAGAGCGAGCGCCGCTGGGAGCTCTATCTGCGCAAGAACTGAACTTCTGCCGCAGGATATAGCGAAGATGAAGCGGATCAATTTCACTCTGCTCTACGTCGCGGTCATCGGCCTGGTCTGCCTGGTGTCGCTGCTCTACGTGCTGGTCGCTCCGCCGCAGAGTCTGCGTATGAGCCGCGACGGCATCCCGTTCTTCACGCCACCGGTGGCGCACCCGGTGAGCGGCGAGGCGCTGGACCTGGGTGAACTGGTGCGCCACTTCAAGGGGGAGTGACCGATGACGCTTGATCTCGAGACTCTGGCTCAGCTGGTGATGTTCGTGGTCGCGTTTCTCGGCATGTATCTGGGATTCGTGAAGGACTCGATGTAGGGAGGCTCTATGGATCGTGCAAGTCTGTTGTTCTGCGCACTGTCGCTGGCGGTCAGCCTCCTGATCGCCGTGATCTGTCTCCCCCTTGCTTCGCTCTCCACCGCCGAGCTGCAGGCGTCGCAGGCGCTGACTCCGGCGGAGGAGATGGGCGAGCTGGATCTGGGTGACTTCGGCAGTGTCAGCGTGCTGGAGCTGGTCGACTACTACCTCGAGAATCCGCCGGCGCCGCCCGCCGCGGGCGCGGCAGCGGTGCGCGCGGTGCGATTTCAGGGGTGCTGACGGCTGATGAAGCCGTCTCTCCCGGTCGCGCTCTGTTGCCTGTTGCTGTCGTCGTTCGCGACCTCTGCGCGGGTGGCACCGCCGGCGGTCGGGTTCGTCGATCTCACGGTCCAGGTCGACGCCTTTGAGCGGGTGGTCGATACGCGCCCGCTGGCGGCGTGCCGGAAGGCGACGCTGCCGGGCGCACGCTGTCTTCCGGTCGAGGATCTGTTGGCACCGAACCGCAGGCTGGCCAATTTCAGCGGGCTGCTGTGGTTGCTCGGCACTGCCGGACTGACCGGCGACGAGCGCTTGCTGGTGATCGGCGACGACGCCGAGAGGCGCGATTTCGTCGCCGGGTTGCTCTTTCTCGCCGGTCAGCGGCAGATCGCGGTGCTGAATGTCCGCGTCAGCGGCAGGTCGGCGTTCGCGGCGGGCGGCGGCCAGCCCCGCAGCAGCGTTCGTGAGCAGGTCTATCGCGCGCCGGTGCGGGATCGCCATCTGCTACTGCGCAGCGAACTGCGGCAGCTACTCGCCGGCGACACCCCACCGGTGTTGCTGGACGGACGCACAGAGGAGGAGTACTGGGGTGTGCGGATCAGAGCCGCGCGCGGCGGGCATCTGCCGGGCGCCCGGCATCTGGCTTCGGCTTCACTGAAGCGGATGCGGCCGGAGCTTTTGGCGCTGCCTGAGGCACCGCTGGTCGCCTATGGCGGCGACGCATTCGAGGGTCTTGCCTATCTGGCCCGTCTGATCGCGCTGGGAGTCGATGCCAGCCTCTATCTGGAGGGTTGGAGCGGCTGGGCCTCCGACGGCTCGCTGCCTGTCGACAGTCTGAGCTTCAGTCGCCACGAAAGGAGTTGAAGCGATGGATATCCTGCTGTTGTTGACTCATCCGGAGGCGGGCCCGATCGCCCGTGGACTGGCACTTGCCTGCCAGCGCGCTGGCATTGATTGGGGCCTCTTCGTGACCAACGATGGGGTCAAGGCGCTGGCAGACCCGGATACGGCGCGGGCGTTGGCCGCGGCCACTCCTGCGATCGTCTGCCAGGACTCCTGGAACGCGCATATGCAGGGTGGCGACTGCCCTTTGACCCTGGGTAGCCAGACCAACAACTCCGCGCTGGTCGCGGAGGCCGTGCGGATCGTCAGTCTCTAGCGGGGTGGTGATGAACGGGAAGAAGAACATTCTGGTCCTGGCCAGGCGCGATCATCTGGAGGCGATGCGGGTTGCCGCAGGAATGACGATCTTCGGACATCAGGTGCGACTGGTTTTCATGGCGCACCCGGTCACGGAAGAGACCGGTGGCAGCGAGCAGGCGGAGCTGCTGGAGCTGGCGGGGATAGAGCCGGAGTCGACCCTGAGCGAAATGGAGGGGCTGTTGCCGCTACTGGACAACGCAGCGTTGGCGGCAGCGATTGAGCAGGCGGAGCTGGTGGTGAATCTATGATGAGCGGTGACGAGCTGGATTTGTTGGTACTGGATACGGGGCTGTTTGCCGACTCGGATACGGTTTCGGCGGCGCTCGCCGAATTGCCGCAGACGCGGCTCGCGCGCATGGCTGTCGATCCTGAATCCATGACCACGGCGGAGTGGGACCGTTTGCTGCAAAGGTTGCTGCAGGCGGAGAAGGTGATCACTTTATGAACAGGTACGGGGCCTGTGGCAACGCTGTGCGGTGTCATCGATTGCGCTGCTTTTGACCGGTCCCTTGTGGCGATAACGAAAAAGTTGGAGAGGAGGAAGCAGAGATGAAAAAGGTAACAGCTTGGGGGTTGGGTATTTCGCTGACGATGGGCGCAACGTCTCTATCCGCCGCCCAGCCACTGGTCGATGTCGACTGGGTCAAAAGCAATATCGGCAAACCGGGCGTAGTGTTTCTGGATGTGCGTGGCCCGCTGGCGAACAAGTCGCGTGCCGATTATCTGCGTGGGCACATCCCGGGCGCGGTCTATACCGACTATATGAAGGATGGCTGGCGGGCCAAGGACAAGAACGGCACGCCGGGCATGCTTGCACCTACCGACAAACTTGAGAAGCTGATCGGCGGGCTGGGGATAGACAACAGCGAGCACGTGGTACTGATACCCAACGGCGCCAAAGCGCTGGATATGGGGACCGCGACCAGGATCTACTGGACCTTCAAAGTGCTGGGTCACGACAATGTCTCTATCCTGGACGGCGGCATGACAGCCTACACCAAGGATATAAATCCGAAGACCAAGGCGCCGATCAACCCGCTGGACAAAGGGGCGGTGAAGCCGGAGGCGGCCAGCTTCAAGGCGAATCTGCGCAGCGACATGATCGTCACCAAGGAGCAGGTGAAAGCTGCCATGGAGAGCCGCATGCCGCTGATCGATCATCGACCCAACGACCAGTTCATCGGTATCAACAAGCATGGCAAGTCGAAGCGCCCCGGCACCATTCCGGGCGCAGTCAACCTTCCGGAGAACTGGATAACCAGCAATGGCGGTGGCATGTTCCGGCCCAAGTCGGAACTTGCACAGCTCTACGCGCTGGCCGGGGCGCCGACCGAGGGTGAAGAGATCTCCTTCTGCAACAGCGGCCACTGGGCCAGCCTGGGCTGGTTCGCCAGTTCTGAGCTGATGGGCAACAAGCAGGCGAAGATGTACGACGGATCGATGATCGAGTGGACCGCCGACCAGTCGATGCCGGTGGAGCAGAAAGTAACCATCAAGTAGCTTGAGGCGCAGTATCGACAGGCTGGTACTGCTGTTGGTCGGAGTGGCGCTCGCCACTCCGACCATGCTCTCGGCGCAGGGCGAGCATGCCCGTCGTGCCGCCGCCGAGTTGCAGGTACTGATCGACGATGCTCGACTGTTGCAGCAGCCGCAGCTGACCGAGCAGCGAACACGGGGGCTGCAGCAACGCATCGAGGGGATGCTCGCCGCACTGTCGGTTCTGCTGCGATTTGCCGATCAGGAGCTTGGCCGCAGTTCGGTGGCGCGCGATATCACCGGTTTACGTCAGCTGCTTGCACAGCGGGATTACCCGGCGCTCGTCGAACGTCTGCGGGCGATTGGCCGCGATCATCCGCTGCACACCGCGCATCTGCTGCACCTATCCCCCTCGGCAGCGCGGCTGCGCCAGGCGCTGGGCCTGCACCGAAGGTTCTGTGCCGCCTGCCACGACTCGCCGCTCTTCGACAGCGAACGCCCGGCTTTCGATCTCTACCGGGAGGCGAAGCGGATGCCGCCCGAGACTTTCGTCGCGCGCATGCTGGTCGGGATTCGTGGAGATGTGGTGACCGGATTGGGTAATCCCTTCACCGACGAGGAGCTGGGCGCACTGATCGCCCTCTATCGGCGTGCCGAAGAGAGCGCAACAGCGGAGAGCCTGCAACAATAGTGTGATTTTTGCCGGGCACTACGCGACCGCGTCTCAGGGACGCTTGCGCACATCCTTCCAGCTGACATCCCAGGAGGTGTTGAGCCATAGATTCGCCGACTCGGTGAAACTGGGCGGTTCCCTGACCTCGACCGGCTGAGGTGCCGGCTCGAGCAGGTTCTCGTCGATGGCAGACAGTTCTCCGGCATCGGTGACGAAACTGAGGCTGCTGAGCTTCAGTCCCTTGTCGATGCGGTCGAGATCTTCACCGAGGTCGTCTTGCACGCCGCGCAGGATGCTCTTGAGGCCATCGGGATAGGCGGGATTATCGATCATGGCCGCGATTTCGGCTTTCATCTCCTCGACTTTGCCGCGAATCCTGGCGCGCTGGCGCTGCTCCTGTTGTTCCAGGCTGGAGACGTGGGCGCTGATCATCTCCCTGGGAACCGGAAACTGACAGCCGCCGCTCGCTACGCCGCGGCGGCGCAACAGTACCTTCAGGGAGACCGCCGTCTGCGCGGTGCGCTTGAACTCCTCCAGCTCCTCCAGCGGGGATTTTCCGCTGCCATTGCTGGAGAGGGTCAGGATCTCGACCGAGTCTTCCTCCTCCAGGTCGAGGTCGGCGTAGCGCAGGATGCTCTTGATCTGGACCCGGATCAGCGACTCCAGGTTGCGGAGGTACTCGCGGATGGTGTTGACCGGCAGGTTGCGAAGATTGCTGCTGATGGAGTTATAGAGCTCCAGCGCCTCCTCGGGCATCTCCTGCGAGGGCGCGCCGAGCACCAATATCGACTCGAGCCCGGTATGCATGTTTTCGATCGACTGGGTGATACTGACGATCTGCTCGAGAACCTGGCGCTTCGTCTCGATAGCCGTTATATCTTCCTGGATCTCAGCTTTGAGTGCTTCGTTTGACATGTCCGGGTAACCTGGATGCTCTCTGCGTAGCGACCTTTCCACGTGCAGCGCAAAAGGGGCCGCCGGTTGGTCTGCGATGATGGCTTCAGAGCAGACCGGGAATCTGCTTTCTATTCGGCTGACAGGCGGAAATCTTGAATCGTGGAAGGTCGGAAAATCATAATGCAAGCAGGTGATGGAAGCTGTCATATATTACAATGATAGTGAGCAGCAGAGACCGTGAATCAGGCTTCAGTCAGCGAAAATGGATAGACCAACCATGGCCGAAGAGTACCGATTGCAGCGACATTCAGCCTACTTCAAAGGGTGGTGCCAGGCGTTTGGCGAACACAAGAGCGTGGCCGGGGACGGCGGCGTCTACTGGCTCTACGGGGAAGAGCAGGTCGGCCTGCTGCTGCCGGGAGTGAAGCGCGTGGAATCGGGGCTTTCGATCTCTCTCGCCAGCGATCAGGTCTGGATCGGTGATTTCAATAGCCCCCTGTCGACCCGCGAGGCGGGTGCCGCTCTGGTCGAGATCAGGACGATGCTGGAGTCGACAACGCCAACCAATATCTACATGACATCGCACTTCATGTACGGTTCGGGGCCGAAGATCATCACCTTTTCCAATAAGCGGCCGCTCTCGATCATCTACAAGGAGGTCGGCACGATACAGGTGCGGCTGGTCTGATCCACCCCTGGTTTTTCTTAAGGCGAAATGGTTTCATTGGCGCTCGGCCATAGCGCTTCGGCAGGCTCCGCAGCACCCTCCGTATCTCCTGCTGGAGTGGCATCAAAGAGTGATCCCTCGATCCGGAGCGCAATCAATTTGAGGACAAAGCAGGGAAGTGTTGAAGAGTCGTCTCGCCCGTAAATTCGTCCTGCTCATTATCCTGGTCAGTACCCTGTTTGCGCTGCTCGGCGGCAGTGTTGAGCTGTACCAGCTCTATCAGCGGGAACTCGGTGCCGTCGAGCAGCGTCTCGATCAGGTGGTTTCCAGGCATGCGCCCGGTATCGTTGTGGCGCTTCGGCACGGCGATCCGGAGCAGGTGCAGCGAGAGCTCGAGGATATTCTCAAACATCCGCACGTCGTTGCGGCGACTGTCGACACCAAGGTGCGCCTTTACTCGGTCGGTACGCCGGTCGATGGCCAGGGCAGCGAGCGGCGGATACCGCTTTTGCATCAAGACCAGGGGCGTGAACTGGCGTTGGGTGTATTGATCCTGACCACATCGATCGAGACGCTGCATGACTACCTGTTGCGTAGCGCCCCGATCGTGCTGGCGACCCGGGTAGTGGGCCTCATTCTGCTGGCGGTACTCCTTCTGTACCTGTTCTACAGGCTGGTGGGGCGTCACCTCGCCCGCATATCCGAGTATTCCGCCACGCTCGATCTGAACCGGATCACGCAACCGCTGCGTCTGCAGCGGTCGGGCGGCGACAAGCCGGACGAGCTGGATAGGATGGTCGAGTCGATCAACACGATGAAAGACTTTCTGGCCGAAAAGCTGGAGGAGGTGAAGCACACGAACCTGCGCCTGGAGGAGGAGGTGCGCGACCACGAACAGGCGGAGGAGGAGAAGCGTCTGCTACAGCAGCAGTTGATCCAGACCCAGAAGATGGAAGCGATCGGCACGCTGGCGGGCGGTATCGCGCACGACT
>JAGRGU010000047.1:0-459 GCA_020445335.1 Gammaproteobacteria bacterium
AGCGCATCGAGCAGCGGCAGATAGCTCTCGCCGGGAACGCAGAACAGCCGCTCGACCCCCTGCGCCTCGAAAAACGAGACGATCCCCTGCGCCACCGTACTCATGTCGCTCCCTCCCGGGAAATCAAAGGGGTCAGTTTCGATCGGTTTGCGCCGCAGTTCAATCGAATCTGACCCTTTTGACCACCCTGGACGGCAGCTACGGGCGAAACCGCAACGGCAACAGATGGCCGGTAGCCTGGACGGTTGTGTCCATGGGTTCCCAGCCGAGCGACCGATACACTCGCGGTTCGGCCTCCTATGGCAGCAACGCATTCCCGTCTATGACGTTGACCGCCTCGACGTAACCTGAAATCACACCACGCGCGCTACTACTTATGCTGAGAGTTGCCGGCGGGGCGGCAACGCAGATCTGGACGGAATTCGAAACCCCGCTGTCAAACTCACCGACAAATGTCTC
>JAGRGU010000047.1:575-12664 GCA_020445335.1 Gammaproteobacteria bacterium
TCGACCCCGACATCCATACCGATGCTGGTGATGGTGAGCGTCATTCCCGCAGGGACAGGAACGGGGTTGCAGTCTTCCACGGTTCCGGGTGCGGCGAACAAACTAAACACCAGCTGGTAAGGCTGACGGATCGAGTAGACCGGCACCGGATTCGCGTCCGTATTCTGCACGGTCACGGGTGTACTGCGGGCTGCCGGTGCGGAAGAGACTGCGAGCAGGAGCACGGTGGAAAACAGCAGAATCGAGTTTTTTCTGGTCATAACGTCTCTCCTCGCGGTGCTCTTTTTTTATGATTGGGCGGCAGTCGAATCTCTGCACCGCGGCCAGCGTCGACTGCAACCGGTAATTCAAAGCCACAAAGCCATGGCATCCGCCCCCGTTGCGCCGGCAGCAAGAAGCGCGATGGAGATCAATGCGATCGTTCCGGGAGCGGTAACTGATTGGGATCCCGTGAACTCGATGTCGTCGATGCCGGTAATTGGGCCGAAGGTGACACCGTCGATAGTGGTTACCGCTACCGCGGGAGGAGAGCCGACGAAGTGAATCACGACGGCGTGAGCATTTACGCACAACAGCAAACCACTGGCTGCAGTTGAATCGCCCAACGATCTGATGCTTGGCATCGTTTACCCCGGCGAGCCGACAGTCCGACGTCTGCTATCTGCTTAAAAAAGCAGAAGCAATTACCATTCCTCAGAGAGGGCTATTTTAGAAATCAGGTACTTAATAGTCATATGTTTCGGCTAACAGAAGAATCTGTAAAAAACATTGACAGTAGACCTGCCCACGATGCCGGTGCGTCCTTCGCTAACTGACGCAGGCGTTGTCACACCGGAGTGCAAAAGCAGCTCAGGATCCAACGCTCGAATGACAAGCTGTGTAGATGCTGGAGTCGACGTCAGAGACGGCGGTCGATTTTGCAACTCAGACGAGATGCACAGCCACATTGCGGCTCTCGAGCAGCGCCAGCATCTCCGGGTCGGCCCGCTCGCCGGTAACGACGGCGTCGAGCTGGTCGAGCGTCAGCAGCGGGATGCCGCCGAGCCTGCCGATCTTGTCCGATTCGACCAGCGCCACCACTTTGTCGACGTAGGCGAGCATCTTCTTCTCCTCCATGAAGGCCAGCAGCGCCGACTTGGTCAGGCCGGCCTCGGTCAGGCCGTCGCCGCCGCAGAAGAGATAGCGCCCCTGATAGGCGGCGTGCGACTCCGGCGAGACCAGCATGCTCTGGCTCTTTATGTACTGTCCCCCGAGCACCACCAGGTGCGGAAACTCCTCCGATATCAGGTAGATCAGCAGCGGCAGATAGTTGGAGTAAACGTGGATATTACGCTGCAGCAGATGCTTGCCCATCAGGAAGGTGATCTGCCCCTCGCCTACGAAGATGTTCTCCCGCTCCTGGCACAGCGCCACCGCCTTCCGAGCGATGCGCTCGCTCTCCTCGTAGTCCCGATAGTCGGAGAGATTGGGATAGAAGCCCCTCAGACCCGCCGACTCGCCGGGATTCGGCGAAAGTATCTTCTCCGCGCCGTTGCGGATCTTCTTCAACTGTCCCTGCCGGTCGAGCTCGGTGATATCGCGCCGGATCGTCGCCGGCGATGCCGCCAGCAGTTCGACCAATTGCGCCACCGTGGCCACCGAATGCTCCTGCAGATGGGCCAGAAGCTGCTTTTGACGGGCTCTGGAGCTCACCGAAATCCCCTTGAGTGGTTATGATCGGAAATATGATCATAATTGATCACATCGCTTCCAATCCAGTATTTCCGAGATGATTTTGATTATATTTGAGTGATTATGATCGATTTGTCACCCCATCGAAGCCGGTACCCTATTACGTCACCCGGATGACGTCATTTCCGATCACCGAATTTGACTACTTTTGATCTCCAACCAACAATCAGTTCAGCTTGCAAGGAGAGTCGACCATGACGAGTGCTCACACCAGCCTGATCACGAAAGAAGCGATTCAACTGGACCTGGACGCGAATTCGAAATTCGACGTGATTCGCTCGCTTTGCGGCCGCCTGTTCGTCGTCAACAGAACCGAGAACCCCTCCTCGTTGTACCAGGACATCATCAAACGGGAGGAGGTGGTCAGCACCTTCGCCGGCTGGCAAACCGCCATTCCACACGCGATCAGCAGACATATCTCGGTGCCGTCGCTCTGTTTCGCCAGGGTCAAGGAGGATGACTTCAGCTGGAACAGCAGAGACGAGATCGTGCGTTTCGTCTTTCTGCTGTGCGCGCCGATCAGCGAGGACATGAAGCGACTGAGGCAGAGTCAGTCCTACGTCTTTTCATCCGTCGCGCAGCTCATCGGCCAGGCCGAAACCATCGAGCTATGGCAGCAGGCAAGCGACGAGCAGGTCATTCTGGACAGCTTGTGCCGCGCATTCGACGCCTGGCAGAACGGTTAGGGCGCGGCGAAAAATCATCAACGAATCAACGGAGGATCTACTGTGACCAGCAACAATCTCAAAGTGGGTGTGCAGTCACTGGGGCGTTTTCTCAGTGGCATGGTGATGCCCAATATCGGCGCTTTCATCGCCTGGGGCCTGATTACCGCGATGTTCATCCCGACCGGATGGCTACCCAACGAAAGCCTGGCCGAACTGGTCGGCCCGATGATCAAGTACCTGCTGCCGCTGCTGATCGGTTACACCGGCGGCAAGCTGGTGGGCGGTGACCGCGGCGCGGTCGCCGGCGCGATCACGACCATGGGCGTGGTGATCGGTGCCGATATCCCGATGTTTCTCGGTGCGATGATCGTGGGACCGCTGGGCGGCCTGGCGATCCAGAGGTTCGACGCCTCCATTCACGGCAAGATCAAGCCGGGCTTCGAGATGCTGGTCAACAACTTCTCGATCGGCATCATCGGCATGATCATGGCGATCGTCGCCTACAAGCTGATCGGTCCCGTCGTGGCGGTGATCACCCAGGGTCTGGGTGACGGCGTCGGCTGGATCGTGGAGCATCATCTGCTGCCGCTGGTGTCGATCATCGTCGAACCGGCCAAGATACTGTTCCTCAACAACGCCATCAACCACGGAGTCTTCACCCCGCTCGGCGCCGAGCAGGCGGCGGCGACCGGCAGCTCCATCTTCTACATGATCGAAACCAATCCGGGTCCGGGCCTCGGCGTGTTGCTGGCCTACATGCTGGCCGGACGCGGCATGGCGCAGAAGTCCGCCTACGGCGCTTCGATCATCCACTTCTTCGGCGGCATTCACGAGATCTACTTCCCCTACGTGCTGATGAAGCCGAAGCTGATCCTGGCGGTGATCGCTGGCGGCATGTCCGGCGTCGCCTTCAACATGATCACCGGCAACGCGCTCGCCGGCCCGCCCTCCCCCGGTTCGGTCTTCGCGCTGTCGCTGATGTCCACCTCGGCAATGGGAATCGTGCTGACACTCGCCTCCATCGCCGTCGCCGCCGCCGTCTCTTTCACCATCGCCGCGGTAATCGTGCGCCGCGACCTGGGTGCAACCGACAATCTGGGCGCCGCGCAGGCCGCCGTCGCCGACATGAAGGCGGAGTCCAAGGGCGTAGCCGCGGCCGCGGCAATGGCCGGTGCGGTCAAACGCATCGTCGTCGCCTGCGATGCCGGTATGGGTTCCTCCGCGATGGGTGCCACTGTGCTGCGCGGTAAGCTGGCCGATGCCGGTCTCGATATCGAGGTGACCAACGCCGCGATCAACGATCTCGAAGAGGCCGACATCGTCATCACCCAGGCCGAGCTCTCCGACCGCGCCAGAGCGAAGCTGCCCGGCGCGGAGCACCTCAGCATCGGCAACTTCATGGATGCCGGTTTTTACGACGAGCTGGTCGCAAGACTGACCTGAGCGGCAAGTGCCGGAACCCGCGGCGTTCGTGCGCGGGTTCCGGGGTTTGCGATCAATCCGTCACTGACCGACCGGTATCACCCCGCAAGTCGCAATAGGAACAGCGGGCGCGGATCGCCGGTAAGCGGAAAAAACGATACAGGAACCAAACCATGTCCTTCCTGAGCAAGATATTCAACAGCGGCAAAGAGGCCGCCGCGCAGCCGCAGGCGGCGACAGGAGCGCAAACGCCCCCGCCCGCGGAAGAAGCCGAATCCCCCGTGCGCCTGACCCTCGACGACATCCTGCTCGCCCAACGGGCTGACGACAAAGTGCAGGCCCTGCGCATGATCGCGCAACGCATGCTCGCCTCCGGCTACGTTTCGGCCGACTACACCCAGGCGCTGATGGAGCGCGAGCAGAAAGTCAGTACCTACCTCATCAATGGCGTCGCCATCCCGCACGGCGCCCTCGAAGCCAAGCATCTGGTGGCACGTACCGGTATCGTCGTCGCCCAGTTTCCGGCGGGTGTGACCTGGAACGACAAGGGCGACGTGGTGAAGCTGGCGGTCGGCATCGCCGCCAACGGCAACGAGCATATGAAGATCCTGACCCAGCTCACCAACGTGGTGATGGACCAGGCGCTCGCCACCCATCTCGGCGAGCAGGCCGACGCAGCGGAGATCGCGGCGGCGCTGGATCAGCCAATCGAGGCGCCCCGGGTTGTCGCCGAAGATCTTGCGGTCACCGCTGAGACGACCATCGTCGACCAGGCCGGGATGCACGCGCGCCCGGCCAGCACCATTTCCGAGCTGGCCGCCGGCTTCGCCGACACCGAGATCCGGCTGCGCAACGGCGCGCGTATGGCCAATGCCAAATCGATGGCAGAGATCCTCGCCATGGGCGCAATAGAGGGTGACCGCATCGTCGTTTCGGCGCAGGGCGCCGCCGCACAGGCGGCGGTCAGCGCGCTGGCCGAACTGATCGGCGCCGGCCTCGACAACGATGATGAGAACGGCGCAGGATTCTCCGACTACAGGCCGAGCGAGGGTCTTGCTCCGATCGACGATGCGGCCGGCCGGCTGATCCTCCATGGCGCCGCGGCCTCCCCGGGCATCGCACTCGCGCCGGTGCACCTGTTCAGCGAAAGCGTGCCCGAACCGCAACGCGAGAGCGCCGATCCGGCCGGCGAGCTGAGCCGACTGGAGCAGTCGCTGGAGAAGGCGGCGGAGCAACTCGAGGCGCTCTACCTGGAGATGAAGAAGACGGCCGCGAACGAGGCAACCATCTTCAGGGCGCAGATCCAGCTGCTGCGCGACGAAGTGATTCTCGCCGCAACCCGTGAGCTGATCGCCGGCGGCAACAGCGCGGCCTGGTCCTGGCACACCGCCCTGCAGGCACAGATCGCCACGCTGGAGGCGGTCGAGGATGAGCGCATCAAGGCGCGCGTGAGCGACATGCGCGACGTCGCCGCGCGTTTGGTCTGCATTCTGGAGGAGCGCGACGCAAGCCACCGCTTCCCCAGCGACCACGACTTCGTGCTGCTCGCAAGAGAGTTGACCCCGTCGCAGACCGCCTCGTTGGACACGCTGCCGGTCAAGGCGATCTGCACCGAGCTGGGCGGCCCCAACAGCCACATGGCGATCCTGGCGCGCGCGCTCGGCATCCCCGCCATCGTCGGCATCGGCCCTGGTCTGACAGAACAGGCCGAAGACGGCGAAGCGGCCGTGGTCGATCCGCAATCGGCGTCGCTGACCCTCTCACCGGACGCCACGACGCTGGCCGCCGCCGAACAGCGCCTTGCCACCTGGAGCGAGATTCAGGCACGCGAAAACGCACAGAAGTTCGAGCCCGCGATCACCCGCGACCAGCGCCACATCGACCTGGTCTGCAACATCGCCAAACCGAAGGAGGCGGCCGCAGTGCTGGAGAACGGCGGCGCCGGCGTCGGCCTGCTGCGCACCGAATTCATGTTCGAGGCGAGCGAATCGGAGCCGATGGTCAGCGAGCAGTTCGACGCACTGTGGCAGATCGCCGAGACGCTCGGCTCGCGCCAGCTGGTGGTGCGCACCGCCGACATCGGCGGCGACAAGCCGGTCTCCTGGCTGGACATGCCGCACGAGGAGAACCCCTTCCTCGGCGTGCGCGGCATTCGCCACTCGTTCCGCCACCTGAGGATGTTCCGCCACCAGCTCGAAGCGATCTACCGCGTCGCGCGCAAACAGCGGGAGGACGGCGTCGAATCGGGCATCCACATCATGTTTCCGATGATCTGCAAGCTCTCCGAGTGGCGCAAGGCACGCGCCATCGCCGAGGAGGTCCGCGCCGGCCTGGACGCACCTCGACTGCCACTCGGCATCATGGTCGAGATACCCGCCGCTGCACTGCTGGCGCACCACTTCGCGCAGGAGGTCGACTTCTTCTCGATCGGCTCCAACGACCTGACCCAGTACACGCTGGCGATGGACCGGCTGCATCCCGACCTGGCGGCCGAGGCGGACAGCTTCAGCCCGGCGCTGCTGCGGCTGATCGCGATGACGGTGGAGGCGGCCGAGGCGCACGGCAAATGGGTCGGCGTGTGCGGCAACATGGCCGCCGATCCGGTACTGGCGAGCATCCTGCTCGGGCTCGGCGTACATGAGATCTCGGTCAGCCCGGCCAACGTACCGCAACTCAAGATGCTGATCCGCTCCTCCAGTTATGAGCAGCTTCGCGAGCGCGCGCAGCAGGCGTTGACGCTCGGCACCTCGCAGGAGATCAAGGCGCTCTATCGTCAGCGCTGATCCCGGAACCTTCTTTCAGAGATATGAGATTTACGGAGAGATTCATGACCACCCCGCATCAGCAGTACCAGCAGGCAGACGGACCGCTGCCGGAGCAGAACTGGACCTGGAACATGTATGGCGCCGGCGTCGAGAGCATCGGCAGGGAGAACGCACCCGAGGCGTTCGGCGTGCCGGAGCCCGGCGATGAGCAGATCCTGGTCCGCGTCGACGCGGTCGGGCTCTGCTTCTCCGACGTCAAACTGATCACCCAAGGCGGCGCGCACCCGAAGCTCTACAACCGCGACCTGAAGATCGAGCCGACCCGTCTCGGCCACGAAGCGACGCTGACCGTGATCAAGGTGGGAGAGAAGCTGAAGGCGCAGTTCAAGCCCGGCGAGCGCTACGCGATGCAGCCGGACATCTACCAGAACGGCAAGAGCACCGCCTACGGCTACACCGTGCCGGGCGGTCTGATCCAGTACCATCTGATCGGCCCCGAGGTGCTCGAGACCGACACCGGCTCCTGTCTGCTCAAGGTCTCCGAGCGCATGGGTTTCGCCGAGGCTGCGCTGCTCGAACCCTGGGGCTGCGTCTGGGCCGCCTATACCCAGCGGCGGCGGCTGCAGCCCAAACAGGGCGGCAGCATGTGGATCGTCGGCCAGCCCGGCGACAAACGCAGCTACAGCTACAGCAGCGGGCTCGACGCGCCCGCGCTGATCGTCGTCAGCGACATCTCCGCGCAGCTGCGCTCGCTGCTGGCGCAGAGCGGCGCCCGGATCGTAGAACGCAACGCCCTGGAGGTCGATGACTACGCCGCGCTGGCGGCCGAGTTCACCGACGGCAAGGGCTTCGACGATATCGTCGTGCTGGCGCCGCGCTCGGCCAAGAAGCTTAGCGCCATCGCCCGGCAGGTGGCGCGCCGCGGCACCATGAACATGGTCGGCAACGAACCGCTGGACGGGCTGGTCGACGCCGACGTCGGCCGCCTGCACTACGACTATGTCGCCTTCATCGGCAACCGCGGCGAGGATATCGCAGCCTCCTACGGCGAGGCGCGCAACCGCTGCGACCTCCGTCCCGGCGGCACCGCGGTCTTCGTCGGCGCCGGCGGACCGATGGGTCAGATGCACGCGCAGCGGGCGATCGAACTGCCGGACGGCCCCAAACTGGTGATCGTCAGCGACATCAACGAGCGGCGTCTGCAGGAGATGGAGAGCCGCTTCACCCCGCTGGCGGAAGCCAATGGCTGCAAGGTGCTGATCTTCAATCCGCTCAGCGCCGACGTCAGCTTCCACGACTTCGTGCTGCAGGCCAACGGCGGCAAGGGTGCCGATGACGTGGTTGTGTGCGTGCCCAACGCCGGGCTGATGGAGGAGTCGGCGACGTTCATGAATGCGGACGGCATGCTGGTGCTGTTCGCCGGCGTACCCAATGGCACACTGGCGCCGCTGGAGTTCAGCAGCGTCTACCTGCACAACGCGCAGTACACCGGCACTTCGGGTCTGACCATCGAAGACCAGTCGCAGGTGATGGAGAGCGCATTGAAAGGGGCGATCGCGCCGGCGTTGAGCGTGGCCGCGATCGGCGGCATGCGGGTCGCCCAGGAGGGGATCAAGGCGATGATGGAGAGCCGCTACCCGGGCAAGGTGCTGATCTTCCCGCAGCTGCTCGATCTGCCGCTGCTGGCGCTCGACGAACTCGACCGGACGATGCCCGAAGTGGCGGCCAAGCTCGGCCCGGGCAACAGCTGGAGCCACGAAGCGGAAGCGGCGCTGTTCGACCGTTGTCTGGCGCAAGCGAAATGATCTATACGCTGACGCTCAACCCGGCGGTCGATCTCGAGCTGACCGTGGAGGCATTCCGTTTCGACGCGGTCGACCGCGCCCTCGCCTCGCGCATGGACTGCGGCGGCAAGGGGTTCAACGTATCGCGCATGCTGGCCATCCTGGAGACCGCCAGCACCGCGCTCGGATTCGTCGGCGGCAAGAGCGGCGAACGGCTGGAGCAGACGCTGCGGTCGCTCGGCATCGCCACCGATTTCAACTGGATCGACGGCGAGACCCGCACCAACGTCAGCATCGTCCGCGCCAACCACGGGCAATACCTGAAGGTCAACGAAGCGGGGCCGACGATCGGGCAGGCAGAGGTCGAGGCGCTGATCGACAAGGTGAGCGGTCTGTCCCGAAGCGGTGACTGGTGGGTACTCTCCGGCAGTTTGCCACCGGGCGTGCCGGCGACAATCTACGCGAATCTGATCGAGGTTATCGAAACGGCCGGAGCCCATGTGTTTCTCGACACCAGCGGCGAACCGCTGCACGCCGGCTGCGCCGCGCGGCCGACGCTGCTCAAACCCAACCTTGAGGAGGCGCGCGAGCTGACCGCGGCGACCTGCGCGGCGGATGCCGACAGCGCGCAGGTGGCACGCGCGCTGCTGGCGCTGGGCCCGCGTCAGCTGGTCATCTCGATGGGACGGGAGGGGGCGCTGCTGGTCGCAGGCGACGATGTGCAGCTGGTGCCGACGCCGAAGATCGAAGAGCGCAACCCGATCGGCGCCGGCGACTCGATGGTTGGCGGCATCGTCTGCGGTCTGAGTCGCGGCGACATACTCGCCGATGCGGTCAGGCTCGGCGTCGCCTGCGGCGCCGCGACCGCCAGCCGCAGCGGCACCGAACTGGGCTCGATGCAGCAGGTGGAGGCGTTGCTGGCACTAATCGGGGACAGTATACCTGTTCAGAAGTAACCGACACTGATGCGGTTCGTAGTATCATTAAGCTTGGACTGACTTACAGGGAGGTAAGCCATGGCCAGAATGCCGCGAATCGTGATGCCCGGATATCCCCACCATGTGACACAACGTGGAAACCGCCGTCAGCAGACGTTTTTCCGCGAAGCCGACTATCGCTACTACATCGAACTCGTTTCCGAATACTCACAGCAAGCCAATACTGAAATCTGCGCTTATTGCCTGATGCCCAATCACGTGCACCTGGTGATGGTGCCCGAGCGTGAAGATGGATTGAGAACGGTACTGGGAGAGGCCCACAGGCGCTACACACGGCGTATCAATTCCCGCCGAAAATGGTGCGGGCATCTCTGGCAGGAACGCTTTCATTCGTTTCCGATGGACGAGGATCACCTACTTGCGACCGTGCGGTATGTCGAAAGGAACCCACTTGCTGCCAGACTGTGTGATTCGCCTCAACAGTGGCAGTGGTCGAGTGCGCGGGCCCATATCCGCGGACTGGACGATGGCCTGGTTCAGGTCGCACCAATGCTGGAACGGGTCGCGGACTGGCAGACGTACCTGTCGAACGACATCGAACCCCAAACTGCAGAATCGATAAAACGCCATGCTCGAACCGGACGCCCCCTGGGTACACCGGAGTTCGTGCGCAAACTTGAATCGATTACCGGCAAGACGTTGGCACCGAAACGGCCCGGCCGTAAACCGTCACCGTAAATCAAATGGGTATCCTGTCCCCTAAAAGCGCGGCGCGTATCCGCCCCAGGGTCCGCCGTAACGCCGGTTGTCGAAAAACTCCTGCCGGTTCAACCGATCCATCTCACGGGCCAGACGGCTACCATCGTTCCAGTCGCGGCGCTGCTGCGACCAGGGGTCGCGCCAGCGCAGCATCGAGTCACGCTGCGCATCGATCAGGTCGCGGCGCTGGCGGAAACGCTCGGCCATCGCATCGTCGACCCGGTCGATCCAGTCACGGTGCGCGTTCTCCCAGGGGCTCCGGTACCAGCGCCTGCCGCTGAACAGCTCACGGCGCTGCTCGCGTCTGCGCTGCAACTGATCTCGACGCCTGTCGATCATCGACTCTACGCTGGTGGGGAGCGCCGGCCTCGCCTGCCTGCTGCCCTCCGAACTCCCCTCCTCTTCACCTGCAGCCGCTGTCGACGCCAGCAGCAGCGCGGCGCCGACCGCGATCCCAAGAACCGCATACTTGTTGAACATCTTCATGGTTGCCTGCCTCGCTTCAAGCGGGCCGCCACCATGCTGCTGCCGACCGTATGCCACAACAGCGCGACGGCTGCGGCCCTATCCGTCTGTCAGCTGCAGACACCGCTATCCCGCTCTCGCTTCCGGCCGAACCTCGGCGTCTGCCCCCCTCTGCGGGGACGGAACTTCCAGCTCCTATCTTCAAGTATTAAAAATATCAGCATATGTTCAAATAGTATTCTTCGATGAGGCGCATCGAATCGCCTTCTGGCGCATCTGACCCTTTTGAATTCAGCGCCTACACTTCTCAAAGCAGTAGAATCCGACCCAAATTGATCACAGGGAGGCGCTATGGCCGATGCAGATTTCGTACGGGCAGTTCATGAGATCGAGCAACTCACATACGCCGACGAGCAGGAGACCCTGAGAGTATTGATCGAGCAGGCAGGCCTGTCAGCGGAGCAACGACAACGGATCAGCGGTCGCGGCGCGCAGCTGGTGCGCGAGATCAGGCGGCAGTCGTCGCCCGGTCTGATGGAGGTTTTCCTGGCCGAGTACGGCCTCTCAACCGACGAGGGTGTCGCGCTGATGTGCCTCGCCGAGGCACTGTTGCGGGTGCCGGACGCGGAGACGATCGACGCGCTGATCGAGGACAAGATCGCCCCCAGCGACTGGGCAGGACACCTGGGCCGCTCCACCTCGCCGCTGGTAAACGCCTCGACCTGGGCGCTGCTGCTGACCGGCAAGGTGCTGCAGGAACAGCTGCCCGGGCCGGTCGGTCATCTGCGCAATGCCGTCAAGCGCCTGGGCGAGCCGGTGATCCGAACCGCCGTCAATCAGGCGATGAAGGAGATGGGGCGCCAGTTCGTGCTTGGCGAGAACATCCAGGCGGCGATGTCGCGTGCGCAGCGGATGGAGGCAGAGGGGTACAGCTACTCCTACGACATGCTGGGCGAATCGGCCCGCACCGGCGAGGACGCCGAGCACCACTACCTCGCCTGCGCCAAGGCCGTCGCCGCCATCGCAGAGCGCTGCACCAGCGACGACATCCATGCCAACCCGGGCATCTCGCTGAAGCTGTCGGCGCTCTTTCCCCGCCTCGAACCGGCCAAGCGCGAGCGGGTTCTGGCGGAGCTGGTCCCGCGACTGCTCTCGCTGGCGCAGCTCGCCAGATCGGCCAACATGGGACTGAACATCGACGCCGAGGAGGCGCGCAGTGTCACGCTCATGCTCGAGGTCGCGGAGCGGGTGCTGGCGGAGCCCTCGCTGGCCGGCTGGGAGGGCTTCGGCGTCGTGGTGCAGTCCTACGGGCAGCGCGCCGGCGCGATCATCGACTTGCTCTACCGCCTGGCCAGCCGCCTGGATCGCCGCATCACGCTGCGGCTGGTCAAGGGGGCCTACTGGGACAGCGAGATCAAGCAGGCGCAGCTCAAGGGGATGGCCGGCTTCCCGGTCCTCACTTCGAAGGCGGCATCGGATATCTCCTACATCGCCAACGCCAGGCGTCTGCTCGACATGGGTGATCGCATCTTTCCCCAGTTCGCCACCCACAACGCC
>JAGRGU010000048.1 GCA_020445335.1 Gammaproteobacteria bacterium
GGTTGCTGATGATCAGGTCGAAGCGCTCGCTGGGGTCTACGGCGTCGAACCAGTCACCGGCCAGGAAGTCGATTCGGGACAGGCCGAGGCGGGCAGCATTGTCGCGCGCCACTGCCAATGCGGCCGATGAGACATCGCTGGCGCTCAGCTGCCAGGCTGGACGCTCGCGGGCCAGGGCCAGGGCGATCGCGCCGCTGCCGGTGCCCAGGTCGAGCACGCGAGCGCGTTCGGGGAGCGCGAGCGTTAGCGCGATCTCGACCAGTTGCTCGGTCTCGGGGCGTGGGATCAGGGTGTCTTCCGTCACGCGCAGCGGCAGTGACCAGAATTCGCGTTGCCCGGTCAGGTGGGCCACCGGGTGGCCGCCGGCGCGTGCGTCCACAAGCTCCTGAAATCGGCTCAGCCGGGTTGGTTCGGGAACCTGTTCCGGCCACGCATACAGCCAGCTGCGATCGCGACCCAGCGCATGCGCGAGCAGGATCTGCGCATCCAGCAGCGGCTCGTCGCTGACGCCCTGCAGACGCATCGCAGCAGACTGCAGCAACTGGCGGACCGTGCTGTCGGCGGCCCGGCTCACTCGGCACCGAGGGCCGCGAGCTGGTCCGCCTGGTGCTCCTGCAGCAAGGGGTCGATCACCTGGTCGAGGGCGCCCTGCATGATCTCGTCCAGCTTGTACAGGGTCAGGTTCACGCGGTGGTCGGTGAGCCGGTTCTGCGGAAAGTTGTAGGTGCGGATGCGCTCCGAGCGATCGCCGCTGCCGACCTGCAGTTTGCGCGACTCGGCCTGTTCGCTGGCCGCCTGTTGCTGCATGCCGGAGAGCAGGCGTGCCTGTAACAGCGACATCGCCTGCGCTTTATTCTTGTGCTGCGAGCGCTGGTCCTGACACTCAACCACGATTCCCGAGGGGAGGTGGGTGATGCGTACGGCCGAGTCGGTCTTGTTGACATGCTGCCCGCCGGCACCGGAAGCGCGAAAGGTGTCGATACGCAGGTCGCCGCTGTTGATCTCCACCTGGTCTATGCTCTCCGCCTCCGGCAGTACGGCCACGGTACAGGCCGAGGTGTGGATGCGCCCCTGGGATTCGGTCTCAGGGACCCGTTGCACCCTGTGGGCCCCGGATTCGAATTTCAGCTTCGAGTAGACGTTCCGTCCCCTGATACAGGTGATGATCTCTTTGTAGCCTCCCTGCTCACCCGGGCTCTCGCTGATAGTTTCAGCCTGCCAGCCCTGCAACTCCGCGTAGCGCAGATACATGCGCAGCAGGTCGCTGGTGAAAAGCGCAGCTTCCGCGCCGCCGGTGCCGGCGCGGATCTCGAGGTAGATATTGCGTTCGTCGTTGGGGTCGGGCGGCAGCAACAGCAGCTGGAGTTCGGGCTCCAGTGTGCTGAGCGCCTGCTCTTCCTGCGCCAACTCCTCCTGTGCCAACTCGGCCATCTCGGGGTCCGTGAGCATTTCGCGGGCGCCGTCGATCGCGGTTTCATGCTCGCGGTAGCGGGCGTAGCAGCTGACGACCGGATCCAACTGGGCATATTCACGGCTCAGATCGCGAAACTGATTCTGGTCGCTCTGCACTTCGGGTTCGGCCAGCAGCGCGGTAATCTCTTCGAATCGTTCGCTGATCTGCTCCAGCCTGCTGCGAATGGAGGTCTTCATCTGCGCTCGGTATTCTTGATCTGGAACAGCGTATTGGCCGCTTCGAGCAGGTCCATTTCGCCATCGAATCCGGCCTGACGGATCTGGCTGCTCGGTGTATGCAGCAGTTTGTTGGTCAGTGTGTTGGCGAGAAAAGTGAGCGCTTCCTCCGGGGATTTACCACTTTGCAGCTGCTTGATCGCGCGCTGCAGCACTTCGTTGCGCATCTTTTCTGCCTTACGGCGGTAATCCTGGATCATGCCGGCGGCATCCAATGATCGCAGCCAGCCCATAAACTCCTCGGTGTGCAGTTCAATGATCTCCTGCGCCTGTTGGGCGGCCTCCTGACGGGAGCGCATGTTTTCGTCGATCACCTCCTGCAGATCGTCCACCGTGTAGAGGTAAACGTCGTTGAGCTCGCCCACTTCGGCCTCGATATCGCGAGGCACGGCAATGTCGACCATGAAGATGGGTTGGTGGCGGCGTCTCTTCAGCGCGCTTTCCACGGTGCCCTTTCCCAGGACCGGTAGCGGGCTGGCGGTCGATGAGATGACAATATCCGCTTCCGCCAGATGCGAAGGGATCTCGGGCAGTGCGATAGCGTAGCCATCGAACTGGTTGGCCAGCGAATGGGCCCGTTCCAGGGTCCGGTTGGCGACAATGATGCGCCCTATGCCGTGCTGATGGAGATGGCGGGCAGCAAGTTCGACGGTTTCGCCGGCACCGATGAGCATTGCAGTCTGATCGCCGAGATTACTGAAGATCTGCCGGGCCAGGCTGACCGCGGCAAAGGCCACCGATACCGGGCTGTGGCCGATCGCCGTATCTGTGCGCACCTGCTTCGCCACAGAAAAGGTGTGCTGGAACAGACGCCCCAGCAACTTGCCCGAGGCAGCGGCATCGGTTGCCGTCTGGTAAGCCTGTTTTACCTGCCCCAGGATCTGCGGTTCTCCCAGTACCATCGAGTCGAGGCCACAAGCGACGCGCAGCAGGTGGGCGATGGTGGCGCGGTTGTCATGGCTGTAGAGATAGGGGGAGATGGTCTCCAACTCGAGACCGTGAAATCCGCTCAGCCATTCGCGTACGCCATCGTTCTCGGGCTGACTGAGGGCACAATAGAGTTCGGTGCGATTGCAGGTGGAGAGAATCACCGCTTCGTCGACGCCCGGCTGCTCCGTCAGGCTGCGCAGCGCCGCGACAATGATATCCGGACCAAAGGTGACCTTCTCGCGGATACCTACCGGAGCGGTTTTGTGATTCAGTCCAAGGGCGAGCAGCGACATCAGATCTTGTTTCGCAAAGCAAAGAATTTTAAATTTTGAATTATCAAAGGGTTGAATTCAAGCGAAAGCCATTTATTTCGGTGCCTGCGGGTCTAGTATACTGATCCTGAAATCCCGCCGTTGCCGCGATGGAGAAGTAATGAAAGTGTTTGCGTCGAGAGTGTTCTGCCTGCTGGCATCCCTGTTGCTGGGCGCCTGTTCATCCCTGCAGCAGACAGGGGTTGAAACGGCGGCGAAAGAGGCGGTAAAGCTACCCTATCCCGAGCCGGCTTCGTTGGCCGAGGGGCTCGACTCCGAGCTGGTCTTCAGCACCCTGGCGGGGGAGATCGCCCTGCAGCGCGGTGATCTAGAGACCGCCTATCAACAGCTGGTACAGACAGCGAGGCTGTCCGGAGACGCGGTGGCGGCGGAGAAGGCCACCAAGGTTGCGCTGCTGCTGAAGCGCGAGGATCGGGCACTGGAGTCTGTCAAGCGCTGGACCGAGCTGGCACCGAACAATCCTGCGGCGCGCCTGCGGGCGATTGCGCTGCTGTTCGATGCGGAGCAGTTTGGTTCGGCCTACGAACAGATGGAAGCCATCAATGCGATCAACAGCGCCAGCGGGCAAGACGCCTACCTGCCGGTAATGGCGGTTTTGAGTAAACGCGACAACCGCGCTCAGGCGATGCGGCTGATGCGCCGGTACCACGCGGCTCACAGCGCTGATCCCGAGGCCGGCTATGCGCTTTCGATGCTGTCGCTTCTGTGGAAGGATTACGCCCGTGCCGAAGCAGATGCCACCCGCCTGAACGCGAACTGGCCCGACTGGAGCAAAGGTCTGGTACTGCTCAGCAGGCTACGAAAGCTGCAGGGCGACGAG
This sequence comes from Gammaproteobacteria bacterium, assembly GCA_020445335.1. GTDB lineage: Bacteria > Pseudomonadota > Gammaproteobacteria > Chromatiales > Chromatiaceae > HKST-UBA178. Next base: position 3,772 of record JAGRGU010000048.1, read on the forward strand.
GAAGGCGCGGTTCGGGTATTGCAGCAGGGCTTGTCCGACTCTCCCGAGTCGGTCGAACTGAATACGGCCCTTGCGCGCCTGCTGGTTGAGCTGAATCGTTACCAAGAGGCGGTAACGGTTTTCAAAAAGGTCAATCGGCTGGAGCCGGAGAACGGTGACGCGCTCTACTCTCTCGGCGTTCTCTCGTTGCAGCTGGAGCAGCGAGGAGAGGCGAAAGCGTATTTCAGCAAGCTCTGGGAGAAGGGCAGCCACCGCAGTGATGTCGCCTACTATCTGGGCAGGATAGCGGAGCAGGACGGAGAGGGCGAAAGCGCAATCGACTGGTTCAGAAGGGTCGAGCGCGGCGATTACCAGTTTCAGGCCAAGGCCAGAGTGGCGCAGTTGCTGGCCGAATCCGGCAGAGTCGCAGAGGCCCGCGACTGGATTCAGAACATGCGCATCCAGATGCCCGCGAAGGCGGTTCAGTTCTACCTTCTGGAGGCGCGTATACTGGCTGACCTCGCGCAGCATGAGGAGGTTTTCGCACTCTACCGGGAGGCACTCGAGGGGCATCCCGAGAACGACGATCTGCTGTACGCGCGCGGACTGTACGCCGCCGAGCGGGGGCGACTGGAGATGATGGAGCGGGACCTGCGCAGTGTTATTGCGCGTAACCCCAAGAATGCGGATGCGCTCAACGCGCTGGGTTATACGCTGGCGGACCGCTCGCTACGCTACCAGGAGGCGTCTCAGTTGATCGCGCGCGCGCTTGAGTTGAAACCGGATTCAGCGGCTATTATCGACAGCATGGGGTGGCTGCAGTTTCGCATGGGGAATCTGCAGCAGGCGTACGAATATCTGCAGCGCGCGTTCGACCTCATGCCCGATGGCGAGATAGCAGCGCACCTGGGTGAGGTATTGTGGCGCATGGGGAAGGTCGAACAGGCGGAAGCGATCTGGCGGCAGATTCTGCAGCAAGAGCCGCAGAACCGGCACGTGCTGGAGACGCGCAAGCGGCTGGTGCACTGAGCCGTGTCGACGAGTGACGACTTTACGGCGTACTGGCCGGCGCCGGCCAAGCTGAATCTGATGCTGCGCATACTCGGGCGGCGCGATGATGGCTACCATCGCCTGCAGACCGTCTTCAGGCTCCTCGATTGCGGTGATCGTCTTAGGTTTCGCGTGCGGGACGATGGCCGTGTGAGTCGCGTCAATCGGCTTGCTGGTGTGCCCGAGTCGGAGGATCTGGTGGTCAAAGCCGCGCACCTGCTGCAGCGACACAGCGATTCCCGCTGGGGGGTCGACATCTATATAGATAAGCAGCTCCCCTTGGGAGGGGGATTGGGTGGCGGGAGCTCCGATGCGGCGACGACGCTGGTGGCGCTGAACACTCTATGGCAGTGCGGGATCGAGGAGGATGAGTTGGCCCGACTGGGCCTCTCGCTGGGTGCCGATGTGCCGGTGTTTGTGCGTGGTCGGTCAGCCTGGGGCGAGGGGGTCGGCGAAGCGCTGCAACCATTGGAGCTGCCGGAAACTTGCTATCTGGTGATAATGCCGTCGTGCCATGTCTCAACAGCCGGGATATTCTCCGATCCCGATTTGACACGGAACTCTCCCCCGATCAAAATACGCGACTTTCTCGCTGGCAGCGTGGCAAACGACTGCCTGCCCGTTGTCTGCCGAAGATACCCTGAGGTCGCTGAAGCAATCGAGTGGCTGGGGCAGTACGCCGAGGCGAGACTGACCGGTACGGGAGCGGCTATCTTCGCCGAGTTCGATGAGATGGCGCAAGCCCTGCAAACACAGAAAGCCGTTCCCGAGCGTTACGGCGCTTTTGTAGCGCGGGGGGTGAATCGATCCCCGTTGCTGCGGATGGTCGACCGATAAGCGGCGGGTGGTCGATGTTTTCGATCCGGGCGAAAAACCGTGAGATTTCTTGGGGCGTCGCCAAGCGGTAAGGCACAGGGTTTTGATCCCTGCATGCGCAGGTTCGAATCCTGCCGCCCCAGCCAGTGAAAACGCAGGGTTGAGTGGTGTTCAGCTCTGCAGGATGACGGCAGGATGAGAGCCTAAAGGTTCGACGTTCCGGCGAAGCAGGAGCGAACGGCGCCTTGGCGCCGGCCCCGCAGGGGCGAAGCGCGGAGCGCTGAGTAATCCTGCCGCCCCAGCCAGAGCAGTCGTGTATCGATATTCACTCCTGTGAGCTGGTCGTTAGACGGGTGGGTAAGAGTGTCCATGTAACCATATTTAGAGAGGCGCCTGATCATGTCAGATGGCGGCATGATGCTGTTTTCGGGGAACTCTAACCCTGCATTGGTCGATGAGATAGCCGGATGGCTGAATCTGCGCAAGGGGCGGGCGATCGTTGGCCGCTTCAGCGATGGCGAGGTCATGGCGGAGATCCAGGAAAGTGTGCGGGGCAGAGATGTCTACGTCATACAGTCCACCTGTGAGCCGACCAATGACAACCTGATGGAACTGCTGGTGCTGCTCGACGCGCTACGTTGGGCGTCCGCGCGCCGAATAACCGCAGTGCTCCCCTATTTTGGCTATGCGCGGCAGGATCGGCGCCCGCGCTCCGCGAGAGTACCAATCACGGCGCGACTGGTGGCGAAACAGCTGGCAGCCGCCGGCGCCGATCGAGTAATGACAGTGGATCTGCACGCCGATCAGATTCAGGGATTCTTCGATATTCCGGTCGATAATATCTATGCGCTGCCGATTCTGCTTGGTGATGTCTGGCGCCGCAGGTATCCCAACCTGATCGTGGTGTCACCGGATGTGGGAGGCGTCGTCCGTGCGCGCGCGCTGGCGAAGCAGCTCGATGATGCGGAGTTGGCGATTATCGACAAGCGTCGTCCGCAAGCAAATGAAGCGCAGGTGATGCATATCATAGGCGATGTCGCTGGGCGCAGCTGTGTGTTGATCGATGATCTCGTCGATACCGCGGGAACCCTGTGCAAGGCGGCGCAGGCGCTCAAGGAGCATGGCGCGACCAGGGTAGTGGCCTACTGCACCCACCCGGTCCTGTCGGGGCCAGCGGTGCGTAATATCAATGCCTCGGTGCTGGATGAGCTGGTGGTGTCTAATACGGTGCCGCTGAAAGAAGATGCGCTGGCCTGCGAGAAGATACGTCAGATCAGTATTGCCGAGCTGGTCGCCGAGACCATCCGTCGCATGTGGGAGGATGAATCGGTGACGTCGCTGTTCATGGAATAACAATAGTTTTTAACCTCACCCTCGAGCTGGTCGCGGTTTGAGGGTGGTAACTGCAACAACTGTGATTTGGAGAAAATCATGAAGAAAGTGTTTGAAATCGAGGCACAGGATCGTGTCGATACAGGTAAAGGTGCGAGCCGCCGCCTGCGTCGCCAGGGTCTCGTTCCCGGCATTCTTTACGGCGCCGCTGATCGGCCGCCGCGGATGATCAGTCTGGTGCACCATGAGCTGGCGCACCACCTTGAGGTAGAGGCGTTCTATTCGCATATTCTGACGCTGAAGATCGGCGATCAGGAGCAGGATGTCATTCTCAAGGATCTGCAACGTCATCCGGCCAAACCATTTGTTCTGCACGTCGATTTTCAGCGTGTTCGGGCGACGGAGAAGCTGCGTACCAATATTCCGGTGCATTTCATCAATGAGGAGATTTGCGTTGGCATCAAGATGGGCGGCCTGCTCTCCCGTCACATCACAGATCTGGAAGTGGTCTGTCTGCCGGCGGATCTGCCGGAGTACATCTCGGTCGATGTCTCCAAGCTGGAGATTGGTGATTCGGTGTTGCTCTCCGAGCTGGAAATACCGGAAGGCGTCGAATTGACCGCGCTTGCCGGTGGTGCCGATGATCTGCCTGTCGCCTCTGTGCATTCCGGCCACATGGCCGAAGAGGTAGAGGGTGAGGAAGAGGGTGAGGGTGGTTCGGCTGAGGGCGGAAGTGCGGCCGATGCCGCAACCGAAGAGTAGTAGAACTCCTCAGTCCGCGATCAGGACCGGGCTCTCTCCCTTCGTGGATTGAGCCCGGTTTTTTTTGTTTTCAATTGTCGAAAGCCGGTATTCGATGCGCCCGAGATATTGATATGTCACCACCTATTGCTCTGATCGTGGGTCTTGGCAACCCTGGGCCGAAGTATGCGGAGACCCGTCACAATGCGGGCTTCTGGTTTGTCGACGAGCTTGCCAGGCGGAGTGGCGGCGGCTTTCGCAGCGACGCCAAATTCTATGGTGAGAGCTGCAAAATCTGCGCTGCTGGACGCGACTGCTGGTTGTTGAAACCGACTACCTTCATGAATCGCAGCGGGCAGTCGGTCTCCAGTCTGGCGAAATACTTCGACATCCCGATGCAACAGATTCTGGTGGCGCATGACGAACTGGACCTAGATGCCGGCGTCGTCAGGCTCAAACAGGGGGGTGGCCACGCCGGCCACAACGGTCTGCGAGATATCATCAGTGCACTGGGGGGGCGCGATTTCTGGCGCTTGCGTCTCGGTATCGCGCATCCGGGAGATAGCCGGCAGGTGGTGGACTACGTACTGGGCAGGCCTTCGAAAACCGATGCGCAGCTGATCGACGGCGCAATCCAGAATGCTGCATGCGAGCTGCCCGATCTGCTCGTGGGAGAGTTCCAGCGGGCCATGCACCGGTTGCACGCACCCGCCTGAAGCAAAAGACCCATGCCCGATTGGCTCGGGCATGGGTCTTGTTTCGTACCAGCAGTTTTCTTGGTGACTAGAAGCTGTAAAGGTAGTTCAGCGTCCAGTTGAGCTGGCTGTGGGTGATGGTGATCCCATTATTGAGCGGACCGCTGCCGGTGACCTTTGTCTCCGGAGCGTAGGCCAGCGAGAACGCGATGTTCTGGTTGGAATCGATCTGATAGCCGAATCCGGCCGTGTAGTGGGTTTCGACGATCGCCGGGAAGAGCGGGTTGACCAGCGTATCCGGGATCGGGTTGTCGGAGATGCTGAGGCCGGCGCGCAGCGCCAGTTTGGGTGTAGCCTGATACTGCACGCCAAGCTGCAGCACCACTTGATCCTCCCACCCCTGATCCAGCGTTACATCGATTTCGCTGTTGGCGAAGCCACCGTTTGAAGCAGCGCTGCTGGCTTTGAACGAGACGTTGAACTCGTCCATGACATCGTTCCACTCGATCAACTTGAGGTCAGAGACAAAGAGCCACTTTTCACTGGGCTGATAGGCCAAGCCAATCGCCCAGGTGGCCGGCCACTGGAAGTCGTTGACCCGGTAGTCACCCTTGAGGTTGAAGGTGGCGGCGGGACCGCTGAACGACATCGTCTGGTTGTCGGCCTTCAGGTCGCTGATATCGGTCTTCGTGTGATAGGCGAATCCCAGTCGCAGGCTGTCGTTGACCGCGTAGGTAAGACCGAACTTGGCGCCCAGGCCGTAACCTTTGGCTTTGCCGGTGTAGTCGCTGGAGTCCGAAAAGTCGAACCGGGCCCAGTTGACATCGTTGCCAAGCGCCGGAATCGCAGGGGGAATCAATGCTGCCATGCTGCCGCCGACCTTGCCTCCATTGCCTGCCATCAGCTGCGCGAACTGAGCGCCTGACATATCCATCTGCATGTCCAGCATCGCCCAGACGAAATCGAGCGAGCCGCCAATCGTCAGACGGTCGTTGGCCTGGTACGAGAGCGGCAGCATAAGGCGGCCTACGCCCAGCTCCGAGCGTGCCTCCATTCCGCTCAGCGGAGTGGGAGCGTTGAGCATGGAGAGATGGCCGCTGAACAGGTCGCTGGCTCCGGGTTTGCCGTATTCGGTTCCCATGCCGCCCTGTGCTTTGATCGCCGCGCCATAGGTCAGGCTGCCGCTGCGACGCATATATGAAATGGAGGGCATGAAATAACTGTCGCCACCCGATTCGGTGCCGACGCCCGGTAAAGGTGTGCGTGACTCGACATCCGGGCGCAGATTGCGCAGGCCAAGACCGAAACGAGCATTCGGCTTCATCAGGCTCAGCGTGGCGGGATTGTTCATCACCGCCGAGTTGCCGGTGTCGTAGGCTGTGCTGGCGCCACCCATGGCGGTCGCCTTGCTTCCGTAGCCTTCCAAGTTCATGCCGTTGGTGGCCCAGCCATTGGAAGATGCTGCGCAGAGCAGCGCGATCGCGGTTGCGATCTTGGTGGGTCTGTTCATGTATACCTCCCCTGCTTTGGTTGCGGATTAGCCGCTATGGTCAGTGTGTAACTTCTATTTCTTCGGTGCCTGAAAGCGCTTGATCGGACATTGTTTTGGTTATGCTGCTTCTCAGGTTGGTCAGAGATAGTGTTGCAGTGACAGAACTTTGTCAATTGATCCATGCCACGAAAAAATCTATTTGTACATTAGCTACCGTCTATCAGGGTTTTATGCCTGCCCTGGTCGAGGGTCAGTAGGGTGGGCGAGAGGGATGCCGTTCGCCGAAATATAGTGTTGACACCGTCGGCGCGGTTAAAGCAAAATACCGGGCTTCGTGGAGGGGTTCCCGAGTGGCCAAAGGGATCAGACTGTAAATCTGACGGCTCCGCCTTCGGAGGTTCGAATCCTCCCCCCTCCACCATATGAAGGTGCCTCCACGGTGCGGTCGGGGAGGATTTGAACCGGGTAGAGGTTCGACGGAGGTGCGGCAGCACCGGAGAGCGTCGCGCAGAGCGCCGCGACCCGGGGGGCGGAACGTCGCAGGCGTGGAGTAATTATCCCCCCTCCACCAGATGGAGATACCTCCACGGTGCGGCCGGAGAGGGTGCGAACCGATAGGGGTTCGACGGAGGCTGGCCCTCCGAAAGTTGAGTTATCAGGCGTGGCGCGATGGGCGTTTCGGTTGAACTGCGGGTGTAGTTCAATGGTAGAACTTCAGCCTTCCAAGCTGAATACGTGGGTTCGATTCCCATCACCCGCTCCAAAACGACGAGGACATAGGTCAGAGAATCGAGGAACCAGGGATCTGTCCCAGTACCTAGTGCCCAGTACCTAATATTTAAGTGTTTTCCATGAGGCCCGGGTAGCTCAGTTGGTAGAGCGCACCCTTGGTAAGGGTGAGGTCGGCAGTTCAAATCTGCTCCTGGGCTCCAGATTTACCTTGGCGTATAATTCGAGCGCCATTTAGTTGTGAAAATATTTTAGCAATAGTCAATTTACAACCTGTCGGAGATTGATTCGATGTCCAAGGAAAAATTTGAACGCAA
>JAGRGU010000049.1 GCA_020445335.1 Gammaproteobacteria bacterium
CCCAGCGACGTCGAGCTGATGATGTTCGCGCAGGCCAACTCGGAGCACTGCCGGCACAAGATCTTCAATGCCGACTGGGTGATCGATGGTCAGCCCTGCGAGCGCTCGCTGTTCAAGATGATCCGCAACACCACCGAGGTCTCGCCGGAGGGTGTGCTCTCCGCCTATAAGGACAACGCCGCGGTGGTGGCGGGGCCCGAGGGCGAGCGTTTTCTGCCGCATCCCTCGAGCCACAGTTACGGCTACAGTCGCGAGCGTTTACATCTTCTGATGAAGGTCGAGACACACAACCACCCCACCGCGATCTCCCCCTTTCCCGGCGCGGCGACCGGCTCCGGCGGTGAGATTCGCGACGAGGGGGCGACCGGGCGGGGCTCCAAGCCGAAAGCGGGGTTGACCGGCTTCTCGGTCTCCAATCTGCGCATTCCCGGCTTCGAGCAGCCGTGGGAGATCGACAACGGCAAGCCGGAGCGGATCGTCTCGGCGCTCGATATCATGCTCGAGGGACCGATCGGCGGCGCCTCTTTCAACAATGAGTTCGGTCGGCCAAACCTGTGCGGATATTTCCGCACCTACGAACAGAGCGTCGCCGGGCCGGCCGGCGACGAGCTGCGCGGCTACCACAAGCCGATCATGCTCGCCGGGGGCATCGGCACCATCCGCGAGGAGTTGATCGAAAAGGGCGGTTTCCCTGCCGGTTCGCCGCTGGTGGTGCTGGGGGGGCCGGCGATGCTGATCGGTCTGGGGGGCGGGGCCGCATCGTCGATGGCGAGCGGCGCCTCGCAGGAGGATCTCGACTTCGCCTCGGTGCAGCGCTCCAATCCGGAGATGGAACGCCGCTGCCAGGAGGTGATCGATCGCTGCTGGGCGCGCGGTGAGGAGAACCCGATTCTCTTCATCCACGACGTCGGCGCGGGCGGACTCTCCAACGCGCTGCCGGAACTGGTGCACGACGGCGGCCGCGGCGGCAGTTTCGAGCTGCGCCAGGTGCCCAACGACGAGCCCGGCATGTCACCGCTGGAGATCTGGTGCAACGAGGCGCAGGAGCGTTACGTGATGGCGATCGACGCCGCCAGGCTGGGTACCTTCAAGCAGATCTGCGAGCGCGAACGCTGTCCCTACGCGGTGGTCGGCGAGGCCACGGATGAGCAGCATCTGCTGCTCGGCGACGCCCATTTCGACAACGACCCGATCGATATTCCGATGCCGCTGCTGTTCGGCAAGCCGCCACGCATGTTGCGCGAAGTGCGTCACCGCACCTTCCAGAAACCCGAGCTGGCCTTCCCCGGCGTGGCTCTGATGGAGGCGGCCAGGCGGGTGTTGCGGCTGCCCGGCGTCGGTGACAAAAGTTTTCTGATCACCATCGGCGACCGCTCGATCACCGGACAGGTCGCGCGCGACCAGATGGTCGGTCCCTGGCAGGTGGCGGTGGCCGATTTGGCGGTGACCATCGCCGACTATCTCGGTTACAACGGCGAGGCGATGACGATCGGCGAGCGCACGCCGCTGGCGCTGATCGACGCGCCGGCCTCCGGACGCATGGCGATCGGCGAAGCGATCACCAACATGGCGGCCGCGCCGATCGCCCGCATCGGTGACATCAAGCTCTCCGCCAACTGGATGGCGCCGGCCGGCCATCCCGGCGAGGATGCCAATCTCTACGAGACCGTCGCGGCGGTGGCGATGGAGCTCTGCCCCGCGCTTGGTATCGCGATTCCGGTCGGCAAGGATTCTATGTCGATGAAGACGGTCTGGGAGCAGGATGGGGAGCGGCGCGAGGTGACGGCGCCTTTGTCGCTCATCGTCAGCGCTTTCGCGCCGGTCACCGACGTGCGCCGCACGCTGACGCCGCAGCTGCGAACCGACCTCGGCGACAGCGACCTGATCCTGATCGATCTCGGTAAGGGTCACAACCGCCTGGGCGCCTCCGCGCTGGCGCAGGTGTTCGGCCAGCTCGGCCATCGCGGGCCCGATCTGCGCGACCCGCAGGCGCTGAAACGTTTCTTCGGCGCGATCCAGGAGCTCAACCGCGACCGTCTGCTGCTCGCCTACCACGACCGATCCGACGGGGGGCTTTTCACCACCGCCTGCGAGATGGCGTTCGCAGGGCGTTGCGGCTTGACGCTGCAGCTCGACGATCTCGGCGACGACGACCTCGCGGTGCTTTTCAGCGAGGAGCTGGGCGCGGTTATCCAGGTGGCGCATGCCGATGCCGATCAGGTGCTAAAGGCGTTGCACGATGCCGAACTCGGACACTACAGCCATGTGATCGGCACGGTCACCGCCGAGCAACTGATCACCATCCAGCGAGGCGGACGAACCATCTTCAGTGCCGGACGCGCCGAACTGCAGCAGTTCTGGTCGGAGACCAGTTCGCGCATGCAGGCGCTGCGCGACAACCCGGCCTGCGCCGAGGAGGAGTTCGCGCGCATCGCCGATTCGGAGGATCCTGGACTGCGGGTCTCGCTGGCCTTCGATCCAGGCGAGAATCCGGCGGCGCCGATGATCGCCAGCGCGGTGCGGCCGTCGCTCGCGGTGCTGCGCGAGCAGGGGGTGAACGGCCAGATCGAAATGGCCAATGCTTTTCACCGCGCCGGATTCGATGCCGTCGACGTGCACATGTCGGACATCATCGAGGGGCGTGTCGGGCTGGAGCGATTTGCCGGCCTGGTCGCCTGCGGCGGTTTCTCCTATGGCGACGTGTTGGGCGCCGGTGAGGGCTGGGCCAAGTCTATACTTTTCAACAGCCGTGCCCGCGATCAGTTCGCCGGGTTCTTCCAACGTCCGGACAGCTTCGCGCTGGGTGTCTGCAACGGCTGTCAGATGCTCTCGAACCTGCATGAGCTTATTCCCGGCACCGAACATTGGCCGCACTTCGTGCGCAATCGTTCGGAGCAGTTCGAGGCGCGTTTCGTGCTCGTGAGGGTCGAGGAGAGCGACTCGCTGCTGCTGCGGGGCATGGCGGGTTCGCTGCTGCCGATCGCGGTCGCGCACGGCGAAGGGCGGGCCGAATTCGCCACCGACAGCGCACAGGCGGCGGCACAGGCGCAGGTGGTGATGCGCTACATGGAGAATAGCGGCGCTGTCGCGGAGCGCTATCCGGCCAACCCCAACGGCTCGCCTCTGGGCGTTGCCGGTCTGACCAACAGCGACGGCCGTGTCACCATCATGATGCCGCATCCCGAGCGGGTGATCCGCAGCGTGCAGAACTCCTGGCATCCGGACGAGTGGGGCGAGGAGGCTCCCTGGCTGCGGCTGTTCCGCAACGCCCGTCACTGGGTCGGATGAAGACGGCATTCATCCAGTGCCGTTCATCTGCAGTTAAGCATCGATGAACTAGACTATCGGTGAGAGGATCGGATTGCCCCGGCGATCGATCTCCCGCGTCCAGTTAGCAGAAGGATTAAGAACATGAAGAGCCTTAAAAGAAGCCTTGCCGTGGTGACCGTGGCTGCGTTGCTGAGCGCCTGCGCCACCGACGACCCCTACCAGCGCACCAAGACCGGAGCGGCGATAGGTGCGATCACCGGCGCGATCATCGGCCACCAGGTCGACGGCAAATCGGGACGCTGGGTCGGCGCCGCGGTTGGTGCGTTGGCCGGCGGCGGCGCGGGATATTACATGGACAATCAACAGCGCGAATTCGAGCAGGCACTTGCCGAAGAGCAACGTCAGCGCCAGCTCGAAATCGAACGACTGCGCGACGACACGCTGAAGCTGAGTCTCGACTCGGAGATCTCTTTCGATCTTGATCAGGCGCGCATCAAACCCTCCTTTCGTCCGTCCCTGGACAAACTGGCGGGGGTGCTGATCAAGTACGACCGCACCGTGGTGCACGTGATCGGCCATACCGACAGCAGCGGTTCGGAAGCCTACAATCAGGAACTCTCGGAGCGGCGCGCCGAGGCGGTGTCGCGTTATCTGGAGCAGCGCGGCGTTCCCTACCAGCGCCTGCGCAGCGAGGGACGGGGTGAACTGGAACCGCGCGAGAGCAACGCCACCGCGGCCGGTCGCCAGCTCAACCGGCGTGTCGAGATATTCGTCAAGCCGGTGGTCGAGGGACGCGAACGGGAGGCTTTCGAGTCTCCTCGTTACTGATCGTCCGAGGCGGGTCGTACGCCGCGGTCGGCTCAGCCGCCGACCCGCACCGCCAGTACGTCGCAGGGCGCCTGATGCAGCACACCGTTGGCGGTCGAGCCCAACAGCAACTGCAGCCCGTGACGGCCGTGGCTGCCGATAACGATGAGATCGGCGTTGCATTCGGCGGCGCAGCGAATCACCTCGCGTTTGGGGATTCCGATCTCCACCCGCTGGTCGACGTCGCCAACACCCAAGCTCCCGGCCAGCTCCTTCAGTTTGTCGGCAGCCTGTTCCGCCAGGTCCTGATCCAGGTTCAGGTCTTCCGGCAACGGAATATCTCCGGCATACATCGAACTGGTGTACTCAACGACGTGCAGCAGGTGTAGCGCCGCCTGATTCTGCGTGGCGACATGGATGGCGCGGCCGAGCACCTTGCGGTTGTCCTCCGAGAAGTCGACGGCGACCAGGATGTTCTTGTAGTCTGACATTGGCAGGCCCTCCCAGACAGCGGTTTCTCTACCTATGATTATTGGACCCGAAGGGTCAATTATCCAGTCAAACGGCGTCGGATTGTGACTGCGGCGGTCGATTCTGCTAGTCTCGACGGGTTGCGGGCCAGAGGGACGCCATGAACCACAAGAGTCCGATTCTGTTCCTGATTCTGCTGCTGTCGACGCTGCCGTCGCCGGCGGCCGAAGAGGTGGTGCGTGTCGGGGTTCTCAGCCACCGCGGCTTCGAAGCGACGCTGAAGAGCTGGTCGCCGACCGCCGAATACCTCAGCAACAGTGTCCCCGGGTACAAATTCAGGATCGTGCCGCTCGGCTTCGACGAGGTCGACCCGTCGGTGCGTTACGGTCAGATCGACTTTCTTCTGGTCAACTCCGGCATCTACGTCAACATGGAGGTCAAATACCGGGTCTCCAGAATCGCCACACTCGACAACATGGTGGGATCCGAGCCCTACAACGTCTTCGGCGGCGTGGTCTTCGTGCACCGCGACCGGCGCGACATCAACAGCCTCGAAAATCTCGCCGGTCGGACGCTGATGGCGGTGGACGAAACTTCGCTGGGCGGATTCCAGATGGCGTGGCGGGAGATGCGCCACGTCGGCATAGATCCGCACCGTGATCTGAAGCAGCTGACCTTCTCCGGCACCCACGACCGGGTGGTGATGGCGGTGCAGCGTGGTGAAGTGGAGGTGGGCACGGTACGCACCAACATCCTCGAACGCATGGCAGACGCCAAGCAGATCGATCTGAATGAGTTCCGCATCATCGCGCCCAAGGAGGGCTCTGCGTTCCCCTTCGCGCGCTCGACCTCGCTCTATCCGGAGTGGCCATTCAGTAAGCTGCATCACACGCCCAACATGCTGGCGCAGAAGGTTGCCGTGGCGTTGTTGAGCATGCCGCGTTTCAGTCCGGCGGCAAGCGCAGGCAACTACGCCGGCTGGACGGTGCCGCTGGACTACCAGTCGGTGCACGAACTGTTCCGCGAACTCCGGTTGCCACCATACGACGATATCGGCAAGTTCACGTTGGCGGACGCGGTGGCCAAATACTGGTACTGGCTGCTGCTGACGGTCGGTTTTCTGCTGATCATGTTCGTCATGACCACCTGGGTGGCGCGCCTGAACCGTGAGTTGACCCGCTCCAAGCTGCATCTGAAGCAGCAGCACGACCTGATCCTGAATTCGGTCGCCGATGGCATTTCCGGCGTCGATCTGGACGGCAACACCACCTTCGTCAACCGCGCGATGAGCGAGATAACCGGCTGGAAGAGCCATGAGTTGATCGGTCGCAACCAGCACCAGATGCTGCACCACTCGCGCGTCGACGGATCGCCGCATCCGCCCGAGGAGTGCCCGGTCTATCGGACTTTTCACGACAACATACCGCGCTTCATCGACAACGATCTGTTCTGGAAGAAAAACGGCCAGGCCATCCCCGTCGAATACACCAGTACACCGATTCGCAATCGCAAGGGGCAGGCGGTGGGCAGCGTGGTGGTGTTCCGCGATATCAGCGTGCGCAAGCAGGCGGAGGAGGATGCCCGCCAGCATCTGATGGATCTGGCACACGTCGCCCGCCTCAGCACCATGGGCGAGATGGCGTCGGGCATCGCCCACGAACTGAACCAGCCGCTGACCGCGATCGCGACCAATTCGCACGCCTGCATCCGCATGCTCGAATCGGGCAAGGCGGGCATGGAACGCTGCGCCGACGTGATGGAGCGCATCGGCGCCCAGGCCGAACGCGCCGGAGAGATCATCCGCCATCTGCGTAAGTTCGTCAGCAAGGAGCAGCCGGAGCTGACAACGGTCGATCTGAATGAACTGGTCGGAGAGGTGTTGATCATGATTCGCCCCGAAGCCGGCAGGGCCGGGGTGCGGATTCTGACCGACCTGGATCAAACCATTGCGACCGTGCGGGCGCAGAGGATTCAGATAGACCAGGTACTTGTCAATCTGGTGCGCAACGCGATCGAGGCGATGAGCGACCCGGCAACGACGACCAAAGAGGTGCGCATCGCCACCGCCAACCAGGGGCCCGGGCTGGTGAGTGTGACGGTGAGCGACACCGGACCCGGGCTCAATCCAGAGATGAAATCACGGCTCTTCACGCCTTTCGCCACCACCAAGCCGCAGGGAATGGGACTTGGCCTTTCGATCAGCCTCGGTATTATCGAAGCGCACGGCGGCAACCTCTATCTTGACCCGGAACCTGCAACGGGGGCGGTGTTCCGCTTCACTCTGCCGGTCGATCCGGAGGAGCGCAGCAGATGAGTCAACAGAGCAGCGTATTCATTGTCGACGACGATCATGAGGTGCGTGATGCGCTCCAGCTGTTGATGGAGTCGGTCGGGCTGCAGGTGGAGTGTTTCGGCTCCGCGCAGGAGTATCTCGATCGATTCGATCCGCAGCGACCGGGTTGTATCGTGCTCGATGTGCGCATGCCGGGTATGAGCGGTCTCGATCTTCAGGCACGGCTGGCCGAAGAGCGGCTCTGTCCACCGATCATAATCATTACCGGGCATGGCGATGTACCGATGGCGGTGCGAGCTGTGCAGGCGGGCGCGATGAACTTCATCGAAAAACCGTTCAACGACCAGGAGCTGCTCGACAGCGTGCATCGCGCGATCGAGCAGGATGCACGGCAGCGCGGCGACGTATCGCGGCTGGCCGAAATCGAGGAACGCTATCAGCGTCTGACGCCACGCGAGCGCGAGGTGCTGGAGCTGGTGATCGCGGGCAGACGCAACAAGCTGATCGCGGCCGAACTGGGGGTCAGTCAATCCACGGTCGAGGCGCACCGCGCCAAAGTCATGGAGAAAATGGAGGCCGACACCCTGTCGGAACTGATGCGCATGATGCTTTCCATGCAGGGGCATTAAGGTTTTCCACTATAAGCCCGCCAGAATCTTCCCATATTTTTTTTCTTCCCGATCTTCTTTAATTCAGCCAGCCAGTTGGATCGGTCGCCGGAATGCGGTCTTCGTGGCGAGAGCAGAGATGGTCCGCTGCCGGATAACAGGCTTGGTCGGTAACCGGTACGTGCCGGAATAAAAGGACCCCGAGAGCGGCACGGCTCAGGATGAGCGAGCCGCATCCGTTTCATAAACATTGCAAACCGGAGGATGTGATGACTAAAACTTTCAGAAGCCTTGCCGCGGTGGCTGGCACGCTGGCGCTGGTGACCGGCACCCTGCTGGTGACACCCGCGGTCGGCGCCGCCGAGGAGGATGCGGCCACCCGCATCGCCAAGGGCAAGGCGATCGCCTATGGGCGTACCCAGGGTAACTGCCTCGCCTGTCACATGATCGAGGATGGCGAGTCACCCGGCAATCTCGGTCCGCCGTTGATTGCGATGAAAGCGCGCTACCCCGACCGGGATAAGCTGCGCGCGCAGATCTGGGACCCCACCGCGGCCAATCCCGAATCCGCCATGGTCCCTTTCGGCAAGTACCAGGTACTGACCGAGAAGGAGATTGACTATCTGACGGACTATATCTGGTCGCTTTGATGCGCCGCTGGTCCGCCTTTGAATTCCCTAGTCGGAGATGAGAATGATCAAGAAAAGTGTGCTGAGTGGACTGGCTGCGCTGGTCGTCGCCGGTGGCTGCATCATGTCGGTACAGGCCGGTCCCGAAGAGGATCGTCAGGCCTTTGTCGATGCCTACAAGTGGAAGTTCCCCAATGTACCGATGGAAGAGTACGTCAATGGCGCCTACGCCATCGACAAGATCGGCCGCGAGAACTGGGAGGCGATAGAAGAGTTCCCCCCCTACGAAACCTTTATCGACGCGGGACGGGAGATGTGGGAAAAGCCGTTCGCCAACGGCAAGGGTTATAAGGATTGCTTCCCGAACGGACCTGCTATAGCCGGCCAGTACCCTCATTGGGATAAGGAGAAGGGGATGGTTATGACGCTGCCGCTGGCGTTGAACAACTGTCTCGAAGCGAATGGCGAGAAGAAATTGAAGTACAAGAAGGGGCCGATCAACAACATCCTCTCCTATATCGCTTACGAGTCGCGTGGCCAGGTGACCAACGTGGAGATTCCCGCCGATGATCCGCGCGCCCTCGAAGCCTACGAGAGCGGCAAGAAGTTCTACTTCACGCGGCGTGGCCAGCTCAACTTCTCCTGCGCCACCTGCCATCTGCAGAACACCGGCATGAAGGTGCGCACGGAAATTCTCAGCCCGAGTGTCGGCCACACCACGCACTGGCCGGTCTACCGCTCCAAGTGGGGTACGGTGGGCACGCTGCACCGTCGTTTCAGCGGCTGCAACAACAATATCCGTGCGAAAGCGCTGCAGGCCCAGGGCGAGGCGTACCGCAATCTGGAGTACTTTCTCACCTCGTTGAGCAACGGACTCGAACTGAACGGCCCCGGCGCGCGCAAGTAGCCCTCGCCATCAAGACTAACTGGAGTGAAATCATGCATATGAAAAAAAGCGTCAGTGTGCTGCTGTTGGCGACTTGTCTCGGCGCATCTTCCGCCACGCTGTTGGCCGCTTCGCACGGCAACAAGGCCGAAGACCCCAAGGCCGCTGAGGCCAAAATGATGATCGAAGCCGCGGAAAAGGCGCGCAAGATGGCTGCCTCGGTCGACGGCGAGTGGCGCGACACTGGAAAATTCATCGGCAAGGCACAGGCAGCGCTGAAAGAGGGCAAGCTGGACCAGGCGATCGCGCTCGCACGCAAGGCGGAAGCCGAGGGACGGCTCGGTTACGAGCAGGCGGTGTCGCAGAAAGATCTGGTGCTGCCCTCCTATTTCAAGGTAAAGGCAGCCCCGGCTGCGGCCATGATGGCGATGCCGGCCAAGATGCACAAGATCACACCCGATATTCCCAGTGTCGATGTGATGCATCAGGGAGAGGTGATCACCATAACCCGAGTCGCCGACGAGAACGCGGTAATTCCAAAAGCCTACGCCAGTACCGCGCGCGAGTGCCCCCCCTTCTGCGTTCAGCCGATGAGCATCGGTGCCGGCATCGAAACCGTCGGCGAGCTGGAGGTGCTCGACTATCTGCAGCGTATCGCCAAAGGCGATCCGACGGTGCTGGTGGTCGATTCGCGCACGCCGGAATGGATCGTCCGCGGCACCGTGCCGGGTTCGGTCAACATCCCGTGGAACAGGATCAACGTGAACTTCCAGGGCAGTTTCGGTACCGAAAGCGAGGCGGAGACGCTCGGCGAGATCTTGCAGGAACAGTTTCACGCACGTAAAGCAAACGGCAAGTGGGATTTCCGCAATGCCAAGACGCTGGTGATGTTCTGCAACGGCATATGGTGCCCGCAGTCGTCGGCCAATATCCGCACGCTGGTGAAACTCGGTTACCCCGCCTACAAGCTGAAGTGGTATCGCGGCGGCATGCAGAGCTGGGTCAGCGCCGGTCTCACCACCGTCAACAAGTAATTTTCAGATCAGAGGAGCGACAGAATGAACAAGCAACGCAGAGTACTGCTGCAGGGCTCACTTGCCGCCGGTGCGGTAGGCGTGGCGGTTGGGGCCGGCCTGCTCACCCCCAGGCTGGTTTTGGCAGCCTGGCCGCAGCAGGCGTTTGAAGCCAAGAGTCTGCCCGATACGCTGCAGGCGCTGATGGGTGGCGGCACTGCCGAAGAGAGCGCCGAGATCAAAATCAAGGCGCCCGACATCGCAGAGAACGGCGCAGTGGTACCGGTAACCATCTCGACCACACTCGCCGGTGCCGAGTCCATCGCGCTGATCGCGATCAACAATCCGGCGCCGCTGGTGGCCAGTTACGAACTGGGTGAAGGAACCGAAGGTTTCGTCTCGACCCGGATCAAGATGGGCAAGAGCGGTGACGTGATTGCGGTGGTCAAGGCCGGCGGCAAGCTCTACAGCGCCAAGAAAGGCGTCAAAGTAACCATTGGTGGGTGCGGGGGGTGAGCCTAAAAATCCGGTCCAGTGGACCGGATTTTTAGGCGAACGACCGGCGCAGCCGGGC
>JAGRGU010000050.1 GCA_020445335.1 Gammaproteobacteria bacterium
CCGATGGAGGCGCACTACATCGGCTTCAACATGTGGGTCGAGGCGGTCAAGAAGGCCGGCAGCACCGATCCGGCCATGGTTGGCGACGCGATCATCGGTGTCGCCGTGCCGAACCTCTCGGGCGGCCTGTCGGCGATGATGCCGAACCATCACATCACCAAGCCGGTGTTGATCGGCGAGATCCAGGGCGACGGTCAGTTCCAGATTGTCTCGCAGACCCCGGGTCTGGTGGTCGGCGACGCCTGGTCGGACTACCTCGAGGGCTCGAAGGATCTGATCGCCGATTGGCGCGCGCCGCTCTCCTGCGGCAACTACAACGTCAAGACCGCCAAGTGTTCGGGTCAGAACTACTGATCGGGGCAGGCTGACGCAGATGTAGCACAACAGGCGGCGCCGGTATCCGCTGGTAGCGGCGCCGCCATCCCCGATCCATCGAAGAGAAGGCTTTTTCCATGTTGCGATTCATCGTGACGCTGCTGTTGCTGTGCCTGGGGGCGACGCTGCCGGCGGCGGAGGTCGAGACCGGCGATGCCAGACTGGACGCGGCGTTCGAGCAGCTCCTCGATCGCAATTTCGACGTCAAGGCGCTGGGCGTTGCCGCACTTGCCGAGTCCGATCATCCAAAACGCGCCGAACTGTTGCGCGGCGTGCTCGAAGGTGAGCTGCGTTATCTGAACAAACCGCCACGCCTGGTGTGGATGCGCGAAAAAGACGGCGACAGACACGCAATCGACGCGCTGGACGGCGGCGATCACGGCAAGTTCAGTTCACGCAAGTTCAAGAAACTTCCGATCAACAATGCTATGCGCGGCCAGATCCGTGGTCTGCTGGCGCAGTTGCAGCTCTCGGACCCTGACCCGGAAGTGCGCCTGAAGTCGGTCAACGAGATGCTCGACAACCCCGAGCCCGGGCACGAGGCGCTGTTTCGCAGCCTGCTCGACAAGGAGCAGGATCCTGCGGTGCGCGCTGCGCTGCAGTCGGCGCTGGCGCTGGCAGGTCTCGGCGCGGCTGAACCCGGGCAGCGCCGCCAGGCGATCGCCGAACTCGCCGGCAGCCTGGAGCCGGCGGTTCGCAACGGTCTGACCCGGCTGGCCAACGGCGATCCGGACGAGCAGGTGCGCGCCGACGCGGCTGCGGCGCTGCAGGAGATCGAGCAGCGCGTGGAGATCTTCGGTCACCTCGAAACCCTCTTTTTCGGTCTCAGCGCCGGCTCGGTGCTGGTGCTGGCGGCGATCGGACTGGCGATCACTTTCGGCGTCATGGGAGTGATCAACATGGCGCACGGCGAGCTGATCATGCTCGGCGCCTACACCACCTACCTGATGCAGCAGCTGCTGCCCGAGATGACCGGACTGTCGATCCTGCTTTCGATTCCGGCGGCGTTCATCGTCTCCGGAGTGGTCGGTATCGCCATCGAACGCGGCGTGATCCGCTTTCTCTACGGCCGGCCGCTGGAGACGCTGCTGGCGACCTTCGGCATCAGCCTTGTCCTGCAGCAGCTGGTGCGCACGCTGATCTCGCCGCAGAACGTACCGGTCTCGAATCCCGATTTTCTCAGCGGACTGTGGCAGATCAACAGCGTGCTGGCGCTGACCTACAACCGGCTCTACATCTTCATCTTCTGCCTGCTGGTGTTCGCCGGGTTGTTTCTGCTGCTGAAGTACACACGGCTCGGCCTGCAGGTGCGTGCGGTGTCTCAGAACCGCGCCATGGCGCGCGCCATGGGGGTACGCTCGGCGCGTGTCGATGCGCTGACCTTCGGTCTCGGCTCGGGCATCGCCGGCATCGCCGGTGTCGCGCTGTCGCAGCTGACCAATGTCGGTCCCAACCTCGGCCAGGCCTATATCGTCGACAGCTTCATGGTGGTGGTGTTCGGCGGCGTCGGCAATCTTTGGGGCACGCTGATCGGCGGTCTCGGCCTGGGGATCGCCAACAAGGTCATGGAGCCCTGGGCCGGCGCGGTGCTGGCCAAGATCCTGGTGCTGGTATTCATCATCCTGTTCATTCAGAAGCGCCCGCGCGGACTCTTTCCGCAGAAGGGTCGTGCGGCGGAGGGTTGATCTGTGTTTCTGCTGCGCATTCTCAAAGGCGATCGCGGCGGCCAGCTGTTTCTGTTGGTGCTGCTGCTGGTGCTGATCGCGGTACCGTTGCTCAACGGTCTGCCGGCCGATCATCCGGCGCATGTTTCGACCTATACCGTAACGCTGCTCGGCAAATATCTGACCTACGCGCTGCTGGCGGTGGCGGTCGACCTGGTGTGGGGCTACCTAGGTATCCTCAGCCTCGGACACGCCGCTTTCTTCGCCCTCGGCGGCTACGCGATGGGCATGTACCTGATGCGCCAGATCGGCGAACGCGGGGTTTACGGCAACCCGGAGCTGCCCGACTTCATGGTGTTCCTGAACTGGCAGGAGCTGCCCTGGTTCTGGTACGGCTTCGACCAGTTCTGGTTCGCCGCGCTGATGGTGTTCCTCGCTCCCGGTATCCTGGCCTTCGTCTTCGGCTGGCTGGCGTTCCGTTCGCGGGTCACCGGCGTCTATCTCTCGATCATCACCCAGGCGCTGACCTACGCGCTGATGCTCGCTTTCTTCCGCAACGAGATGGGCTTCGGCGGCAACAACGGCCTGACCGACTTCAAGGAGATCCTCGGTTTCAGCCTGCAGTCGGACAGCACACGCATCGGCCTGTTCATCGCCTCCGGCGTCGCGCTTGCGGTCGGCTATCTGATCTGCCGTGCGCTGGTCAGGTCGCGCCTCGGACGGGTTGCGATGGCGATCCGCGACGCCGAGAATCGAACCCGTTTCGTCGGCTACCGGGTGGAGAACGTCAAGCTTGCAATCTTCACCTTCTCGGCGATGCTCGCCGGTCTTGCCGGTGCGCTCTACGTGCCGCAGGTCGGCATCATCAATCCGGGCGAGTTCGCCCCGCTGAACTCGATCGAAGTGGTGATCTGGGTGGCGATGGGCGGACGCGCGACGCTCTACGGCGCGGTGCTCGGCGCGGTCGGCGTCAACTACGCCAAGACCTGGTTCACCGGCGCCTTCCCTGAATTCTGGTTGTTCGCACTGGGTGGCCTGTTTGTGCTGGTGACGCTGCTGCTGCCGCGCGGCATCGCCGGCCTTTTCCGGCGCAGGGGGGATTCCGCATGAGCATGGTGCAGGAGTTTTTCCGCCGTGACCGGGTGTTCGACATCATGGTGCCCAAGGTGGTCGAGGGTCTCGACCTGTCGCACGGCACCGTGCTCTACATGGAGGATGTCTCGGTCGCCTTCGACGGTTTCAAGGCGATCAACGAGCTCAACTTCTACGTCAACGCCGGCGAGCTGCGCTGTCTGATCGGGCCCAACGGCGCGGGCAAGACGACGATGATGGATATCATCACCGGCAAGACACGGCCCGACAACGGCGCCTGCTGGTTCGGCTCGCGCATGAACCTGCTGCAGATGAGCGAACCGGAGATCGCCCAGGCCGGCATCGGTCGCAAGTTCCAACAGCCCACGGTGTTCGAGCACCACTCGGTGTTCGAGAATCTGGAGCTGTCGATGGCCGGTCCCAAGGGGGTCTGGCCGACGCTGCGCGCACGCATCGGCGCCTCGCAGCGCGCACGTATCGACGAGGTGCTCGAGCTGATCGGCCTGGTCGAAGACGCACAACGCCAGGCCGGTGCGCTGTCGCACGGGCAGAAGCAGTGGCTCGAGATCGGCATGCTGTTGATGCAGAATCCGCTGCTGCTGCTGGTCGACGAGCCGGCTGCCGGCATGACACATCAGGAGATGGAGCGCACCGTCGAACTGCTCACCTCGCTGGCCGGCGAGCACTCGGTGGTGGTGGTGGAGCACGACATGGATTTCGTGCGTGCGCTCAATTCGCGCGTCACCGTGCTGCATCAGGGGAGCGTGCTGGCCGAGGGGAGCATGGACCAGGTGCAGAGCGATCCAAAAGTGGTGGAGGTCTATCTTGGCGAGTAATCATCGGGTGGTGGCATGTTGAAGATCCAACAGCTCAACCAGTTCTACGGACAGTCGCACACTTTGTGGAATCTCGACCTGGACGTCCCCGCGGGCCAATGCACCGTGCTGATGGGACGCAACGGCGTCGGCAAGACCACGCTGCTCAAATGCATCATGGGACTGCTGCCCGCCAAGTCCGGCGAGCTGCACTATGGCGACACTGACCTCAAGCGCGTCAGCGCCGAGCAACGCGCGCCGCTGGGCATAGGTTACGTGCCGCAGGGGCGGCAGATATTTCCACTGCTGACGGTCGAGGAGAACCTGCTGATCGGCCTGCCGGCGCGGCGCGACGGTCTGCGCAAGGTGCCGGATTTCATCTACGAGATGTTTCCTGTGCTCAAGGAGATGCTGGGGCGGCGCGGCGGAGATCTCTCCGGCGGCCAGCAGCAGCAGCTGGCGATCGGCCGCGCGCTGGTTACCGATCCGAAGCTGCTGATCCTCGACGAGCCCACCGAGGGGATACAGCCGAACATAGTCGCCGAAATCGGCAGCGTGGTGCGCAAGCTCAACCGCGAGATGGGGCTGACCGTGTTGCTGGTCGAGCAGAAGCTGCCATTCGCGCGCAAGGTTGCCGACCGCTTCTGTCTGCTCGATCGGGGTCGCGCGGTGGCGCACGGAGTCATGCAAGAGCTCGACGACGGATTGATCCAGCAGTATCTGACCGTGTGAGGATCGAATGGGAGTGCACGATGCCTGATCGCCTCTCTGCAATTCGTTGCAATGGCCTTGGGCTGACGTATTGGCTGCGACGGGCGTTACAATAGCCCTCCATGCTTACCGCATACGACATCGGCGACGACTCCTGCCGCGTCAGCGACGGCTGGCGTGCCGAGCTCGCACTCGGTTTTCGCGCCGTGCCCGGGCGCACGCTGCTGGCGCAGCGGCGGCGACGGGGACCGTTGGCGGTACAGCGGCCCTTCTATCCGGAGGGCGGGGTCTGCCATGTCTATCTGCTGCATCCGCCCGGTGGCGTGGTCGGCGGCGACAGCCTGCAGCTCGACGTCGATCTGGGCGAGGGCGCGCAGGCGCTGCTTACAACGCCTGGCGCAACCAAGTACTACCGCAGCGGGGGCCGGCCGGCGCGCCAGCTGCAGCAACTGAGTGTCGCCGACGGCGCGACGCTGGAGTGGCTGCCGCAGGAGAACATATTCTTCCCGGGCGCCGAGGTCACGCTCGATACCCGGGTCGAGCTGCACGGCGATGCGCGTTGCGTGCTGTGGGAGATCCACTGCCTCGGCCGGCCGGTGATCGGTGAAGCGTTCGACAGCGGGCGCATCGACAGCCGTCTGTCGCTCCATCGCGACGGCCACCCGCTGCTGCTCGATCGGCTGCGCGTGGATCGCGACAATCGCCGTCGGGCGTCGCTGCTGGCAGGGGAGGCGGTCAGCGGCATGCTGTTGCTGAGCCACGCCGGCGAGGATGAGGTCGCGGCCTGCCGTGCGCTGCTGGCGGAGGAGAGCGAGGTCGCTGCCGCTGTCACGCTGATCGAAGATCTGCTGCTGTTGCGCTATCTTGGCGATTCGACCGAGCGCGCCCGCCGGCTCTTCAGCGCGGCCTGGCGGCGGCTGCGGCCGATGACGCTGGCGCGCGCACCCAGTACGCCGCGCATCTGGGCCACCTGACATACAAACGAGAGACGAGAACCGGAAAACCATGGAGCTGACCCCGAGAGAGAAAGACAAGCTGCTGCTGTTCACCGCCGCGCTGCTGGCCGAACGGCGCAAAGAGCGCGGTCTCAAACTGAACTATCCGGAGGCGGTCGCCTATATCAGCGCGGCGATCCTCGAGGGCGCGCGCGACGGGCGCAGCGTCGCCGAGCTGATGGACCACGGCCGCACGCTGCTGGGCCGAGACGACGTCATGGAGGGCGTCGCCGAGATGATTCCGGAGGTACAGGTCGAGGCGACCTTTCCCGACGGCACCAAGCTGGTCACGGTGCATGACCCGATCGTTTGAGCGGCCGTAGCAACCTCCTGTTTCCACTGATCCAGAGACGACACCATGATTCCAGGCGAAGTGATAGCGGCAAAGGGCGAGATCGAACTCAACGCCCGCCGCAGAACCCTCATACTGTCCGTGGCCAACACCGGCGACCGGCCTATTCAGGTCGGCTCCCACTACCACTTTTTCGAGACCAACAAGGCGCTGAAATTCGATCGCAAGGCGGCGCGCGGATACCGCTTGAACATACCCGCAGGCACGGCGGTGCGCTTCGAACCGGGGCAGAGCCGCGAGGTCGAGCTGGTCGCCTACGCCGGTGACCGCCACGTCTACGGCTTTCGCGGTCAGGTAATGGGCGCACTCGACAAGGGAGGCAACTGATGGTCAGGATCAGCCGGCAGGCCTATGCGCAGATGTACGGACCGACCGTCGGCGACCGTATCCGTCTCGCCGATACCGAACTGTTCATCGAGGTCGAGGAGGATCGCACCGTCTACGGTGACGAGGTCAAGTTCGGCGGTGGCAAGGTGATCCGCGACGGCATGGG
>JAGRGU010000051.1:0-64416 GCA_020445335.1 Gammaproteobacteria bacterium
TGTCCATGATCTTCTTGCGATGCGTCTCCACCGTCTTCACGCTGACAAAAAGACGTTCGGCAATTTCGGCGGTGGAGTGACCCTCGGCGATCAGCTGCAGCGTCTCTTTCTCGCGTGCGGTCAACGGCGATTCCGCCGCGTTGCCGGCCATCTGCCCGTGGGCGATATCCTGCAGAATGGAGCCGGATGCCTGCGGGCTCACATAGAGCCTGCCTGCTGCAAGCGATCCCAGCGCGGTCAGGATCTCCTCGAACGCGTTCTCTTTCACCAGATAGCCCAGAGCACCGGCCTCCAGCATCTGCTTGACGTAGCGGCTGTCGGAGTACATCGACAACGCGAGCACGCGGATATCTGGCATGGCGGCGATCAGTTGCCGCGTGGCCTCGATACCGTTCATCTCGCTCATCGCGACATCCATGATGACGATATCGGGCATCAGCTCCTTCGCCCGTTTCAGTGCTTCGCGACCGTTTCCGGCTTCGCCGACAACCTGATAGTTACCATCCTCCTCGATCAGGCTGCGCAGACCTTCGCGGACGATTTTGTGATCATCGACTATCATGATTCTGCGTTTCATGCGTTCAGCTCCCTCGCGGTCACCGGCACCCGCAGTGTAACATGCATGCCGGCTGCGCCATCGATGAGCAGACTGCCGCCGAGCATGTCGATGCGGTCACGCAGCGCGAAGAGGCCGAAACCTCCATCTTCCAGCCGTTCGGCATCCAGCTCCGTGTTGCCTATGCCGACGCCATCGTCGCGCACTTCAATCAAAAGTTCGCTGTCGTTGCTGTTGATGGCGACCGACGCCCTGCCGGCCCGCGCATGCTTGACGATGTTGATCATCAGCTCCCGGATCGCCTGGAACAGAAACACCCGGGTCTCCTCGTTCAGCCGGTTATAGGCTTCCGCGGTGTCGACACGAAACTCGATGCCCTGTTTGCCCAGGATGCTCTCCGCCAGCCACTCGACGGCGGGACCGAGTCCAAGCTCATAGAGTGCCGGAGGGCTGAGCTGAACCATCAATGTGCGCAGCTCTTTCAAAGTGGTATCGATCGCCGACCAGGCGTCATCCAGTGTCTGTTTGTCGGTGTCGGCTATGCCGGAGCGCAGTCGTCCGAGATTCATCTTCGACAGCACCAACCGCTGCGCGGGTCCGTCGTGCAGCTCCTGGGCGATTCTGCGTCGTTCACGCTCCTCGGCCAGCACCAGTTCCGCGCTGAGACGGCGCAGGCTGTCGGTACGCTCCCTGACACGCTCCTCCAGGTGGAGATTCTGACGTTGCAGCGCACGCTGTGCGCTGCGCAGCTCCAGATGGGTATGGATGCGCGCCTTGACGATCGGCGGGCTGATCGGTTTGGCGATGTAGTCGACGGCTCCCAGACTTAGACCGAAGGTCTCTCCCTCGATATCGTCGCGCGAGGTCAGAAAGATGACCGGAATCTGCTGAATCGCAGGGTCCGCTTTGATTCGCCGGCAGGTCTCGTAGCCATCGATACCCGGCATCATCACATCGAGCAGCACCAGGTCCGCTGGATTGTCGCCTCGCAGCCTGGCAAGTCCCGCTTCGCCGCTCTTGGCGACGAGTATTCGATACTCCGGGTGAAGGATCGCGATGAGGACATCGAGATAGAGGTTCTCGTCATCGATGATCAGAATTTTCGGCTTATCCTTCATGGCGGCGCTCCTGCAGATCAGCCGGCGGTAGGGCTGTCGTCGCTGCCCGCTTCGAGCCTGCTGCGCAGCTGGGCCAATGTCTCCCGGGCGGCCTCGAAATCGTAGTTTCGGACCCGGCGCTCGAGTTCTGTCAGCAGCGGCGCTCTAGTGTCGCTCATCAGATTGGTGGCGAGCGCCGACACAAGCTCTATCGCCTCGGCATCACCCACTTCCAGCAGGCTTGTCAGTGCCGCGATACGCATCTCGGTTTCGCTCTCCGGCAATGGCACCACCGCGCTCTGCGCTGCACTGTCGGTTGGGCACGAGGCGACGAAGCGCTGTACGTCAGCCAGTGCCAGCTCGAGCGCCGGTTTGAATTTGGCCAATCCGAATCCAACCGCCTCCAGGTCACCCAGTCGTGCTTTACGGTCGAGTTCTGCTGCTGACTCCTGCAGCGCGGTAGCGCCGATATTGCCGGCGACACCCTTGAGAGAATGCAGCAATCGTTCGGCAGCCGCTTGATCGCCATCCTGGCAGAGCAGCTCGAGCCGTTGAGCCGCGTCACGGTACTGCACCGCGAAATCCCTCAGCAAGCGGCCAAACAGTTCGCGATTACCCCCCACCCGCATCTCACCGATGGCGAAATCTATGCCTGCTTTGTGCCGGTATCCGCTAGCGCCAATCGCAGCGGAAGGGCCGGCTGCGATTGGGGAGGGAGTGCGTTGTCCACCATGCTCCGCCGAGGGGGGGGCTCGATCGGACGCGGAGGGGGCGTCATCCGCAGCCTGGTCATCGGGTCCAAGCCAGGCGGCAAGTGTCGCGTGCAGAACCTCGGGGTCGACGGGTTTGGCGATATGCCCGTTCATGCCGGCTTCGAGCGAACGCTCCGCATCGCCGGCCATCGCGTTCGCGGTCATGGCCACGATCGGCAGCGCGCCCATGCCCGCCATTTTGCGGATCTCGGCAGTGGTTTCGTAGCCGTCCATGTCGGGCATCTGAATATCCATCAGCACCAGATCCGGGCGTCTTGCCCGAATCCGTGCCAGTGCCTGTCGGCCGTTTTCGCAGACGCAGACGTCAACCCCCATCTGCTCGAGAAGTTCCCGTGCAACCTGCTGGTTGATCAGATTGTCCTCGACCAGCAACACCTCACCGCGCAGATCGCCCGGCAACTCATGCCCAGTGTGCGATTCCAGGCGGCCATCGACCGGCTCCGGATTTGTCTGTTGAATCGCCTGGTTGATGCTGTCCACCAAGTGCGAAGGCGTGATCGGTTTTATCAGGAAGCCGTCGATTCCGGAGAGATCGAGCGCCTGCTCGACGGCTTCACGACCGTATGCGGTCATCATGATGATACGTGGCCGATGCGCCAGTTCGGCAGCCTCTATCCTGCGTGCGGTCTCGAAGCCGTCCATCTCCGGCATGCGCCAGTCGAGCAGCACCAGGTCGTAGACCCTGGTCTGATCCTTCAGCTTCTCCAGCGCCGGTGTGCCGCCGGTCGCCACATCCACACGGAACGACAGCGAGAGCAGCAAGTCGGCGAGAACCTGGCGCGCAATCGAATTGTCGTCGACCAGCAGCACCCGGAGCCCTTCGATATGCGAGGCCGGGCGCACTCTCGACTCGCTGGAGGCCACTCCGAACGGTATCTCGAGCTCGAACCTGCTGCCTTCGCCGGGTCGGCTGTGCGCCTCAAGCGTTCCCCCCATCAGCTGCGACAGCTGGCGGCAGATCGATAGCCCCAGACCGGTGCCGCCGTATTCGCGTGTGGTCGAGCCGTCGGCCTGGATGAACGGGGCGAAGAGATGATCCAGCTGGTCGGGCGCGATACCTATGCCGGTGTCCACCACCGTGAATCGGATCCGCGTCGGATCTTTGCTCCGTACCGAGCGGATGCGTACCACAATGCCACCATCGCTGGTGAATTTGGTGGCGTTGCCCACCAGGTTGGTCAGGATCTGGGTGAGCCGATGCGGGTCGCCGCGCAGTCTGGAGGGGACCGCGGGTTCTATGTCATAAAGAAACTCGACCGGTTTCTCCGCAAGCTGGGTGCTTGCCAGTGTGGCGATGTTGTCGAGCACGTCGTTGAGTTCGAAATCGATCTCTTCGATCCGCAGCTGACCGGCCTCAATTTTCGAGAAGTCCAGAATGTCGTCGATGATGTTGAGCAGCGAGCGGGCCGAGATCTGGATCTTGCCGAGGTAGTCCTGCTGTTTCGGTGTCAGCGTGGTGCGGTTGAGCAGGTGTCCCAGTCCTACGATCGCATTCATCGGGGTGCGGATCTCATGGCTCATGTTGGCCAGGAACCGCCCCTTGAAACGATTGGCCTCCTCGGCCTGCTCCTTGGCCTGCGCCAGGGCTCTCTCCATCCTGCGTCGTTCGCTGATGTTCACGACCACGCCGAGCAGGGCAGGCTGCGAATCGAAGACGATGGGTATCGCCGACAACAGTCCGTCGATCCTGTCTCCGGCATCCGTCCGATAGCGGATCTCCATGCCGAGCACCTGACCGTCCTGGCGTAGTCGCGCCTGCACCGCCAGGCGCTGATCGGGGTCGGCATAGTAGTCGCCGGTCTGCCGGCCGACCAGAGAGCGGCCGCCACCGAACACGTTTTCCGCCTCCGGATTGGCGAGCAGAATCCCGCCCGCCGGGTCACTGATGGCGACCGAGACCGGCAGGGCATTCAACACCCGTTCGAACTGCTTCTCCGCCTCTTTGCGGTCGGTTATGTCCCAGTTCACCCCGAACAGCTGGTCGGCATCCCCAGAGCTGCTCTTGATGGCGGTAACCGCAGCGTAGATGTAACGCAGTGTGCCATCGGAGTGATAGGCGCGAAAGTCGGCGTAGGCATCGCCGCCGTCTGTCAATGCTTTGCGGATACTCGCGGTAACGCGCTCGCGATCCTCGGGGTGAACCAGCTTCAGCCACCTTCGCACCGGGATCCGGTCACACCGCTCGAGACCGTAGATCTCGAACATCCGGTCGTCGAACAGCAGATAGTTGGAGCCATCGGCGGCACGCTCCCATACTCCGAGCGTGATCGCCTTGGCAGCCAAGGAGAAGCGCTCGTTTGCCGCCATCAGGCTCTGGTTCAGGCGTCGGATATCGATCTCTGCCTGCTTGCGCTGCGTGATATCGCTGTGAATGCCCAGTGCCCGCACCGCATTGCCTTCGCTGTCCCTGCTGAATACATGGCCCCGCGACAGAATCCAGCGATAGCTGCCGTCCTTGCAGCGCAGTCTGAACTCCTGTTCATACTTGGTATCTGGATCCTTCAGCATCTGCTGATTGTTTGCGAGTGTGGCCTCCCTGTCGTCCGGATGCAGCAGATCGTGGAACGTCTCGAAGGTATGCGGAAGCTCATTCGGACCATATCCCAGCATCGACATCCACAGTGGGCTGTAGAAGACCCGGTCGGTGACCGCGTTCCAGTCCCACAGACCGACCGAGGCCGCGTCAAGCGCGAGCTGGAATCGCTCCTCGCTGATGCGCAAACGCTCTTTCTGGCGGCGAATCGAGTAGGCCCAGAGCAGAATCACCGCCAGCATCGAGATGGCGAAAACCGCGACGATGGCGAGGCGGCGATAGTCGGTCTGGACGGCGAATCTCTGCCGCCCCCAGGTATCCAGAATCTGTTGCTTTCTGCCCTTGTCGATCGAGTCCATCGCCCGGTTCAGCAGAGGAACCAGCGGCGCGAGCGATTTACGCACGCCGAGACCGAGCCGGGTGTCGAACTCGGTCTTGCCGACGATGCGCACGTTGTTGATGCCGAGTTCTCCTATGTGGTAACTGGCCTGCGCCAGGGTGGCCAGGAGCGCATCGACTTTGCCGGTGGAGACCGCTGCCAAGCCATCCTGGATCGAATCGACGCTCTGATAATCGAGCCGCGGATACTTCTCGCGAATCTGTGGGAGATAGCCATATTGCCTGATGACGGCAATGCGTCGGTCGGCGATCTGGCTGATGTTCTCGATATACCCGGTCTCCTCCTTCATGACGATGACGACAGGGCTGGAGAGGTAGGGCTTGGTGAAGCTGAAGAACTCCGTGAGTTCCGAAGTGTCGGTCTCGGAGATAACATCGATTTCTCCACCGATCGCTTTGGCGACCGACTCGCTCCAGGTCTCGGTAGGGACGAATTCGAACCTCATCCCCAGTTTCTCCTGCACCAGTTTCAGATGCTCGGCAGCGATGCCGATATAATTTCCCTGCGGGTCCAATGCCTCGTAAGGCAGCCAGTTGGGATCTCCGGCGAAGCGGATCGGGCTGTGCTCCGCAAGCCACGACCGTTCTTCGGCGGTCATTTCGACTCGCACGGCACCGGCGCCGGCGCCCAGCCATCTGCGCCGGATCTCGAGTATCTTCGGATCGGGAATGGATGCCAGCGCCTTGTTTATGATGCTGCCCAGTATCGGCCAATCGCTGCGCACCGCCAGACGCAGACTGTTATCCCCAAACTCCGCCGGCGTATACGCCGCCCTCAGATTGGTCAGCGCGTTCTGCTCGGCGATCCATTTGGTGGAACCCTCATTACCGATATAGGCGTCGGCGCGGCCACTGGAGAGCGCTTTAAGCGCATCCGCGGTAGTCTCAACCGGCAGCAGCCTGATCTGCGAAAACCCCCTTGCGAGCTGCTCGTGCAGACTGTACTGGTTCTCTATCACCACGGTTCGCCGGTTCAGATCCTGCATGCTGTTGATCGGATCGCTCTCCTGGCGGGTGAATACGACGATCGCGGGGGAGACGTAGGGGTCGCTGAAGAGCAGGAATTTCTCGCGCTCCGGGGTCTGTACGATGCTGGAAAGCAGGTCGATCTCGCGCCTGCGCGTGCGCTCCAGCGTCTCTACCCAGCTGCTGTTAGGGAGCAGGCGGAACTCTATCCCCAGCCGCTGTTCGACCAGTTTCAGAATATCGGCGCTCAGTCCCTGCAGTCTGCCGTATTGGTCGATGAACTCATAGGGAGGCCAGTTACTCTCCGTCGCGTGGCGAATAACGGGGTGATCACGCAGCCATTGTTGCTCCTGCTGCGTCAGCTCCAGGGGGGAGGGCTGGCTCTCCTGCACCGCCGGCACCGGCAGCGACACGCCGGCAAGCAAAGCCATGGTTAAAAGCAACTGGAGCAAGCGGTTCATACTCTGAAACGGAACGTGGAAGCGGGTCTTATCCTGTTTGCGCATGCGCGTATCGCGCCCAGTATACGTTACTGTTTCCGCAACCGCGCTTTCATGAAAGTGTCATTTCCCAGGGTGACACGGCTTCGGGCTCCTGTTGCATCGTCACCCGGGCGTGCAACTGCCCGGCAAACAGCTCCATCAACAGCTCCACCTGCGGCAGATTGGTGTAGTTCGGGCGGGTGATGAAGGCTATGCGCCGATGGGGTCCCGGCTCCTCGAGCGGGATGGACTTCAGCTCCCGGTTGCTCCCCAGCAGTTGCGGCAGCGCCATCTCCGGCACCAGCGTCGTGCCCATTCTGCCGGCAACCATCTGTATGAGCGTATTGAGGCTGGTGGAGGCGAGAGAGTCGTCGGTTCCGCCGGAGCGAAGCCGACAGGCAGCCAGCGCATGGTCTTTCAGACAGTGGCCGTCGCTCAACAGCATCAGGCGCGACGCCTTGAGCGCCTCCTGGGTGATCTTTTCAGGAGGGATCCAGCTGTCGTCGCGGTGACAGATCCAGTGAAAATTCTCCTGCCAGAACTCGAAAGCCAGCAACCCATCGGTGGCGTAGGGTAGCGCGAGAATAGCCGTATCCAGGTCGCCCTGCCTGACCATCTCGACCAGCTGGCGCGACTGCTCTTCGTAGATGCGCAGTTTGAACTGCGGATAGCGGCGGCGTACCTCGGGAAGCACCCTCGGCAGCAGATAGGGACCGATGGTCGGAATCACCCCGAGCGACATCGGGTGGCTCAGCGGCCGCTTCAGTGATGCACCGAGCGCTTCGAGATCGTCGACCCGGAGTTTGATCTCGCGCGCCTGATCCAGACAGCGCCTCCCCAGTGCGGTGAGCAGCACCTTCTTGTTGTCGCGTTCGAATATCTGAAAACCCAGCTGTCGCTCCATCTCTGCCACTGCGCTGCTGAGCGCCGACTGCGAGATCGCACAGCGCTCTGCCGCCCGCTTGAAATTCAATGTTCTTTCGACCGCCAGAATATAGCGGATCTGTTTCAGCGAAATCATCATCAATGATCAAAATAATCGAACATAAAAATCAATTTAATTCGATTTAATGAGATAAGCAAGCTCGATAAGCTCTCTTCCATGGTTCGGCGGGGTCCGACCAGAAAACTTTCAGACTGAGATTCAACGAATTTAAGAGGAGCCAACCATGGCCATGATCAACAAAACCATACCCGAATTCAAAGCCGAAGCCTTCCACAACGGCGAGTTCAAAACCATCACCACCGCCGACGTACTGGGCAAGTGGTCGATCTTCATCTTCTACCCGGCAGACTTCACCTTCGTCTGCCCGACCGAGCTCGAGGATATGGCCAACCAGTACCGGGAGTTGCAGGCGCTGGGCGTCGAGGTCTACTCGGTATCGACGGATACCCACTACGTCCACAAGGCGTGGCATGACGCCAGCGAGGCGATCGGCAAGATCGAGTTCCCGATGATCGGCGATCCCACAGGCGCGATCACCCGCGGCTTCGACGTGATGATCGAAGAGGAGGCGGTGGCGCTGCGCGGCACCTTCCTGGCAAACCCGGAAGGAGTCGTCAAGGTGGCGGAGATTCACGATCTGGGTATTGGCCGCTCGGCCAAAGACATGCTGCGCAAGGTGAAGGCGGCGCAGTACGTCGCCGAGCACGACGGTGAGGTCTGTCCGGCGGCCTGGGAGGCGGGACAGGCCACTTTGAAGCCCAGCCTGGATCTGGTCGGCAAGATCTGAACGTGACGTGAGCTGAACATGCGGGTGGGCGGCTACCCCGTCCACCCGCGACAACCGGAGTCGATAAGCATGTTAACCAAAGAGATAAAAGAGGCCCTGATGGGCTACACCGCCAATATGCAGAATGACGTGGCCTTCGTCGTGCAGATCGGCGAACACGAAAAACGCACTGAGCTGCTGCAGTTTCTAAACGAGTTCGCCAAGGTTTCTCCCCGCTTGAGCGTGGTCGAACGCGACCAACCTCAGCAGCTGCGCAGCCCGATCAGCTTCATGCTCGAAGTCGACGGCAGGCCCAGCGGAATCCTCTTCTCCGGCATACCCGCCGGGCACGAGTTCAACTCGCTGGTACTGGCGGTGCTGCATGCGTCGGGTACGCCATCGAAGATGGACGAACAGGTGAAGGGGGTGGTCGGGGCAGCCCGCCGGCCGCTCGATTTCGAGGTCTACGTCGGCCTCAGCTGCCACAACTGCCCGGACGTGGTGCAGGCGCTCAACCAGTTCGCGCTGCTCAATGGCAACATCAGCAGTGAGATGATCGACGGCGGCCTCTTCCCCGAGCTGGTCGAAACCAAGGGGATTCAGGGGGTACCGGCGGTCTACCTCAACGGTGAGGTCTTCGCCAACGGCAAGGTGGATACCGCCCGGCTGTTGCAGAAGCTGCTCGAGCGCTACCCCGACCTGCGCGAAGCGCGCTCGGCCGAGTCTCTGCCGCAGCAGGATGTCACCGTGATCGGCGGCGGCCCTGCGGGCGTGTCGGCGGCGATCTACGCGGCGCGCAAGGGGCTCAGTGTGACGGTGATTGCGGACCGGCTAGGAGGTCAGGTCAAGGATACGATGGCGATCGAGAATCTGATCTCGGTGCCGAGTACCACCGGACCGGAGCTGGCGCAGGCACTGCAGACGCACCTGCTGGAGCACGAGGTCAGCCTGCGCGAGCATTTCCGTGTCGAACGCGTCGAATCCGGCGAGGTGAAACGGGTACACCTGTCATCGGGCGAGGTGATCGAAACCCGTGCGCTGATCGTCGCCAGCGGCGCCAAATGGCGCGAGCTGGGGGTGCCGGGCGAGCGTGAGAACATCGGCAATGGTGTCGCCTACTGCCCGCACTGCGACGGCCCGTTTTTCAAGGGTCGCGATGTGGCGGTCATCGGCGGTGGCAACTCGGGCATCGAAGCGGCGCTGGATCTGGCGGGTATCGTCCGCTCGGTGACCGTAATCGAGTACCTGCCTGAGCTGAAGGCCGACCAGGTGCTGCTCGACAAGCTGCGGAGCGTCGCCAACATACGCGTCGTGACCAACGCCGCGACCCGTCGGATCATCGCTACGGAGGGTAAGGTCAGCTCGATCGAGTATCAGTCGCGCGCGACCGGGGCGGTCCAGCAACTGGCGCTCTCCGGGGTGTTCGTGCAGATCGGCCTTGTGCCCAACAGCGATTTCCT
This sequence comes from Gammaproteobacteria bacterium, assembly GCA_020445335.1. Lineage (GTDB taxonomy): Bacteria > Pseudomonadota > Gammaproteobacteria > Chromatiales > Chromatiaceae > HKST-UBA178. Next base: position 9,979 of record JAGRGU010000051.1, read on the forward strand.
GCGCGATCTGGTGGAACTCACGGCCCATGGCGAAGTGGTGATCGACGAACGTGGACGAACCTCGGAAGCTGGAATATTCGCTTGCGGCGACGTCACCACGGTGCCGTACAAGCAGATTGTCGTGGCGATGGGTGAGGGTGCCAAGGCGGCACTTGCAGCGTTCGACTACCTCTTGCTGCGGCCACAACCGGTGGAGCAGGCCGCCTGAGGTCCGGCCCGCCCTTTGCCGGCGGGGAGAGAGGGCGGGCCGGTCGGGCGTTGGACAAAGCCCCCGTTGCGGTTAGTATTGGAGCCAATAACAACGCGACAATCTAACCGGACAACATGGAAGGGACGACAGGCGACCCACAACGCACCGCAACCGCCAACGTGCAGGATTCCAGGCAGCAAAGCTCCCACGGTTCTTCGGGGCGCAGCCGTCACAGCCGTTCGGCGCGCAAGATTCTCAAGCAGAAGCTGATTATCCTGGGCCTCTCGCTGGCACTTTTCATCGCGCTGCTGGGGTGGCTCTTCACGGCGATCAGACTCTCCTCGGTCAGTGACGAGTATCACGATTACCGTGTCAGCAGCCGTGACGAACTGGATCAGCGCAAGCAGAACAACGTCGAACTGGATCAGCTCCGCAGCGAGCGCGAAGCGCTGGTCAAAGGACTGATTCCCGGGCTTCATCCGCTCAACTTCGACGAGACGATCGATATCAGGGAGAGCTATCTGCGCAACATCGCCTTCACGCTGACGGGCACCCGCTACAGCAGCAACTACGAGTATCGTGTCGTGCTGCATAATGACAGCCTCAACATCGTGCAGCCCAAGGTGGCCGTTTTTCTGTTCGATGCGCGCGGTATCCAGGTGGGTGTGACCAGATTGAACAAGCGCCACGCGACCTCCAAGGTCGAAAGCGAAAACCTGCAGCCGAACGAGACCCGCGCCTATACCGGCAGCGTCGAGCTGAACCTGCAGTTCGAGCCCCGCTACTTTCTCGTGCGCATCGATTGAGTTCGATTTCAGCCAACCGGAGGTGATCCATGTCCGCCCCTGAGCGCCTCCCCAGCGTCTGTCCCCACGACTGTCCGTCTGCCTGTGCCCTCGATGTCGAGCGCATAGACAGCCATACCATCGGCCGGGTCCATGGCGCAGCGGATAACGACTACACCCAGGGGGTCATCTGCGCCAAGGTGGCCCGTTACGCCGAACGGGTGCACCACGCAGAGCGCTTGCTGCAACCACTGCGGCGGCGAGGGGCGAAGGGGGGCGGCGATTTCGAACCGATCGGCTGGGACCAGGCGCTGGATATCCTGGCCGGACGATTCGCCGAGATCGCACGTGACTACGGTGGCGAAGCGATCTGGCCCTACTACTATGGCGGCACCATGGGGCAGTTGCAGCGTGACGGCATCAATCGCCTGCGCCATGTCATGGGTTACTCCGGCCAGCAGAAGACCATCTGTGTGGCGACCGGGTACACCGGCTGGAGCGCCGGCACCGGTGCCGACTGGGGCGCCGATCCGCGCGAGATCGTCGACAGTGATCTGATCGTCATTTGGGGCTGCAACGCGGTTGCGACCCAGGTCAACCTGATGACGCTGGTCAGCCAGGCGAGAAAGCGCCGCGGCGCGAAACTGGTGGTAGTCGATCCGATCAGGACCGTCACCGCCAAACGCGCCGATCTGCACCTGCAGCCCCTGCCCGGCACCGACGGCGCGCTTGCCTGCGCGGTGATGCAGCAGCTTTTCGCGCTGGGGATGGCAGACCGTGACTACCTGCAGGAGTACAGCGATCATCCACGTGAGTTCGAGGCGCATCTCCAGTCGCGGACGCCCGCTTGGGCCGAGACGATCACGGGCGTGCCGGCGGCGCAGATCGAAGCCTTTGCACGGCTCTACGGCGCGACCAGACGCAGCTATATCCGCCTGGGGTTGGGCTTCTCGCGCAGCCGCAACGGTGCGCACAACGTTCATGCGGTCAGCTGCCTGCCGGTAGTCACCGGCGCCTGGCGGGTGCGCGGCGGCGGTGCGATGCTCGGCAACAGCGGCATTTTCAAGCTGGACAAGGGCCTCATCGAAGGCCTCGAGCTGGCGCGGCCCGAGGTGCGTTCGCTCGACATGTCGCGCATCGGCGCGGTGCTCAACGGCAATCCCGAGGATCTCAAAGGCGGGCCGCCGGTGATGGGCATGCTGATCCAGAACAGCAACCCTCTGGCGGTCGCGCCCGATCTCAGTCAGGTACGGCGCGGCTTCGCGCGCGAGGATCTGTTCGTCTGCGTGCACGAGCAGTTCATGACCGAAACCGCACGCATGGCGGACATCGTGCTCCCGGCGACGATGATGGTGGAGACCACCGATCTCTACCAGACCTATGGCCAGGCGTATCTGCAGGTTGCGCGACCGGTGATCGAAGCGCCGGGTGAGTGCCGCTCCAATCATGAGCTCATTTGTGATCTGGCGCGGCGCCTGGGCGCATCGCATCCGGGATTCGAGCTGGATGCGGCGTCTATCGTAGACCGTACGTTGACCGCTTCCGGCTACCCGGATCTGGATGAGATGACCCGTTCCCGTTGGCTCGACTGCAGCAAGCCGTTCGACGAGGCCCACTTCATCTCCGGCTTCAACTGGCCAGACGGTCGCTTCCGCTTCGCGCCGGATTGGCAGGCGTTGGGTGCCTCTGGCACCTCTATGCCGCGATTTCCCGACCACTGGGCGGTGATCGAGGCGGCCGACGAAGAGTACCCGCTGCGTCTGATCACGCCGCCGGCGCAGAGTTTCCTAAATACCAGTTTCAGCGAGACCCCGGGCTCGCTACGGCGCGAAAACGCCCCGGCACTGCTGCTCAATCCGCACGACGCAACGACGCTGGCGATTGACAATGGCGACCTGGTCCGTGTCGGCAGCCGCCGAGGAGAGATACGACTGGCGGCGAAACATTGCGCTGACCTGCCGCCCGGAGTGGTGGCTGTCGAGGGGATCTGGCCGGGCAGCGCATTTGCCGATGGCTGGGGCGTCAATACGCTGGTGGGCGCCGACGCGGCAGCGCCGGCGGGCGGCGCGGTGTTCCACGACAGCTCGGTATGGGTTAGCAAGGCGTAGCATCCGCCGGCGTGGCTTCCTCTATCAATTCGCAGGGTCTTGATGAACAGCAAAACAGATAAGACTGGCGGCAAGCAGCGCGGCAGATGGCTTAAAATCCTGCTGACGGTTGCGCTGGCGCTGTCGGCGCTCTATGTCATCGCCGTCGGCTGGTTGGTCCCGCGGCTGGGAAAGGCGTACCTGCAGGATTTCGTGCAGCAGAACCTGCAGCGCGAGCTGCGTCTGCAAAGCATCGCCATCAACCCCTTTACGCTGCGTTCGGCGATCAACGGTGTGGAGCTGCGGGAGGCCGATGGCGGGTTGCTGCTCTCGTTGCAGTCGCTGGCGGTCGAGCCCAATCTGCGTGCGTTGACGGAACGCAGAATCGAGATCGAGCACGTGCAGCTGCAGGCGCCCTGGATTCATCTGCGGCGCGATGCCGCCGGGGAGTTGAATCTTGCCCGACTGGCGCAGGACGCGACGGCAGCGACATCCACAGATGGTGCAAACGAGGCTGCCCCGGCAGCAGCACCGCCGCCGTTTCTGCTGAAGCGCTTCACACTTGCCAACGGCGCGCTGAAGGTCTCCGACGAGGGTCGCGGCGTCGCCAATCTGCTGGCGTTGAAAGCAGAGCTGCGCGACCTCTCCACGCTGCCCCGCAGCGAGGCCGCATACAGCTTCGATGGCGAGTTGGCGGGTGGGGGCGATATCGCCGCGTCGGGCAGGCTGGCCCTGCAACCGCTCACCGCGGAGGGGCGCTTCTCGCTCGACTCTCTGGTGTTGCAGCAGTTCTGGGATTTCGTGAACCACGCGCTGGATCTCGACCCGCCGCGGGGCGAGCTGACGCTCTCCGGCGACTTTCGCTTCGCTCAGGACAGCGCAACCCCCTCACTCATACTGGACAAGCTGGCGCTGCAACTTGCCCAGCTGCGGCTGCAACGCCCGGGCTCGATGCGGCCGCTGCTGATGCTCGAACGGCTGCAGCTGGCCGATGCCGGTTTCGATCTCAACTCAAACCTGCTGGAGATACCTTCGTTGGAGATCGACGGCGGGTCGTTGAGCGCGGAGCGTCAGGGGGGGCGCGTGGATTGGCAGCGCATTGTCAAAACCGGCGACGTGCCGGCGCCGACAGCGACGCCGAGCAAGGGGGCGGATAGCGGTGGCGCTCCGTCGCCTTCTCCTGCGCAGTCGGAAGCCGCTTCCGGAGATGGGCAGTGGCGGGTCGCATTGCAGCGTTTGAAGCTGGGGCGCTTCGTGCTCGATTACGCCGACCGGGATCTGGCCCGTCCGCTGGCGCTCAGAGTCGGCGCCGCCGAGCTCGCGCTGGCAGCCGACGTCAGCCAGACCGGCGGCGAGCTCAATGCGGCACTGGCGTCGGTCGCGCTGGGGCTCGATCGGCTCTCACTGACGCGCGCCGGCGAGCAGGAGCCACTGCTGGCGTTGGAGCAGCTGAGGCTGCGTGATGGACATATCGACCTGAGCCGACAGAGCGCGGAGTTCGCCATGCTGCACCTGAGTGGCGGCCATAGCCGCGTGATTCGTCGGCAGGATGGCCGCCTGGAGTGGGAGCGGGTCTGGCAGCCCGCCGCCAGTTCTGCGGCGGCAAAGGTCGAACCGGCGCCATCGAAGGCACCCGACTGGAGGGTGAAGCTTGCCGCGCTGGATCTCTCCGGTTTTGCGCTGGCGTTGCGGGACGGGGGGGTCGAGCCGGCTGCCGCGCTCGACCTTGCCGATCTGCAGCTGAGGCTGCGCGATATCGACAGCCGTATGCAGGGACCGATAGGCATAGAGTTGTCGACGGCGATCAAACAGGGAGGGCGTCTGGCGGCACGCGGCAGCGTGAACCCGGCCGGCCCGGCGGCGGAGCTAGATCTCGACTTGCAGGCGATTTCGTTGCTGCCGGCGCGCAACTACTTGAAGCCCTTTGTGCGGCTGCAGCTCGACGATGGCAGCTTCTCCACCGAGGGGCGGTTGAGCTACGGCAGCGCGGGGCGCGATGCCCTCGGTTACAGCGGCAGCGCGCGCATCGACAAGCTGCTGATCAGCGAGCACGCCTCCGGCGAGCCGCTGCTGGGCTGGCAGGCGATGGAGGCGGTCGGGGTCGATTTCGGGCTGAACCCCAACCGCTTGCAGATCGAGGAGCTGAGGCTCGACGCGCCGCAGGGAAAATTCGTGGTCAATGCCGACTTCACGACCAACTGGCAGCAGCTACTGCACCCGCAGCCCGCAGCCGGAAGCGGCCCGGCAGAGGCGGACAGCGGAACGGAGAGCGCTTTCCCCGTCGCCATCGGCCGGGTAGAGGTCGCCGGTGGCAAGCTCGATTTCTCCGATCTGAGCCTGCCGCTGCCCTTCGAAACCAAGATTCACCAGCTCGAAGGGGCGATCGTCGGCATCGCCTCGCAGCCGGGTGCCCGAGCGAACAGCGACCTCAAAGGGCACGTGGACGAGTTCGGCGCGGCGACGATAAAGGGGGAGATCTCACCCTTCGACCCGTTGTTGTTCACCGATATGGGCGTGGCTTTCAGCAACCTGGACGTTCCCAGCCTCACCCCTTACAGCGCCAAATTCGCCGGCTACAAAATCGACTCCGGCAAGCTCTCGCTCGATCTCAAGTACCATATCGAGGGTCGTCAGTTGAAGGGTGACAACCAGATCGTGTTGGAGAAGCTCAAGCTGGGCGAGAAGGTAGAGAGCCCGGATGCGATCGACGCCCCGCTGGAACTGGCCATCGCGCTGATGGAGGACAGCCGCGGGGTGATCGATCTTGGGTTGCCGATCAGCGGCGACCTGGACGATCCCGATTTCAGTTACGGGCACCTGGTGTTCAAGGCGATCGGCAATCTGCTGACCAAGATCGTCACAGCGCCGTTCAAGATACTGGGTGCACTGCTCGGCGTCGAGGGCGGGGATCTGGATGCGATCGCCTTCGAACCGGGCTCCGCGGAGTTGCCTCCACCGCAGCAGGAGAAGCTGCTGGCGGTGGCCAGGGCGCTGGCGGAACGGCCGGCGCTGCAGCTGACGATCCAGGCCCGCTACCACGAGAAGCTTGACGCGGAGGCGCTGCGCGAAGTCGCCTTGCGGAGCGAGGTCAACAAGCGACTGGGTCGCAAGCCCAAGCCGGGACAGGCGCCTGACCCCGTCAGTCTCACCGATGCCAAGACCGGTCAGGTGGTGGAGGCGCTGTTCGTGGAGCGGTTTTCGGCCGGGGAGTTGGCCAAGTTGAAGCAGCCGGTGCAGCAGAAACCTACATCCGGCGCCGCTTCGGCAGCCAAACCCGCAGCGGTCGGCGCTGATCTGCATCGACAACTCTACGCCCGGCTGAAGCGGCAGCAGCCACTGGCGAAGGGTGCGCTTTTAGCGCTGGGACGGGATCGCGGCGAGCGCATTTCCGCTTACCTCGGGGGCCAGGGGAAACTGGCGGGCAAGCGCCTGCAGCTGCAGCAGCCGGTTGCCGTGGAAATTGCCCCCGGCGCCGTGCAGACAGCGGATAAAGTCGAGTCGAAACTGGATCTTACCGCGGGTAATTGACCTTGTTTTTCGAGGCGTAACATTTAGAATAGAGACTTTCTGCGTCGCGGGATGTGCTTCCGCGTCAGCAACCGGCGCCAAGCGGTGCCGAACGATCTCCCCACCAGACCCTTGCGGTCTGGTTTTTTATTCATGTGGCCCCTCGTATCGGCCACCACTGAGAGAGAGCAGTAACCATGCCTGTCATTACCCTTCCCGATGGTTCCAGCAAATCCTTCGAACATCCGGTTACCGTACGCGATGTCGCCATGTCGATCGGTCCCGGTCTCGCCAAAGCCGCGCTTGCCGGCCGCGTCGACGGCAAGCTGGTCGATCTTTCACGGCCGATCCGGGATGATGCCGAACTGGCGATCGTCACCGAGCGCGACGAAGAGGCGCTGGAGATCATCCGCCACTCGACCGCGCATCTGCTGGCGCAGGCGGTCAAAGAACTTTTCCCGGCGGCGCAGGTGACCATCGGTCCGACCATCGAAAACGGTTTCTACTACGATTTCTCCTTCGAGCGCTCCTTCACCCAGGATGATCTGAAGAAGATCGAGGAGCGGATGAAACAGCTGGCCAAAGCGGACAACACCGTCACCCGGCTGGTGATGTCGCGCGACGATGCAGTCACCTTTTTCCGCGATCTGGGCGAGCACTACAAGGCCGAGATCATCGAATCGATCCCGGCCAACGAAGAGCTGTCGCTCTACAGCCAGGGAACATTTACCGATCTATGCCGCGGACCGCACGTCCCATCGACCGGAAAACTGGGCTGGTTCAAGCTGATGAAGGTGGCCGGCGCGTACTGGCGCGGAAATTCCGACAACGAGATGCTGCAACGCATCTACGGAACCGCCTGGCGCAACAAGAAGGAGCTGAAGCAGTATCTGCACCGGCTGGAGGAGGCGGAGAAACGCGACCATCGCAAACTCGGCAAGGCGCTGGATCTGTTCCATACCCAGGAAGAGGCACCGGGCATGGTCTTCTGGCACCCGAAAGGGTGGGCGATCTACCGCGCGGTCGAGCAGTACGTGCGCGAGAAGATCTCCGCGGCGGGTTACCAGGAGATCCGCACGCCGCAGATCGTCGACCGCTCCTTGTGGGAGAAGTCGGGCCATTGGGGCAAGTATCGGGAGGACATGTTCACCACCCGCTCGGAAGATCGTGACTATGCCATCAAACCGATGAACTGCCCCTGCCACGTACAGGTCTTCAACCAGGGCATCAAGAGCTACCGCGACCTGCCGTTACGGCTCTCCGAATTCGGCTCCTGCCATCGCAACGAGGCCAGCGGTACGCTGCACGGATTGATGCGGGTGCGTAACTTCGTCCAGGACGACGCGCACATCTTCTGCACCGAGGATCAGATTCAGGATGAAGTGTCGGCTTTCGTCGACCTGCTGTTCGAGATCTACGCCGATTTCGGCTTCACCGAGATCGAGATCGCGCTCTCGACGCGGCCGGAAAAAAGGGTCGGCGCCGATGAGGTGTGGGACAAGGCGGAGAAGGCGCTGGAGGATGCGCTCAATGCCAAGGGACTCGAATGGAGACTGCAGCCGGGGGAGGGTGCCTTCTATGGCCCGAAGATAGACTTTTCGCTGCGCGACTGCCTCGGCCGGGTCTGGCAGTGCGGCACGATGCAGGTCGACTTCTCGATGCCGGCTCGTCTCGATGCCGGCTATATCGCGCAGGACAACAGCCGTCAGGTTCCGGTGATGCTGCACCGGGCGATCCTCGGTTCACTGGAACGCTTCATCGGCATTTTGATCGAGGAGAGTGCGGGCGCCCTGCCTCTTTGGCTGGCGCCGGTTCAGGCGGTAGTGCTCAATATCACCGACCGCCAGGCGGAATTCGGTGAAAAAGTCGCCCAAATCCTGCAGGAACAGGGTTTTAGGATCGATTTGGACTTGAGAAACCAGAAAATCGGTTTTAAAATCCGCGAGCATACGCTGGCCCGGGTGCCCTATCTGCTGGTTTTGGGCGATCGGGAAGTGGAAAACGGGACGGTGACTGTGCGTACTCGCAGCGGTGAAGATCTCGGCAATATGAGTGTCGGGGCGTTTGCCGAACTGCTGAAGGAGCAGGTTGCGCGTCGTTCAAAATAGGAGCTTGTTCTGACATAAGCGCTGTGAGAGCGGTGCTTTGTGCGGGACAAGCTTTAATTCTTTGGGAGAACTGTTATCGCTGCATCAAAAAAGAACCGCCTCAATGATGACATTGCCGTGCCCCAGGTTCGGTTGATCGACAAGGATGGGGAGCAGGTGGGCATAGTCCCGATTGAAGAGGCGCTGAAGGCTGCCGACGAAGTGAAGCTGGATCTGGTGGAGATCGTACCCAACGCTGAACCACCCGTCTGTCGCATCATGGATTACGGCAAGTTCGTCTTCGAAGCCAAAAAGCAGAAGCAGGCGGCGAAGAAGAAGCAGAAACAGGTTCAGGTCAAAGAGATCAAGTTTCGCCCAGGGACGGGTATAGGGGATTATCAGGTAAAACTACGCAACCTGATACGTTTCCTGAAAGATGGGGATAAGACCAAGGTAACCATGCGGTTCCGAGGTCGCGAGCACGCACACAGGGAGCTCGGTCTGGAGATGCTGCAGCGCGTGGAGGCCGATCTGGTCGAATACGGCGAGGTAGAGCAGCAGGCTCAGATGGAAGGCCGGCAGATGGTGATGGTGCTGCGCCCCTTGAAACATTAACTGTAAACTATTGAATTGCGGAGTTTTTAAAATGCCGAAGATTAAAACGAATCGCGGCGCGGCCAAACGGTTCAAAGTGACCGGAAGCGGCGGCGTCAAGCGGGGACAGTCCCACCGTCGTCATATCCTGACGAAGAAGAGTACCAAGCGTAAACGTCAGTTGCGCTCTCCAGCGCAGTTGCACAAAGCGGACGTGGCAGCAGCGCGTCGCATGATCCCTTACGCTTAACCAATCCGGAGACTGAGAGATGCCCCGCGTAAAACGTGGCGTACAAGCACACGCCAGACACAAAAAAGTGCTGAAGGAAGCAAAAGGTTATTTCGGTGCCCGGAGCAAGGTCTACCGGGTTGCCAAGCAGGCGGTTATCAAGGCCGGTCAGTACGCATATCGCGACCGCCGGCAGAAGAAGCGTCAGTTCCGCGCGCTCTGGATTGCCCGCATCAATGCCGGTGCACGGGAGAACGGCCTCTCCTACAGCCGCATGATCAATGGTCTGAAGCGTGCTGGCGTGGAGATGGACCGCAAGGTCCTGGCCGATCTGGCCATCTTCGACAAGCCTGCGTTTAGCGCCTTGGCGGAACAAGCCAAGGCCAGCCTCCCGAGCTAAACTTTCCTCCGCCGGCCAAGCGCCGGCGGATTGAAATAGACCCAAAGGGGAAGGCCTTCCAGGCTTTCCCCTTTTTTTGTTTTGAGGAATAACCATGGGTGCTGAAAACGACACCGAGGTGAGCCGACTCGTGAGCGATGCTACACGGCTCATCGATAATGCGCAGGCGTTGGCTGAACTGGACGAGATCCGCGTGCGATATCTGGGCAAGAGCGGGCTTTTGACGGCGCAGCTCAAGCAGTTGGGGCGCCTCCCTCAGGCGGAGCGACCGGCTGCGGGACAGGCGATCAATGTCGCCAAACAGGCACTGCAGGCAGAGCTCGATGCCAGGCGGACCTCGTTGCAGCAGCAGGCGCTGGAGCAGCGCTTGCGCTCCGAGCGTATCGATGTGACCTTGCCGGGACGCGGCCTCAACCGTGGCGGTGTGCATCCGGTGACGCGCACGCTGGAACGGATCGAAACGCTCTTCGCCAATGCCGGTTTCCGGGTCGAGGAGGGGCCGGAGATCGAGGATGACTACCACAATTTCGAAGCGCTCAACATTCCCGCGCACCACCCGGCGCGCGCGATGCATGACACCTTTTATTTCAATGAACATCTGCTGTTGCGCACGCACACCTCGCCGGTGCAGATCCGGGCGATGGAAAGGGCGGAGTTGCCGCTGAAGATTATCGCGCCGGGCCGTGTCTACCGCTGTGATTCCGATCTGACGCACACGCCGATGTTCCACCAGGTGGAGGGTCTGCTGGTGGATGAGAATGTCTCGTTCGCCGATCTCAAGGGAGTGCTCTACGATTTTCTGCAGAACTTCTTCGAACGTGATCTGAAGCTGCGCTTTCGACCCTCCTACTTCCCTTTCACCGAGCCTTCGGCCGAGGTAGATATCGAGTGCGTGATGTGCAGTGGTGAAGGTTGCCGTGTCTGCGGCAGGACGGGCTGGCTGGAGGTCCTGGGTTGCGGCATGGTGCATCCAGAGGTGTTCCGGCATGTCGGCATCGACAGCGAGAAATACACCGGATATGCATTTGGTATGGGGGTTGAGAGGCTGACAATGTTACGTTATGGAGTCAATGACTTACGGCTATTTTTTGAGAATGATTTGAGGTTTCTGCGGCAGTTCGCGTAGATCCGGAAGCGGGTGGATGTGTTCGTCTCCGGCGTCGTTGAGGCCGGGTCATTGGCAGTTTTGAGAGAGCAGGTACAAGCGTATGAAATTCAGTGAAGCCTGGTTGCGCGAATGGGTTGATCCCGCTGTTGCGACCGATGAGCTTGCGGACCAGTTGAGCATGGCCGGTCTTGAAGTCGACTCTGTAACGCCGGTCGCCGGTGAGTTCGACGGCGTGGTCGTCGGCAAGGTGCTCGCTCGCGAGCAGCATCCCAACGCCGATAAACTGAGTCTCTGCAGTGTCGACGTCAACGATGGCGCACCTTTGCAGATCGTATGCGGCGCGCCCAACGTGGCAGCCGGAATGAAGGTTCCGGTGGCGCGCATCGGTGCGAGGTTGCCGGGGGATTTCAGGATCAAACGGGCGAAACTGCGCGGCGTCGAGTCGCAGGGGATGATCTGCTCGGCCGCGGAACTGGGCCTGGCTGAGAGCTCCGACGGTATCATGCCGCTGCCCACGGAGGCGGAGATCGGCAGCGATTTCAGGCGCTATCTCGCGCTCGATGACAAGGCGATAGATGTCGATCTGACGCCCGACCGGGGCGACTGTCTGGGCATTGCGGGAATCGCCCGGGAGGTGGGTGTCATCAACCGCTGTTCGGTGACCCCGCCGTCGATCACGTCGGTGGCGCCGAGCCATGACGAGACTTTTCCAATCTCGCTGGAAGCGCCGCAAGGGTGTCCGCGCTACACCTGCCGCATCATCCGTAATATCGATCCGAATGCCGAGACGCCGCTGTGGATGCGCGAGCGCCTGCGGCGCGGTGATCTGCGAGCGATTCATCCGGTGGTCGATGTCACCAACTACGTCATGCTGGAGCTGGGGCAGCCGATGCACGGCTTCGACCTGCGCCAGCTGGAGGGCGGCATCCGCGTACGCATGGCCGAAGCGGGGGAGCCGCTGCGGATGCTCGATGCCAGCGAGCTGGAGCTGCGCGCGGATACACTGGTGATCGCCGATCAGCGCAAAGCGGTGGCTATCGCCGGCATCATGGGTGGTGAACACTCCGGCGTGGCCGAAGATACCACCGATGTGCTGCTCGAATGCGCCTACTTCGCGCCGACCGAAATCATCGGCAAGTCGCGCAGTTACGGTTTGAATACCGATTCGGCGCACCGCTATGAGCGTGGTGTCGACCCCGAATTGCAGCAGCGGGCGATGGAGCGGGCGACACGCCTGCTGATGGACATCGCCGGTGGCGAGCCTGGCCCGATCAACGAGGCGGTTGCGCCCGAGCAGATCGCCGCACGACCCGAAATCGCGCTACGCCGCAGGCAGGTATCCAGGTTACTGGGGGTTACGATCGATGATGAGATCATTGTCGATATCCTCCGACGGTTGGAGATGCACGTGGTTGAGGATGCCCCCGACGGCTGGCGGGTGACCGCCCCCAGCTGCCGTTTCGACATCAGCATCGAGGCCGACCTGATCGAGGAGATCGGCCGCATTTACGGCTACACGCGGATTCCGACTCACCGCAGTGCCGCGGCGACGGTGTTGCACAGCGCCGCAGAGAGCGCCTTCAGTCTGGCGCAGGCAAAGCAGGTACTTGTCGATCGGGATTTTCAGGAGGCGATCACCTACAGCTTCATCAGTCAGGAGATGCATGATCTGACCGATCCGCAGCACGGCACCGTCAAGCTGGCCAATCCCATTTCAGCGGATATGTCAATTATGCGAACCAGCCTCTGGCCGGGGCTGCTACAGACAGCCGTCTACAATCAGGCGCGTCAGCACAGCCGTATACGTATTTTTGAGTCTGGTCTTAGGTTTATCCAACAAGATAATGAAATTAAACAGGATTTAATGCTTTCCGGGCTGGTGTCCGGGAGCCGCGAACCGGAGCAGTGGGGCCTACAGGTCAGTAGCGTTGACTTTTTTGACCTGAAGGCGGACCTGATGGCGGTGCTGGCGCTGACCGCGCTTTCGTCGCAGATTCGTTTCGTCGCAGAAACGCACCCCTCGCTACATCCAGGCCAGAGTGCCAGAATATACAAAGGGGAACAGCCGTTGGGCTGGATCGGTATGCTCCACCCGGAGATTGAGCGTAAGCTAGACCTCAGGGTACCGGCCTACCTGTTCGAGATCGCGATCAGTGAACTGCTGACAGGAGAGTTGCCCGAATTCAGGGAGTTGTCGCGTTTTCCTTCGATTCGACGCGACATCGCGGTCGTGGTCGCCGAGCAGGTGTCGTTCGGGGCGATCCATGAGTGCGTTCGTCTGGCGGCACCCGGGATTCTGAAAGATCTGCTGCTTTTCGACGTTTATACTGGGAATAAGATAGATTCGGGACTAAAAAGTCTCGCTTTAGGCTTGATTTTACAGGAAACTTCGCACACTCTTACCGACAAGGAAGTGGATAGTGTCATGGATCGTGTTTTACAGGCACTAAAACAGGAATTGAATGCACAGTTGAGAGATTGATCATGTCATTGACCAAGGCAGAGATAGCCGAAAAACTTTTCGACGAACTCGGGCTCAACAAGCGTGAAGCCAAAGAGATGGTCGAAATGTTTTTCGAGAAGATCCGCGAAGCGCTGGAAGAGGGAGGGCAGGTGAAGCTCTCCGGTTTCGGCAACTTCGACCTGCGGGAGAAGAAGGAGCGACCGGGTCGTAATCCGAAAACCGGCGAGGAGATACCAATTTGTGCCCGTCGGGTGGTTACTTTTCGACCTGGACAGAAACTGAAAGCACGAGTAGAAGCCTATGCTGGAAGCGAGTGACAGCACCACCGATCTGCCGGCGATTCCCAGCAAGCGCTATTTCACGATCGGAGAGGTGAGTGAACTCTGCGGCGTAAAGCCGCACGTGTTGCGCTACTGGGAGCAGGAGTTCGCCCAGCTCAAACCGGTAAAGCGTCGCGGAAACCGGCGTTATTATCAACGCCACGATGTGTTGATGATCCGCCAGATCCGGAGCCTTCTATATGAGCAGGGCTTCACCATCGGCGGCGCGCGCCAGCAGCTGTCCAGCGAAGGAGCAAAAGAGGATAACGCCCAGAGCCAGCAGATCATTCGCCAGCTGCGTATCGAGCTCGAGGAGATTCTGCAGCTGCTGAAGCGCTGATGAAACAGCGAAAGAGGCCAGATCCGTCGCCAGCCCGCCCCGTTGACACGAACCTGCCGAAAGCCTAGTATTCGCCTGCTTCGACGGCTCCCGGATCTTCTCCTGAAGGAGCTTCGCAGTAGTATCCTCCGGGCGTGGCGCAGTCTGGTAGCGCACTACAATGGGGTTGTAGGGGTCGGATGTTCGAATCATCTCGCCCGGACCAAAATAGAAGGGTTGACGATCCAACAGGACCGTCAACCCTTTTTTTATTCGTCGCGACCGTCGTTGGCGCCGCAAGAGTGGCCTCGCCAACGCCAGCGACAGGCTTTTTGCCGATAGCGCGGAACCGGAGCGCTGACGGTTTGGATCACCGTCAGGTTTTTCCAGTTCCGGCCGCTAATGACGCAGAGTTGATTTTGTAGCGGATTCTGTTGCCGCATGGGCGCTTAGGACGGAAGAGAGCAGCCGAATTTTCCGCCCGGCAGCAATCCCAAGGATAAGTGGGCGTGAGAGCGGGTTGGATGGAGAATCCGACCAGACTTGATAACAAAGAGCGGCGCTGAGCTTTCAACGCCCTAACGATAATACCGTTGCCACAGATGACGAATAGTCGCACCACTCACAAATCAAGTTTCGACTCCCGCCTGCCGGTATTGATCGCCGTCATCGCTCTGCTGCTGGGGTCGGCGGCATTTCTGTTGATCAAGGCTCTCGATGGGGTTGAACAGAGTGACTCCAAGCAGACTCCGAGCTCGTCAGAACCGCGCGCCGATTTCACCTCAATTAGATTGGCGTTGCAGGCGCTCGAGTCGCTGCCCGAACTGATCGACGCGGAGGAGAGTCGACAGGACACGCGCCTGACACGGATCGATCTCGAACTGCTCGATCTACATGCGAACACCTCCGAAGGTGAGCTCCGAAGTTCCATCGAGAAGCTGATGGGTGCCTTCTCCCGCTATCGTGAATCCGCCAACAGAGTAAGATCGCTCAAGCACTCGATTGACGAACATGCACTCCAGATAGACACCTGGATGGATCGGCTCGAGCAGTTCATCGGTTCGTCCGCTCTCCAGTTGCAATCAGCTGACGACGGTTCCGGCACTGATGGCACGGAGCTGGGATTGACCGCGGCGGTAAGGGCGGACTGGCGCTCGCTGCGGTCGACATTCATGCAGCAGGCGACCGTTGGTCTGGCTAGCGGCTTACAGCGCCACCGCGCCACCTTTCTGCACCTCTTCACCCGCAGTGACCGGATCAGGGAGCGCCTGCTGCTGCTTGCAGGCAGCAGCGACGCAACCGATTTCATCGATCGGCTGGATCGCTCGGTGCTGCGGCACCACGACCAGCTGGTCCAGTTGGAGTACGCGGTCAGACTTTTACTGGAGTACTTCGAGCAGCTGAGCTCGATAGCCGCCGACGTTTCCAGGACTCTCGAGCGGCTGCAACAGGAGTCACAGCCTGTAGCCCCGATCGAAGCCGCATCGGCTGAGGACGAATCGGTGCATCACGGGTCGACGCTTCTGCTGATCACCTCGGGGTTGCTAGTGCTGACCGCGTTGACGGTGATCGTACTGTTTCTGCGGCGCCATGTCGGCGCACCACTCAATCAGCTGGTGGCCACGATCACTGACTCGACAGGGGCGTCTGAGCGGACCGGCCAGGATGATTGGGATCTGATCGCGGGCACCATCGGCGCGCTGCAGAGCGAACTGAGCGCCCAGCGCCAGGCCATAGACAGCAGCGAGGAGCGCTATCGACTGCTTATTGAGAACCAGGGCGATATGATCGTGCGTCTGGATCCGGAGGGACGTTTCGAGTTCGTCAGTTCGACCTATTGCGAGACATTCGGCAAGTCGCTGGAAGAGTTGGTGGGTCGAGCCTCACCGATCACGCTGCTGGCCAAAGGGAGAGGCGAGCAGGGCGGGACGATGATGGATCTTTACCGCCCCCCCTACGAGTGCGTGCTGGAACAGCGCTCCGAGACGACGCGTGGCTGGCGCTGGATCTCGTGGAATCACAAGGCACTGCGCGACGACAGCGGCGGTGTAGAGGCGATCGTCAGCGTTGGCCGAGACGTCACCGATCGCAAGCTTGCCGAGCTGGAGCTCGAGGGACAACGCCATTTTCTGCACACGGTCATAGACGCAGTGGCAGACCCGGTGATGGTCATCAGGCGTGACTATCGGCTGCAGATGTACAACGAGGCCGCGCGCAGGAGCTTTGGACTGCGGGGCGATGCAGATCAGCAGAGTATGACCGGTTTCTGCCACAAGCTGCTTTACGGTGAAGAGCAACCTTGCCAGCAACCGAGTCACCCCTGCGCGCTGCACCAGGTATTGCAGAGCGGACGTCCGACCACGGTGCTGCATCTGCACGAAACCGCCAACGGAGAGCGTACCTTCGAACTGACGGCCAGCCCCTATTGCGACCGCGAGGGGGAGATTCTGGGAGTGGTGCAGGTCTCGCGCGATATCACCGAGAAGCTTAAGGCCGAGGATCGTATCCGCTTTCTGGCGCACCATGATGCGTTGACCGGTCTACCGAACCGTGTGCTGCTGCGCGACCGGTTCCACCAGGCGGCGCAGCAAGCCGATCGCGAGGGCCACAGTATCGCGCTGCTGTTTCTCGATCTCGACCATTTCAAGCACGTCAACGATACGCTCGGTCACAAGGTAGGCGACAGGCTGTTGCAGCAAGTGGTTACGCGACTCTCCAGTGCGATACGCGGCAGCGACACGGTCAGTCGTCTGGGCGGCGACGAGTTCGTCATGGTACTGCCGCTGCGTGGCGAAATCGGTGCCGCGGAACGTATCAGCGCCCATGTGCTGAGAATTTTGAGCGAACCTTTCCAGATCGAAGGACATGAACTGAGACTGTCGGCCAGCATCGGCATCAGCCGTTATCCGCAGGATGGTGGCGAGTTCGACGATCTGCTGAAGAATGCCGACAGCGCAATGTACGTGGCCAAGGAGTCGGGGCGCAACAACTGTCGTTTCTATCAGTCGGAGATGAGCAACACGGATATCTCACGCCTGAAGCTGTTGAACGCTCTGCAGCGGGCGCTGGAAAAGGAGGATTTCAACCTGCTCTATCAGCCGCAGGTCGAACTCAACGGCGGCCGGCTGGTTGGGTTCGAGGCTCTGGTCAACTGGCAGAGCCGGACGCTCGGCCGCCTGCGGCCGGGCCAGTTCGTGTCGCTGGCGGAGGAGAGCGGGCTGATAGTGCCACTGGGAAACTGGGTGCTGCGCCAAGCCTGTACCCAGGTGGCTGAGTGGAACCGGAGCAGCGGCATGGCACTCCCGGTCGCGGTCAATCTCTCCGCGTTGCAGATTCGCCAGGAGTCGTTCGTCGATGTGGTGGTCGCTACACTCGAGGAGAGCGGTCTGCCGGCGCATCTGCTGGAACTTGAACTGACCGAATCGATCCTGCTGCAGGATACGGACAAGGTGCTGATCGCGGTCAAGGCGCTGCAGGAGCTGGGCATCAGGCTGACGATGGATGATTTCGGCACCGGATACTCTTCGCTCAGTTATCTGAAGAAGTTCAATCTGACGGGACTGAAGATCGACCGCTCCTTCGTCGCCGATCTGACCAACGAAGCCGATGATGCCACCATCGTGCGTGCGATAATCCAGATGGGACACGGCTTGGGGCTGACGGTAATCGCCGAAGGCGTGGAGACGTTGGAACAGGTTGCCTGGCTGCAGCAAGAAGGCTGCGAACGGGCGCAGGGCTACTATTTTTACAAGCCGACGGACGCCGAGGGCATCTCGCGTATGCTGCTACCGGACGGTGACCGGACCGAAGCGGTCGGGGACTACCCGAATTTGTCCTGAAGTGGCAGGTGACGGCACGCTTTTCCGACGTGAATCCGGGGTAACGACCCGAAAAGGTAACGAGTGAAACTGAAAACCGGACTGTTGCTGTTGCTGATTGTGGTCGGGCTTGCCTATGGTGGCGCCAAGTTCTACCTGCACAAGAAGACCAAGGACCGACTCGATGAGTGGGTGATCATGGTATCCCCGTTCGCGGAACTCAGTTACGGGGAGATTCACTCCGACCTGCGGGGTTCGCTGGCAGTCGACGGCATCTATTTGAGTTCCGCCGACGGAGCCGTGCTGCAGATTGGCCACGTCGAGGTCGAGGGCCCGGGTCCTCTGTTCCTGTACGATCTGACGCGGGGATTCGGCAACAAGGCGCCGCCCGAAAGTATCGTGTTCAAGGTAACTTCGCTCAGCGTGCCGGTGGATCAGAATCTGCGTGCCAGTTTCCCGGCATTCGAAACGGAGGGTGCGGAGCTCGCGCCGGTCGAGCCTTGCACGCTGGCAGGATTGTTCCGCTACGCGGGTCTGGACAATATCGGCATGGAACAGATGGTCGCCGATGCGGTGCTGGGCTATAACTTCGATCGCTCCAGGGGCGAGGCGCGTATGTTTTTCGACTACGATCTGAAGGCGATCGAAAGCATGTCCCTCAATCTGGCAATGGAGAGCCTGCCGCAACCAGGCGCGGTCATGCTGGGAGAGCTGCCGTCGATTACCAGCTTGGAGCTCTCCTACAAAATGGAACCCGACTATGCGCAGCGGATGGTGGCGCACTGCGCCAAGCAGGCTGACACCAGCCCGGGCGAGTTCCTGTCGGCACTGTTCACCCGTTCTGAGGCCTATTTCCAAAGCAACCTGGGGTTCGTGCCGGGTCCCGGGCTGCGTGACATGCTGCAGAGTCTCCTGACCGTGGGTGGCGTGGTGCAGATCTCTGCCGCGCCGGGTGAGCTCGATCCCGGCCAGCTGTTCGCTTATCAACCACAACAGCTGATCGAAATGTTCGGGGTCTCGGTGGCCTACAACGACAACCCGGTCACCGATCTGAGCATGCAGTTCGCGGCAACGGCTGACAATGTTCCCGCTTTTCCCGCATGGCCGGGTCTCGAGACGCCCCCAGCCGAGCCGGAAGCCTCCGATAGCGAGTCACCCGAAATCGATGCCTCCACCCCGTCGCGTCGCCCACGAATGCGTTATCTTGAGACGCCGGTGAGCGAGCTTCATCGCTTTGTCGGCAGTCGTGTAAGGCTCTACACGGCTGGTGTGCCACAGCCCAAACAGGGAATTCTGACCAGCTATAAAAACTCCGTTTTCAGTGTGGTGCAGGAGATCTATCGGGGCAAGATGACCGCGCACGTGGCGCTCTCCGATCTGACACGGGCGGAGGTGCTGCGCAGCCCGCCCGCGCAACCCTAGCCAGCGAAACAGCGTTTGGCATAGGGGGCAGATTCGATCGATCGACGAGATGGCCCTGCGGTCGATCCCTCCTGAATCACGCGACACTCCTGAAATCTCCCGGCAATTGATGGTCGGACCGGGTGTGGGCTGTCCTATAATCTGGGAAAAGTGATTGAACCTAAACAGTAAGGAGATGCCGTGAGCAGAGCAGTTCGCATTCATCAGTTGGGTGGACCCGAGGTGTTGAGCTGGGATGAGGTCGATATCCCGGCACCCGGAGTGGGACAGGTCGCGCTGCGGCAAACGGCGGTCGGCCTCAATTTTATCGACGTATATCAGCGCTCGGGTCTCTACCCGTTGGGCGAACTGCCACAAGTGCTCGGCATGGAGGCGGCGGGGGTGGTGGAATCGGTGGGCGAGGGGGTAGACGGGTTCGCCCCGGGCGATCGCGTCGCCTACGCGATGGTGCTGGGGGCCTATGCAGAGCATCGGCTGGTCGATGCGGAAAAACTGCTCAAGCTGCCCGATTCGGTTTCGGACGAAAGCGCAGCGGCGGTGCTGTTGCAGGGCATGACCGCGCGTTACCTGCTGAAGGGCTCTTTTCCCGTCAAATCCGGAGACACGATCCTGCTGATGGCGGCGGCGGGTGGCGTCGGTCTGATTCTTTCGCAGTGGGCCAGAGATCTCGGTGCCACGGTGATTGGCTGTGTTGGCAGTGAGGAGAAAGCCGAACTGGCACGGCGCAATGGTTGTGCACATACGATCAACTATCGTGAGGAGAACGTGGCCGCGCGGGTGCACGAACTGACCGACGGAGAGGGCGTGGCGGTATCCTACGATTCGGTCGGGGCGGCGACGCTGGAGGCTTCGCTCGACTCGCTGCGGCCGACCGGAACGCTGGTGAGTTTCGGTAATGCCTCCGGTCCGATTACCAACTTGAATCTGGGGCTGCTGGCTCAGAAGGGTTCGCTCTACGTGCAACGCCCGACACTGGCCACTTACATTCGCACCCGCGAGTTGCTGCAGGCTTGCGCGGACGATCTGTTCGATGTGTTAGGCAGCGGGCTGGTACACGCACATATCGGACAGCGCTATCGGCTGGAGCAGGCTGCCGACGCCCATCGCGATCTCGAGGCGAGGAGAACCACCGGGTCGACCATACTTGTTCCCTGACGGGGTAGTAATGGTCCGCGGAAATCCCGCTATCAGCAGCAGGCGGTTTCCATCGCCTGCTTGGCAGGTGTCTTCCTGGTCGTCAATATTTTCCCGGTTAGTCAATACCAAGGGGATTGCAGGAAGGGGCACACCCAGAATGACTTCGTGGGCGACGAGTTGAAGTTCAATAGACGATCGCTACTTCGTTACTGATATTCTGACTCCACAGGCAGTACCGATGCGCCGCGCTGCCAATATGCACAAACCAAACCCCATCAACAGGAGCGTTGCGGGTTCCGGCACTTTGCAACAGGCATCGGCAACGACCTGGTAATTTGGATAGCCGGTCTGGACCAGTTTTTTCAACGCACTCGATGTGCTGGTGAATCTGAGTTCATTCGCAGTTGGTGCGGCACTTCCCAGCCGCTCCCAGCCCCACAGAACTGAACCCAGATAGGTGAGCTTGTTATCGTATGTGCAAACCAAGGCGAGTTCGGCTGCCCACGCCAACGGATGCTTCACATTTTGGTACCAGACGCCGTCTCCAAAGCGTTTGGGTGCGTCCTCCAACGCATAGGTATACCCGTTCCTGCCTTTCAATTCCGTCCCGTTATTGTTATAGAAAGGCGCGCTGTCATACTTGGGGTCTCCTTTCCACGGATCCAGGTAGATGTAGAACATCTCCTTCATGTAGTCGTCAAGGGTCTCTCCCCAGAGTTTACTGTTGAGATCGATACCCGAATCCTTGATTTTCGGTGGTTCGCCAGACCAGGTGGTGGAGTCCTCGTTGGTTACGATCATTTGAATCCAGCGAAAATCGGTGGGACAGCTCCCTTCAGGGCACTTGAAAGCGGCGTTTTGTTGAAACCCGCCCTTGAGGATGACGCCCGACCAACTCCCTGAAGCCCAGGGCTGGTAAATATTGATATCGATTTTTCCTATGGGCGGGACCTGGAAGGTCTTGATCGGGGTTCCCTGCGCTTGGAGGGAGAGGAGCAACATGCAGCAAAACAACAAACCGAGGGATATGAAGCCGCCCGCCTTTTGTGGAGCCATCGAACTACCTCCTCGACAAACGATTTACCTGGACCGTTGTGCAAATACCTCTACTGATATTCTGGCGCGTTTTCCACGAAATTTGAAGGGTCAATCAGGAAGAGGAACTCTGTATCGCCATCTCGATATAGAGCTCGCGCAGCCGCTTGGCCACGGGGCCAGGTGTGCCCTCGCCGATCGTGCGGCCGTCGATTTCGACCACCGGCAGTACCAGCGTGGAGGCGGAGGTAATGAATGCCTCTCGAGCGGCATGGGCCTCGTCGATGGTGAAGGGGCGCTCCTGAACGTCTATGCCGGTTGCGGCGGCCAGTTCGAGAATTGCGCGGCGGGTGATGCCGCTGAGAATATCGTGGCCGAGCTGGCGGGTAACGATGTTACCTTCGTGGTCGACGATATAGGCGTTGTTCGAAGAGCCCTCTGTGATCCGATCACCGTCGACCATCCATGCGTCGTCCGCGCCGGCCTTTTTGGCCGCCATCTTGGCCATGCACGGTGCCAGCAGACCGATGCTCTTGATGTCTCTCCTCAGCCAGCGGATATCGGCAACCGTAATCACCTTGATACCGGTCGCTGCCAGCGGGTTCCGCAGGATCTCTTTGCTCTGGCTGAACATCACCAGCGAGGGTTCTGCCTGCGCCGGGTAACTGAAATCGCGATCCGCCGCGCCGCGCGTCACCTGCAGATAGATCAGTCCTTCATCGAGCGAGTTACGCCTGATAAGTTCGTGCTGGATGCGTTCGATCTCGTCGATATCCGCTGGTGCGTGCATCTCCAACGCGTCGAGCGATCTGCCCAGCCGCTGCAGATGCCGCCGGTTGTCGATCAATTTGCCTTGGATCACGGAGGTGACCTCGTATACGCCATCGGCAAAAAGGAAGCCGCGGTCGAAGACCGAGATCTTGGCTTCCGACTCGGGTAGATAGCTGCCGTTAACGTAGACGGTTCTGCTCATGGTACGCCTCGCGATCCTCACAGTTTTCTGTCGCGCGCTATCCTAGAGCAGTCGTCGCTGATGGGCCAGGCGTTTCCGCGATCGATATGAAAAGTCACGGCGTGGGCGCCGAAGATGGATCAGCATACCGGCCAGCCGGCGGGGTGTCGAAAATGACAACTCCGCGGCTGCCGGGTCAGCCACGGCGGGAGATGTTTTGCACCGTTGAACAGTGCGCGGACGGCGTATCCGAAGCGGGTGCCGATCGCTTGTCGGCAGGGCTCAGAACTCAGCCCACTTCCAGGCGTCGGGGCCGGTGCGTCGATCCCCGCCTTTGCGATCCTCCTGCTTCTCTCCGGGCTTCCAGGCGTTGCCGCGGCGCTCCAGGCCTCGACGTCGATCGGTGACGCCGAGATACTGGCAGCTGCAATGCCCGGCGTCGCACCCTTTGACCGGCAGTTGAGGCGCTTTGCGGAAGGTGAAGAACTTGCCGGCGAAACGCGACGCCGCGCGGCAGCCACAGGTGGAGATCTGTACTCCGAGGAAGCGCTTGGATTTCTGCAGCATCTGCAGCTGTTCCTCGGGCGTCAAGGTTTTGCGCTGTTTTCTGAGTGTCCAGTTCATGCTCAGTTATTCGGAACGGAGAGGGGGAACTTTAGCGCTGCGGACGCGATACTCTTGCGCGCTCTGCAGGGGCAGGGAGGAGAGTGGGAGAGCGTTGCCGGCGGGTGTCGAGGAGTGCATCTGCGAAACTCCGGTCACGCTGCGCTACGGATCACGGGAGCGATCGCGCGCCCGTTCATGAACGACACCACTAGGCGCCCGACTGCCCGCTATGCCTCTATCCGCAGAAGAGATCCATCGGCCCCCCTGGGGCGTCTGGCGTCCTCTCATTACCCGGCCTGTTTGCTCGACCCACCCGGATCAAGGACTCACCGATTGAGCCCCCGCGGGGCTAGAGTGATGCTGGATCAGGCGGACACGGAGCGGTGGATGAATGCGCGGCTTGAGGAGATGGAGCCTTTGGCGGGTGATGCCAATGCGCTTTCGCAGATACTGAAAGAGAGATATGGCGACAGAATCACCGGCGAACTGCATTTGCCGGCAAGCGCGGGGCGCTACGCCGAACTGCCACCGGCGCTTGCGCCGCGGTTGCGCGCGGCGCTGTTGACGCGCGGCGTCGACCGGCTCTACAGCCACCAGCACGAGGCCTGGGAGCTGGCGCAACGCGGACGGCATCTGGTGGTGGTCACGCCGACCGCTTCGGGCAAGACGCTCTGCTACAACCTGCCTGTCGTGGACGCGGCGTTGCGGCAACGCGCCAAGGCACTCTATCTCTTCCCCACCAAAGCGCTGTCGCAGGACCAGGTGGCCGAGCTCAACGAGCTCAACCAGGCAGGCGACCTCGGCATCCGTGCCTACACTTTCGACGGCGACACCCCCGGAGACGCGCGCAAGGCGGTGCGCACGCGCGGCGATATCGTCGTCTCCAATCCAGACATGCTGCACCAGGCGATTCTGCCGCACCACACCAAATGGGCCCAGTTCTTCGAGAGCCTGCGCTTCGTCGTGATCGACGAGATGCACGCCTACCGAGGCGTGTTCGGCGCACATATGGCCAACCTGCTGCGGCGGCTGCGACGCATCTGCCGCTTCTACGGCAGCTCGCCGCAGTTCATCCTCGCCTCCGCAACGATCGCCAATCCGGCTGAGCTAGCCGGGCAGCTGCTTGGCGAGGCGGTCAGCAGCGTCGACGATAGCGGTGCGCCGCGCGGCGAGAAGCGGCTGCTGCTGTGGAATCCTCCGGTGGTCAACGCCGACCTCGGCATCCGTGCCTCGTCGCGCTCGCAGTCGTTGATCGTGGCGAGGCTCGCCACCCGCATGGGATTGAAGTCGATCATCTTCGCCCGCAGCCGGCTGGCGGTCGAGGTGCTGACCAAGTATTTGAAGGATTGGTTCGACCGCAGGCCGGGACGGGCGCAACGTGTCAGCGCTTATCGGGGCGGCTATCTGCCGAGCGAACGTCGCGCGACCGAGCGGCGCCTGCGCGCGGGCAGTATCGACTGCGTGGTCACCACCTCGGCGCTGGAGCTCGGCGTCGATATCGGCGCGCTGGATCTCTGCGTGCTCAACGGCTATCCAGGCACCATTGCCGCCAGCTGGCAACGGCTGGGGCGGGCCGGGCGGCGCGACCGCCCCGCGCTCGGCGTGCTGGTCGCGGGCAGCCAGCCGTTGGACCAGTACATCGTGCGCAATCCCGACTTTTTCCTCGGCGCCAGTCCGGAGCGGGCGCGTATCGCGCCGGACCAGCTGCTGATTCTGCTCGACCACATCCGTTGCGCCGCCTTCGAACTTCCCTTCCGGCACGGCGAGCGCTTCTCCGAGGTCGAAGCAGTTGAGCCCTTCCTCGAGTATCTTCAGAGCGAGGGGGTACTGCACCAGGAGGATGGCAGCTGGCACTGGATGGCAGAGAGCTACCCAGCCAACGCGGTCTCGCTGCGTGCAGTGGCCGAAGGCAACTTTGTGGTCGTCGAGCTGACCGCGGGCGAGCAGAAGATCATCGCCGAGGTCGACTACAGCGCCGCGGCGGAGACGCTCTATCCCGGTGCCATCTATATGCTGCAGTCGCAGCCCTTCCAGGTCGAGCGGCTCGACTGGGAGGGGCGCAAAGCGTTCGTGACGCGTACCCGCGCCGACTACTACACCGATGCTATCGACTACTCCCGGCTGAAGATCCTGGATCGCTTCGAGCGGGCGCAAGCGGGCGACGCCAGGGTGGCCAACGGCGAGGTGCACCTGGTACGGCGGGTCTCCGGATATAAGAAGATTCGCTACTACACGCATGAGAATGTCGGTTACGGCAAGGTCAATCTGCCGGACCAGGAGATGCACACCACAGCGCTCTGGTGGCAGATTGATCCGGACGCGCTTGAGCGAGAGTTCGGCAATCGTCAGCAGGCGCTGGATGGCTTCCTCGGCGCTGCCTACGCGCTGCACCATGTCGCCGCGCTACAGCTGATGGCAGAGACGGGAGATATCGGACGTGCGGTGGGGGATGGCGGCGACGACGGCTGGTTTGCCACGGTGGGCGCACAGGGACGGGGCGTGGTGCGTGACAGCGAGGGAGTGGAACGGTCGCCGGAGAATCAAGGACGTTTCCGCCCGACGCTGTTTCTCTACGACGACTACCCGGGCGGTATCGGCCTCTCCCGGCCGCTTTACGATGGGCGCGAGGCGCTGCTGCGGGGCGCTTGGGAGATGGTCGATGGCTGCGCCTGTCGGCAGGGGTGTCCCGCTTGCGTCGGCCCGCTGCTGGCATCGGATGAGAAGCGCGGCTTCTCCGCGCGTCAGGCAGCACTGCGGGTGCTGCGGCTGATGGCCGGCGGAGGTGCGTATGAAGCCGCTGGCTGAGCGTCTCTCGGTGTTGCGCGCCGCTGCCGCCGCGAAACAGTCGCCGGCCGATCTGCACGAGCGGTTGTGTCGTCTGGGTTCGGCCAGGCAGCCCCGGACGCGGGCGCGGCAACCGGATCAAGCGTGGCTGGCGCAGCTGCTGCACGCGGAGAGGATCGCCGACGGGTTGTTGCGCATCGAGCGGCGCCTGCCAATCGATGGCCTCGCGATCTCTGCCCAGCCGAAGCTGCCCGCGCTGGCGCCGGCCGCGCCGCTGTTCATCGATACCGAGACCACCGGCCTGAGCGGCGGCAGCGGTACACTCGCCTTCCTCATCGGCTGTGCGCGCATCGAGTCCGGGCAACTGCTGCTGCGCCAGTATCTGCTGACCCGCTTCGGCGGCGAGCCGACGCTGCTGCGGGCGTTCGCCGCCGAGGTGAGCGGGGCGGAGTGTCTCGTCAGCTACAACGGCAAGTCCTTCGATCTGCCGTTGCTGGAGAACCGTTTCCGGATGACCGGAGTGGAGAATCCGCTGGCTTCGCTGCACCATCTCGATCTGCTGCATTGGGTCAGACGCGCCTACGGTTCACGCTGGGCCGACTGTCGTCTCGAGCGGGTCGAAAGTCAGCTGCTGGATTGCGAACGCAGCGACGATCTGCCGGGGAGCCAGGCGCCGGCCGCCTGGTTCGATTGGATCCGCACGGGTGAGGCTGGGCGGTTACCCGGCGTCATCCACCACAATCGCCGGGACCTGCGGTCGTTGGCGTTGCTGCTGCCGGAGCTGTCGCACGTCTACCGCGATCCGGGTAAGCGGGGCGCCGATGCGCTGGCCGTGGCACGCTACCACCTCGCCGGCGGCGACCACGCTGAGGCGCTGCGGATACTGCAATTGAGCCAATCACAGCTGACCGCGGGCGGGAGGATGGAATTGGCGCGGCTGCTGCGCCGGGAGGGGCGGCTGCCGGAGACGCTGTGCATCTGGCGTGAGCTGGCGGCGCATGGCGAGGCAGCAGCGCGCGAGCAGTTGGCCAAATACTACGAGCACAAGGTCGGCGACTATCACACCGCGTTGGCCTTTGCGCAGCAGCTGTCGGTCGACGCCTCCAGCCGCCACCGCTGCCGCCGACTGCAGCGTAAGCTGGCGGCGCAACAGGTGCAGCCGCGGCTGATCGCGGAGGGCCCACCGACTCAGTGCGCTCCCTGGAGAGCTCCTCAGTAGCGCAGGTCCTCGCTGCGGAAAGGGCGCGGCGGCTCGGCATCGAGGATGTGCCGCAGAATATCGTTCATGGTGGCAGCGTCGTTGTCGAAGCCGCCGTGGCTCTTCGCCGTGGTGCGGGGGTTGCCGCCCGCGCCGCTGCTGTAGACGAACTCCAGGCGCTGCTTGAGCGCGCGGTCCAGCCCCTTGTTGTAGCGCTTCATCCCGAGCAGGGGTGCGGGGTTCTCCTCTTCGAAGGAGTTCGACACCAGATAGAGCAGCGATTTGCGGTAGACACCGGCGACATGATCGTCCTGCTCCAGTTTGTCGTTCAGGTTATAGATGCGCATGCTGTCGATGGCGAAGCCGGCGTTCTGCTGCAACAGTGGGCGATAGTTCTGCCGGAACAGTTCGACCGTGGCAGCGGGGGCCATCAGGCTGCAGCTGGCAACCCTCAGTTCGGGCGCCATCGCCGCCAGTCGTTGGGCCAGATGGGCCATCAGGATCGCACCGGTGCTGTGCCCGGCGAGATGGATCCGGGGAGGTGAGCTTACACCGGCGAATGCTTCGAGAAAGGCCTGCAGCGTATCGTCGCCCGCCGCTCCTTCGGCGAATGGCAGGCGAGCCCCGGCCTTCATCTCCCGCCAGAGCGCACGGCCGGGGGTCTGGGTAATGCGTTCGAGCACCCGGTCGAACCAGTCGGCAAAGCCGCCGACACGTGCTTCGGCACGCTCTTTCTTGCCCGCGACCACATCTTTCAACTCTTCCAACAGGCCGGTGTCGTACATGATGTGGTAGGGGTAGATGCGGTTCTCCTTGAAGATGTCACGCATCGCGCTGATGCGGCCGGCCGATGCCTTGGGGCTGTTGAGACCGCCATGCGCGTAGAACAGCAGGTGGTCGTATTTGCGGCTTTTGGCGATCAGCTTCGCGGTCTGACGGGTGTCGGCCAGTGTGCTCCAGTAACGGCCGGTCTCGTGGAAACGGCCATCGTCGATATGGACGAAGTGGCCAGCTATCTCGGCCCGTGTCGGTGAACGTCCGAGCCCTTCGCGGTCATCCAGTTTGCTCGAATACTGGCTTGGCGGTTTGTGCCAGATCTGCGGGGTCGGCAGTCCGAGACGGAAGACCCAGGCATCGCGGATATTCTCCTGCCAATCCTCGTAGAGCCAGAGTGCGACGCCATTCTTGCCCCAGGTTTTGCCCCATGAGTTCTGCACCAGAAAGCCGCGGCTGTTGTAACCGACGATGGCAAATGCGTGACCACCCAGGGTTTCCGACCGGGGTTCGATCTCGCCGGATCGGGTAGCGCTCTTCTCCCAGCCGGCGTGGACCCGTGCCGAAACGTAGATGGCACCCACCTCGTTCAGTGCGGAGTGAAAATCGGAAAGCCGGTGCTGTAGCCGGTAGTAGGCGCCGAGCGTGTTCTCCCGCGCCTGCTTCGCGCGCTTGATGGTCAGCTCGCCGGGATTGGGGCGGTAGGGCCAATCGCGTTCGTCGCATACGCCCATCGCGTACCAGCCGCGGATGGCACCGCGGCAGCTCGAGCCGGGGTAGCGCTCGCCCGGCCACTCGTCGTGTCGTTTGGCCATTTCGTAGAGCATGCGCGGACTGACCAGGTCGCGCCGGCCGCGCTGCTGATTGAGCAGGTTGATCACCGCTGCCAGGCCGAACCCGGTGCAGGCGCCTTCGCTGCCCTGATCGAGAATGATCAGGTTGGGCGGCCTGCGAAGATAGGGTTTGAGGCGTACCAGCGCCGGCTGGTAGATGAGGTCACGGAAATCGGGAATGTCGGCGACGGCATTCAGCTGGTACTGATCGAGTTGGACTGTCTCGGATTGGCTCATGGGGACTCCTGTCGGTGATGCCGAATGCACCGAGTATAGATCCTTTCTCCGCGCTGCTCTCCGGATCGCGCCCAGGGTTCCATGCTCGCGGCCTTGACCTGAGGCAATTGCCCGCTGTCGGCCATTGTCTAGAATGCGCAACACCGATCAACCGCCACCTTTCGAAGTGTCCAGTCACCATGCCCATCACCAAAGCCCTGCCACTGCTGCTGGTGAGCACCGCGCTGTTCGCCGCGCTCTCTCCTCAGCAGTTCGACACCATCAAGGTGCTCGGCGATCTCAATGCCGTGGCGCTGCAGTGCGGCCATCTGGATCAGACCCGGCGCATCAAGACGGCGCTGGTGGCGCACCTGCCGAAGCGTCGGGAGCTCGGGTTCGCCTTCGATCAGCAGACGCATACTGCGTTTCTCAGGTTTATCGAAGATGAAGAGCGCTGTCCGGATGCGATCGGATTCGCTGCCGAGGTCGACGCGGCGATAGAGAGGTTGCGGCAGTCGTTCGCGGGAGCAAAAGAGTGAGTACATTGAGAACAGTGCTGTTGCCCCTGATGCTCTTGCTGCTGCTGCCTGGTTTGGCGCAGGCGGGGCAGGCCAATTTCAAAGTGGTTGTCAGCATCAAGCCGGTGCACTCGATTCTGGCCGCGCTGATGGAGGGCGGCGACGCGCCGCTGCTGCTGCTCTCGGGAGAGCAGTCGCCGTTCGACTACCGGCTCGATGAGGAGCAGCGGAAGCAGGTGGCGGAGGCGGATCTTCTGCTCTGGACCGGCCCGGAGCTGGAACCCTTTCTGGTCGGGCCGATCGCCAACCTGGGTGAGCGGACGCGGGTGGTGGAGCTGCTCTCCCATCCGGCGCTGAAAATTCTGCCGCGGCGCTGGCAGGAGGGACAGCGCGACCCGTTCTTCTGGATGGACAGCCGCAATATCGTGATTCTGGCCGATGAACTGGCGCGCCTGCTGATGGAGCTCGATCCCAATCGCAGCCATCTCTATCTACGCAACCGCAATGCGCTTCACGCCAGGCTGACCGAAATCGACCGTCGCTACGAATACGGCTACCGGGGCATGACGCAGGGGATCGCACTGCTATATCACGACTCGCTGCAGTACTTTGCCCAGGCCTACGCGATGCGTCTTGGCGCCATTCTGACGCAGCTGCCGGTGGAGACGGTGGAGACCGAGAAGCTGCTGCAAGCCCGTAGCGGTCTGCTACAGGGGGAGATCACCTGTCTGCTCACCGAGCGTGGCATGCTGGCTACGCACCTGCCGCTGCTGACCGAGGGCCTGCAGGTCAATAGCGGCGAACTCGACAGCATGGGCTCGCAGTTCGAGCCGGGTCCCGACCTTTACCGTCAACTGATGGAGTACAACAGCGGCGTGATCCGCGACTGCCTCGGCGCGCAGCCGGCGCCAACCCCGCCGGAAGCCGAGGCTGATCCGCCGCGTCCCAGCGACGGCCTGGGCGGTAATTTCCTGTTGACCGATCACAACGGCAACCTGGTGACCGAGCAGGCCCTGCTGGGGAGCTATCATCTGATCTACTTCGGCTACACCTACTGCCCCGATATCTGCCCGACCTCGCTGCAGACGCTGAATCTGGCGCTGAACCTCCTTGGTGACGACGCCGGGCGATTCGTCCCATGGCTCATCACCGTCGATCCGGAGCGCGACAAGGTCGAGGTGTTGCGTGAGTACGTCAAGTACTTCAATGAACGTATGGTCGGCCTGACCGGCACCAAGGCGATGATCGAACGGGTGAGCGCGGCCTACCGGGTGCGCTACGAAAAGGTGATCGAGGAGGGGGGCGATCCAGAACTCTACACCATGGATCACACCGCGAGCCTGTTTCTGATCGGCCCCGATGGCCGCTTCATCACCAAGTTCGCCTATGGGATCACCGCCAGGGCGCTGGCGGAGCGCCTGCGCAGTTTTCGTTGATCGCCGCGGGCGATCTTCGCGAGGCTAGAGTGCCGACGCCAGTAGCGAAGTCTGCTCGAGCCTCGCGGCCAGCGTCTGCAGCAGCGCCTGGTTGAATTTGCTCTGCAGCCTTTCGGAGGCCTGCGTCAGGGATTCGCTCTTCAGTTTGATGATGCTGACCGGGCCACTACTGACGACGCTGGCGCTGCGCGCGCGCCGGCTGCCCTGGATGTAGGCCATCTCGCCGAAGCAGTGCCCGGCGGTTACCTTGCCCAGATTGGTCTCGCCCTTGATGACGCGCACCTCTCCGGAAGCGAGGATGAACAGCGAGCCGCCGACGCGACCCTCCTGCAGCAGCGTTCTGTCGCCGCTGAAATCCCGCCACTCGCTGATGCGCAGCACCTCCCAGAGTTCGACGTCCGAGAAGTTGCGGAAGAAGTGCAATTGCTTCATGCGGTTGAAGCGGCGGGTATCGGACTCACTGTCGCTGTGGCTCTCCAGCTGGGCGTGCACCTGCGCCAGCGCCTTGCTCAGCTCTCCCCAGTCGGCGTAGCGTTCCGCCGGCTGTTTCGCCATGCAGCGATAGACGATCTGGCGCACCGGCAGCGGAATGTCGGGACGCAGCTGTTCGATCGGCAGCGGTTGGTTGTGGCTGACCTTGTTCAGGAGTTCGAACTGATTTTCTGCCTGAAAGGGGAGGCGGCCCGTCAGCAGTTCATACATCACCACGCCGAGTGCGTAGATATCGGCCTGGTGGGTGATCTCACGGCCGGCAATCTGTTCCGGTGCCATGTAGCTCGGCGTGCCGACGCTGTCGAGCACCTGCGTCAGTTCGCTGTCGACCAGTAGCGCCGAGCCGAAGTCGCTGATCTTGACGTCGGTGCCGGAGGTGATCAGCAGATTGGCCGGTTTTATATCGCGGTGGATCAGCCCCTGCCTGCAGGCGTAGTCGAGGGCATTGCTGCATTTGAAGATGATTTCAACCACCTGATCCAGCGGCAGCAGCGCGTCGGGATGGCAGTAGCGCTTCAGTGTCGAGCCGGCGATGTACTCCATTACGATGTAGAGCATTTCGTGACTGGTACCGGCATCGTAGACACGCACGATATGCGGGTGCTGCAGCTTTCCGGCGAGGCTCGCTTCGTTGAGAAAGAGCCGCTTCTGGCGGGCTCCGGAGACAGGATCGGCGAGAGAACTCTGACTGGCGATCTTGATCGCCATATCGGACCCGGTGAAAGGGTCGGAAGCGAGATATACGGAGCTGGTGGCGCCGCGCCCGATCAGTTTGCGGACCTGAAACTTGCCGATCGTGGTTCTGGTCAGTTTGTCGATTGTCGGCTCTCCGTCTCGAACTGCGCGCAGCGATCGAGATAGCTCTGCATGCTCTTGGGCATGGGTACCCTGGCTTCAGAAAGATAGGTGATCAGCGCGCAGCCTTTTCTGATCAACTTCACACCTTTCTCCAAATGTCGGCGCCGCGTCTCGTCCGAGTCGCCCATCGGGTCGAACGCCTCCAGGTTTTCCCGGTTGGCGATGAACTCCGGCCATACGGTGAAGAAAGCGGGATCGGTCTTCATCGTCTCCAGCTGCAGCTTGGCGGCGATGACGAGACTCTCGATGAGGCCGTTGGCGGGACCGAACAGGGGTTCCTGACCGAGCGCCTGCTGCAGGTGGATGCCGATGCGGTCGATATCGCGCATGGTCTGTGCGATCTTCAGGTAGCGCGACTCGAAAAATTGGATGGTCGACTGGGTGAAGGCCTTGAAAGGCTCGCCCCAGAGTTCGTCTATGCCCTCTTCGCCGCTGTAGTGCTTGACCTGTTTGCCGAGTTCCAGCGCCTCCTTGAAGCAGTCGCCGCATTCGCGCAGCAGCTCGTTGTCCTCGCTGACCTTGACCCCTTTCGCCTCCAGCTCGACCACCGCGGTGAAGATATCGGTTGCGCGGTTGAACAGGGCTCCCGCCAGCATCGCACCATTGACTCGACGCCGGCTGGGATCGGTCTGCATCTGGTAAGCCAGACGCGCCACGTCGAGATGTTCGCCCGGTGTATTGATGCCACTTTCGGTGTGGTGGAAGGTTCGTCGGGTGAGGTGGTCGATCAGCAACTTGCGCGTTGCCAGGGTATCCTCCGGCACCGCGTAGAAACGGATCCAGTATCCGTCGTAGTAGACGCACTCTTTATCGTTGATCCGGCGGCGGGTACCGTTTTCGGACTGGTTGTTCATCGCGCTCGACATTGGCCAGGATTGCACAGAAAAATGGCAGGATTTTCCTATTTCACCCAAGTTTCAGGCCACTATCAATGTTACAGGTCATTAGTTTTGACACAGAAAGCGGATACTATTGATAAGTTTAGCTAAATCAGGCGAGAGATTGAGCCGGTGTGTATTGGAATTCCGATGAAAATCATAGAGCAGCGGGAGTTCACCGCGCTCTGCCGTGGCAGCAACGGGGAGAGAGTGGTCGAGACGCTGCTGATCGGTCCGCAGCCGGAGGGTACCTGGATTCTCAACTTCATGGGTACCGCGCGCGAGGTACTCAGCGAACAGCAGGCGGAGCAGATCGCGGCGGCGCTGGCGCTGGTCGACGATCTGATGCAGGGCAAGGAGGGGGTGGATATCGACGCCCCGTTCGCGGACCTGATGGATCCTGCGCGTCCCCCGGGCGGGTTCGACGTCAAGAAGCATGGCCGCTAGCGGCGTCGAGGGAGCGCTGCTGATAGAGCTGCGGCGGTCCGGTGACAAGGTCGGCAGCGTCACGATCAGCTCCTCCCGCCCTCTGCAGCTGCCGCGGCTCTTCGTCGGCAAGGGAGCAGCTGAAGTCTGCGGCATGCTGCCGCTGCTCTACAGCGTTTGCGGCCTGGCGCAGGGTTACGCCGCGGCGCTGGCGTTCGAACAGGCGCTGGCGATCGACCCTTCTCCGCAAACTGATCGACTGCGCCGATCGCTGATCGCTTTCGAGAGCATCAGGGAGCATCTCTGGCGGATCGAGATCGACTGGGCCCGAGCGCTTGGGCTGGAGGCGGACCGGCTCCCGCTGTCACGCCTGCTGGCACTGATGGCACGCTTTCGCGCCACCCTGTTCGGCGAGCAAGACCCGTTCTTCCCGGGTGCGAGCCCTACTCACGCGAGTCGCTCCACGATGCTCGAAATCGTTACAGAGCTGGAGTCACTGCTGGCTGGCGCCCTTTTTGGCTGCTCCCCGGCAGTGTGGCTGCAGCGGATGGATGGTGGCGGTTTTTCCGGATGGATCGAAAAGGGGCAGCGCCCGGCGCAGCTGCTGCTGCGGCAACTTCGCCACGACGGGGAGGGGCGGCTGGGTGCGGCCGGCGTCGAAGCGATGGGTGATCTCGACCGCGATCTGCTCCATCTCCGTCTCACCGCGCCGGATGCGGATGAGTTCATAGCCCGACCCGACTGGTTGGGGAGAGTCCCCGAGACCACCGCCTACAGTCGTCGAATGCAGCTGCCGGCAGTCGCGCAGCTGACGGCGGAACACGGAGACGGAGTGCTGCCGAGGTTGTTCGCGAGGGTGGTTGAGATCGCATTGCTGAGCAGCGAATTACACAGCGGTATCGCCGATCCGGAGAGGAGTTCAGAGGAAACGTTCGGCCGCAACGGCCTCGCTCCCGGTGTCGGCCTCGCCCAGGTGGAGACGGCGCGCGGCCGGCTGGTCCACCGGGTGGAGCTGGCGGGGGAGAGGGTCGGCCGTTACCAGATCCTTGCCCCCACGGAGTGGAATTTTCATCCCCGAGGCGTGCTGGCACGGGCATTACTCGGTATGCCGGCAGCGAGCGAAGCCGAGCTGCGGCGGCGTGCTGATCTGCTGATCAATGCGATCGATCCCTGCGTCGGCTATCGGGTGGTCGTCAACTAGTTCCATCGGACAAAACGGCTGGTTTATCCCCCCTTTTTGCCCGGGTCGTTGTATCATAACGGACTGAACGGAGTGATCTGGCCGGCTATTTGGAATGCGAGTTCTACAGACATTGAAGGCGCGACTGGCCGGATTCGAGATGCGCTGCATTCTTCGCGCGGCCCCGCACACCAGCAACTGGCTCTGCGGCCGACGCTTGACGGCCGATGTCTCCATTCTCGACGACAAACAGACGCAGGGGCTCCGTTTCCAGGTTAGCTTCCGCACCCCCTACCTGCGCCAGCCCATCGCCGTCGAGCGGGATCAGATCGGCACCCTGCGAACTGACGGCGGCTTTGAACCCGGCGCCTTCCGCCTCTTCGACTGGCACTCCTGGGACCATATCGATGGACATGTCGAGTGGCTGGGGACGCTGCAGAAGGAGATCGACGGCGAAGTGAGAACCTTCGTCACCGGTTTTCGCTACCGCTCGGTGGCGCTGCCCGCCCATACCGAGAATCTGGGCTTGAGACTGGCGGAGGGGATCGAAGGGACCGCCCGGGTACTGCTCGGCAACGTCGTCGAGCGACTGGGCTTCGAACCGAGCTACTGGATGCTCGAACGGGAAGCGAAGGGCTACCGGATGGTTGCCATCGTCAAGCCGGAGCTGATGGTGGCGGTGGTCTCGCTGGCGGATCTTGGCAGCAGCAATGCCGCGACGCGGGCCGAGGCACTCGATCGGCTGGAAGGGTGGGTCAACCACACCTTCGGCGGCATGAGGCCGGAGCGCCGCCTGGTCCAGCTGCTCCAGTGCGTCAGGGACTGGGGGGCGCTCGGTCAACCGCGTCTGTTCAGCGGCCTGCGGCAGCTGCTCGAGCGCCTGGGACTTGCCGGTCACGAACAGGCTTTGTTCGAGTTTTTCGCCGACCACTGGGGCGTTCGGGACAACTGGCACGGCCGGCTGGTGGTGATCCGGCTGCTGGAGGCGCAGGGTACCGAGGGCGCGCGCCTGGTCATGAGCACGATCCACGACTACGTGCAGAATAGGGAAATCCCGGCCCACGAGATGGCGTTGATCCGTTCGGTACTGCACGGTCTGGAGCACGACGGTATGCGGGTTGCACCGCTATCCGACAACAGCGGACAGCGGCTGAAGCAGGATCCGGCCTTGACCGGTTGAGCGGGCAAGTCTGCTCTGTTGTCAATCCTCACTCCGAATCTCTCCCATTCTTGAGAGAAGGAGACGTGGGTTTGCGGCCGATTTGGGGTTGTCGAATCCCCACCCGAAGCCGCCGAAGCATTTACAGAAAACAGCGCTGCTCGGCTTTCAACTGTTGCAACCTGGCAATCTTCTCCTGCGCCGGCATTATTCGTGCCTGCTCGCGGTAGTCGAGGTAGTAGTCGTAACCGTGGTAAAGGTAGTAGAACTGCGAGAGGAGGGTGCCCGCGGTCAGCGCCACACCCTGGTAAGGGTTCTGGTGGAAAGCCGGTTTGTAGCTGTAGGTCAAGGGCTGCAGCCGGGCGATCTCGCGCTCCAGTTGGCTACAATCCATCGCCAGCTCGGTCGGCAGGGGCTGCGTCGTCGCCGGTTGCCGGAACAGCTGGGCCGCGTCAGCCGAAAGGGCCGTCAACAGCAACAGCGATGCCAACGATGAGGCGAGATTTGGATGCATGATCAGCTCCGGTTTGTCAGGCTCTTTAACGGATAGCGGCACCCTGGCGGGAAACTGAAGTGGATTCCCAACCGCAGCCCCGGCTGGGTGGCGTGGCGGACTACTCCTTGCGCAGCGGCAGCGTAACCACAGCCTCCAGTCCGCGCGGTTCGCCGTGCCGCAGGCTCACCTCGCCGCCGTGACCGCGCGCTATATTGCGGGCGATGCCCAGCCCCAGACCGGTACCGCCGGTTTCACGGCTGCGCGAGGATTCGGTGCGGTAGAATGGACGGAAGAGCCGCTCCAGGTCATCCTCCTCCACGCCCGGTCCGTCGTCGTGGATGACGATGGTGAGGTTGGATGCGTCCTGCTTCAGGGTCACCACGGCACTGTCGCCGTAGCGAATCGCGTTTTCGATAAGGTTGGTGAGGCAGCGCTTCAACGCCAGCGGCCGGCCGACGTAGGGCGAAATATCGCCCTGCTTGATGATCTCGAGCTCCTGCCCGAGATCATGCAGATCGTCCTGCAGGGACTCCACCAGCGCCGTGATATCGATCGTACCGGCCTGCTCCTGCTGCTCGCTGCCGCGCATGAACTCGAGTGTGGCGTTGACCATCTTCTCCATCTCGTCCAGATCGCGGCGGAACTTTTCGGCGGTTTCGTCCTGCTCGATCATCTCGGTGCGCAATCTGAGGCGGGTGATGGGGGTTTTCAGGTCGTGCGAGATGGCCGCCAGAATCTCCCCGCGATCTTCTATAAAACGTCGTAGCCGGTGCTGCATGGTGTTGAACGCGGCGCTTGCGCGTCGCAGTTCGGTGCTCCCCTTCTCCTCCAGCGGCGGGCTTTGCAGATCCTTGCCGAGTCGCTCCGCAGCGTCGGCCAGCGTGCGCAGCGGGCGCGTTGCCAGACGCACCGCCAGCAGCGACAGTATGATCACCGAGACGATCAGAGTGCCGAGATAGGCGAGCAGTTTGAACGGCCAGGCCTGCAGCGCCTCCAGCAGCCGCTTCTCGAACAGAATCCAGGAGCCATCGTGCAAGCGGATCTGGATCTGAAAGCTCTCCGGGCGCGGGAATCTGCGCCAGGGCCGCTCTCGGTCCCGCTCCGGGGTTTCGTCGCTGTGATCACCGGGCGGGCGCTCGGGTCTCCGGTCGAAGTGGCGCGGCTTCAGGTGGACCCACATCTCCTGGTGCCGCGGCAGCTGCTCGCGCAGCATCCGCTCCAGATGCCGTTCGAACGGCAGACCGACACCGGGTCGGGCAACCGGCTGCCGGGTTATCTCGATGTGCAACAGCAGACCGTTGAACGCGGTGAGGATTCGCTTCCGATCCGCAGGCAGGGTCTCTTCGATCAGATTGACGATTGCGCCGATTCGGTCTATCAGGTCGACACCGATGCTCCGGCGAAACATTTCGTGCCGGTCGCGCAGCAGAATGGTTGCGCTCAACACCTGCGCCAGCAGCAGACCGACGATCAGGATCAGCGTCAGGCGCCCGAACAGCGAACCCGGCAGCAGTCTCATGGGGTTGCCGCGCGGTCGCTGACGCGGGCTGCCAGAATATAGCCGGCGCCGCGTACCGTCTTGATGATGGCGGGTGACCTGGGGTCCTCTTTCAAGCGTCGCCTGAGCCGACTGATCAGCACGTCGATGCTGCGGTCGAACGGGTCTGCCTCGCGCCCCTGGGTCAGATCGAGCAGCTGGTCGCGGTTGAGCACCCGGTTGGGGTGGTCCAGCAGTACCGACAAAAGACGGTACTCGGCGCCGCTCAACGGCACGATCGCGCCTTGTGGATTCTTCAGGTGCCGGGTGAACGGGTCCAGCGTCCAGCCGGCGAAGCAGCGCGCCCTCTCGCCGCTCTCCTCGCGTGTGTAGGGGAGTTCACGGCTGCGCTTCAACACGGTCTTGGTTCGGGCCAGCAGCTCACGCGGGTTGAAGGGCTTGGGCAGGTAGTCGTCGGCGCCCATCTCCAGGCCGAGGATGCGATCCATCTCATCACCTCGGGCGGTGAGCATGATGATCGGAATCCGCGACTGCGCGCGCAGGTTTCGGCAGAGCTCCAGCCCGTCCTCTCCCGGCAGCATCAGGTCCAGAATGACCAGATCGATGGCGGCCTGCTCCAGCATCTGGCGCATGGCGCGTCCGTCGCCGACCGCGAGAGCGCGGTAACCGTTGTTGACGAAATACTGCTCGAGCAGGTTGCGGATCTCGGGGTCGTCGTCGACGATCAGGATCTGTGCCGCTTGTTCCATAGCGGTGTTATATCCCAATCCAACCCACGCTGCCCGCCGAATGTGTAAGACACTGTTGCATTAGGTAAATTGTTACAGTGGGTTACAAATCCGCCGCCGGTGCTGTCACTAGCGCAGCTGAATGTCGAACTCCGGCGGATCGAACATATGCTTCTTCACCGTGCAGAGATCCATCGCCCGCTGTATGCCGCCCCGGTATTTTTCCGGAAAGCCCTCCGGCAGCTTGAGCTCGAGCGTCATGCGGGTGATCATCTTCTTCGCCGGATCCCGTTCGCAAGCCAGTTGCAGCGCCAGTCCCGCGGTTGAGAGCTCCCGCTTCTGGCAGAAACTGAGCGCGAAAATTCCGGCACAGTTGGCGATCGATGCGAGAAAGAGGTCGAAAGGCTCCGGCGCGGCGGCATCCCCGCCGTGCTCGATCGACTGGTCCGTCTCGATCAGAAACTTGCCGATGCGGGCATCCACGCGCTTCCCTCCGGGAAATTCAACGTTGACGATCTCAGCTTGCATTTCACTCATGTTGTTGGGCCTCCAGGTGCCGAAGTCAGTGTTTTATTGGTTCTGTTCGCTCAGATCAGGGTTGCTTCCGGATCTGTGTCAGGCGCCTGCTCCTCAGCCCGGATGCAGAGGCGCCAGAGTGTCGATTTGCGGAGCGGCGGGCTGTGACTCTCTCTGGCTGCGCTTTTGCAACCGCTGCCATAGGGCGCCGCCCTCCCAGATTGGCGTGTCGGCGGCGTAGAGCGTCTGCTCGAGGTCGGCGATGGCGCTCGCGACCGCCTCGTCGTCGAGTAGCCGCGCCAGATGAGCCAGCGAACGCGGCGGCGAATCGGGCCAGCGACGCTGCGCCCACGCCAACAGCGCGCGCTGCGTCGCCAGCGGGTCGTTTCTGGAGCAGGCCGCCCCGATTTCAGACAGGGTCGGGGAGGCAGCCTGTCGTGGTGCCGTTCCGGAGCGACGTGACGGCTGTTGCCGGCGCCAGGCGCTGTAGCCCCAGGCGAGCGATGTAAGCAGCCAGCCCGCGGCGAGCAGCCAGACGAGCCACGACGCGACAGCTTCTCCCGGCACCGCTGCCGGAATTCGGCTGGCCGGTGCGGACGCAACTGCGCGGGCATCGACTGCAGGATCCCTCCCAGGCGTGGTAGTCGCTGCCGCCGGCTGTACGTCAATGGTTCGTGGCGCGATCTCGGCCCGTTCCATGCGCCCCTTGTCGATGTTCCACCAGGGTATGCTGATGGCGGGGAGGGTATAGCGGCCCGGCCGGTTGGGTATGATGGCGATTTTGCTCTCGCGCACGCCGGTGATGCCATCCCTGTCGGCACGATCCTGCAGCTGCGGCTGATCCGGATACTGTTTCAGTTCGGCCGGGAGCATCTGCTCGAACTCGGGCAGTTGCGCCGATGTGAGGCCGTCGGCGAACAGCATCAGCGTACGGGTGATCGGCTCGCCCACCTTCCACTCCGTGGGTGGCTTGCTCCAGGTTTCGGTCAACTGCAGATTGCTGCTCGGCAGCCAGGGTTGACCCGCCGCCCGCTGCGGTCGGGGCAGAATCTCCAGGGTGAGCGCGCGCGACTGCAGCCGCGTGATCTTCCCCGGTTGCTGAAAGCTGTCGAACGGCAGCGTGAGCAACCTGTTGTTGCGTCGGCGGGACTGCATGATCTCGCCCTCGAACTTCAACGGCGACAGCTCGAGTCTTCCCGAGTGGCTGGGGAATAGCGCATAGCGTCGCTCCACCACAGTGTAGCGGCGTTGACTGATCTGGCTCTGATACTGCTGGTCTTCACCCAGTTTGTGGATCAGGATATCGGGGTCGTTGCTCTGCGGCGGACTGAGCGATGCGTTCTCGGTCGAAACGCCGCGATAGAGCCGCACGCTCAGTATCACCTGCTGCCCGGGATAAGCCTGTTCGCGATCGACCTCGACCTTGAGGAAAATATCGTCGCCGGCGACCGCCTCTTTTGCCGGAGCTGCCTCGTTGACGGTGAGCGTGATCGGATCGGTGCTCTCCCCGCCGACACTGATCGAGGGGATCGTCAGCTGCCCGATGCGTTTAGGCTGCATCATCAGGTTCCACCGCTGCATGCGGTTAACCTTGCCGTTGATGATCTGCATGTTCTTCGCCTGGCTGCGGTTGACGATCTGGAAATCCCGCTCGAGCATGCTGAAGTCCGGGTCGCCGGCCTGCTCGGTGTC
Organism: Gammaproteobacteria bacterium; assembly: GCA_020445335.1. Taxonomy (GTDB): domain Bacteria; phylum Pseudomonadota; class Gammaproteobacteria; order Chromatiales; family Chromatiaceae; genus HKST-UBA178. The sequence continues at coordinate 50,721 of JAGRGU010000051.1, forward strand.
GCTGAAAATGGAGAGCTGAAAAGTTTCGCCCAAGGTGATTTCGTTGCGCGAAACAGCCGCTCTAAGCCCGTCCGCGCAGACTGCCGCGCTCTGCAACAGTAGGAGCAGTGTTATCGTCAGGAGACGTGAGCAGGGTATTCGATCTCTGTTCATTGCGCTGTCTGCATCTTTAGGTTTACCAGGGTTGCGGTTCGGTCATCCCCTGATACTGCTGGCCGTATTGGTATTTGAACTTGCGCCTCAGCAGTCCCGAGGGATCGTCGGGGATCCGTTTTAGCCACTGTTCCGCCGCTTCCTGCAATTGGGCTTGCTGATCGGGGGGGACGCTTGCAGTGGTGGTTGCCGCCGACTGCGTCTGCGCCTCTTCGACAGCTTCTGAGGCCGGCGTGCCGGAATGCTGCTCCGGGGCCTCCTCCGGTGAGGGTGTCTCGGTGGCATGGTCCTGAGGCTGCGCCTGTTGCTCATCCTCTGGCGGATTGTCGGGAGAGGGGGGGACGTCTCCGTGGGCATCGTCACCTTTGCGCTCTGCGCTCTGCGTTGACTGCGCAGCGCCGCTCTCAGCCGCCGACCCCTCTTCATCCTGGTTATACTCTGGTTGCTGCTGTTGCTGCTGTTGCTGCTGTTGCTGCTGTTGCTGTTGCAACGCCTTCTTTACCAGATCGCGGTTGTGGATCGTGTCCCCATCGTCAGGTCGCATTTTCAGTGACGTTTCGTAAGCCTGCAGCGCCTCCTGCAGCTGCCCCAGCCGGGCCAGTGCATTGCCGCGATTATAGTGGGCATCGGCGCCATCGAGCATGCGCAGATTCTCCAGGCTCTGCTGAAAGTTGCCGGCACGGTAGTGCGCCGCCGCGCGCCAGGCGGGATCTTCGAACCGTGCTGCGGCCGCCTCAGGATCGCCGTCGTGCAGCAACGCTTGTGCCTGCTGATCGGGGCGTTGCCAAAGATCCTGCCAGAGTCCGGCGTTCACCGGTTGCGGCAGCGGCAGCGTCACTATCAGCAGCGCCAGATATCCGCGACGGAACGCCAATGCGGCAAAGGGCAGTAAAATGAGAAGCAGCCAGGGGCCCTCCTCTTGCCATCGATCGCCGCCGAAGACGCGCTCGCCACGCTCCGCCAGCAGATCTTCCGAACCCATGCTGCCTAGTAGTCGACGCACGTCACTGTCATTGGCGCTGATGCGTTGATAGCGGCCGCCGGCGTTTTGCGCCAGCCTGGCCAGGTTCGACTCTTCGAGTCGATCGATCACGATGTTGCCGTTGCGGTCGAGAAGATAGCCGCCTTTGCCGGTGGGAATGGGGCCTCCCTCTTCGGTGCCGACACCGAGCACACTGACGGAATAGGCCGGATTGAGGCTGGTGCTTGCCTGCTGCAGCGCCTCTGTCGAGATACCGTCGCTGATCAGCAGCAGGTGCCCCCGCGTCACCGCAGCCTGCTGCAGCAGTTCGATCCCCTTCTGCAGCGCCAGGTCTGGCCTGCTCCCCTGGCTCGGCATGATGTCGCTCTGCAGTGCGCCGACCAGATTGCGGATCGTCCCCTGGTCGTCGCTCAACGGTGTGACGACAAAGGGTTGCGCGGCATAGACGATCAGCGCAGTCTCTCCTTCGCGCCGCTGATCGAGGATCTCGAGAAGCTTGAATCTGGCCATTGCCAGTCGGCTCGGCTGCAGGTCGGTACACTCCATCGATGCCGAGAGATCCAGCAGGATGACGAGCGAATGACGCTGCTTGAACAGTGGCTGTTCACGCTTGTTCCAGCTCGGTCCGGCGAGCGCGGCGACGACGATCACAGCTGCCAGCGCCAGCGCAACCATGCCGCGTCTGCCCTGGTAGGCACGGCCGGGAATCAGCAGGTACGGCAGCAGCGCAGCGTCGCAGATCCTCGCCAGGTTCGCATCGTGCGTGCGCCTGCGCGCGAGTAGCCAGATCAACAGCAGCAAGGGTGGTAACGCCAGCAACCACTCCGGGCGCAACAGGTGGAATTGGCTCAAGGATCCGCCCTCCGCAGCAGCGGCGCAGCGATCACCGCAGTCGCCAGCAACAAAGCCGCAGCCAGGGGCCAGGGGTAGAGTTCGCGCACAGGACGGTAGAGCTGCGCCTCCTGCGCGACCGGTTCCAGCTCGTCGAGCAGTGCATAGATGTCGGTCAGCTCTTCGGTATTGCGCGCGCGGAAGTAGCGTCCGCCGGTGGTGCCGGCGATTCTCTTCAACGCTGCTTCGTTGAGATCGCGCGACGGATTGATCACCTGGCTGCCGAACAGCGTCTGCATCGTGAGACGATCTGCGCCGATGCCGATGGTATAGATCTTCAAGCCGATCTGCCGCGCCAGATCGGCTGCTTTCTCGGGCTGTATGACACCTCCGGTATTGGCGCCGTCGGTCAGCAGAATCAGCACCCGGCTCTCCACCTTCTTGTCTCTCAGCTTCTTGATTGCCAGTCCGATCGCGTCGCCAATCGCCGTGCTCCCGCCGGCCAGTCCGATTGCCGACTCCTGCAGCAAGCGTCTGACCGTCTCGCGATCGAAGGTGAGCGGCGTCTGCAGATAGGCCTGTTCGCCGAACAGAATCAGGCCGATGCGATCGCCAACGCGGCGACTGATGAAGTCGCCCGCCACCCGCTTGGTCACGGTCAGCCTGTCGATGTACTGTTGGTCGATGATGAAGTCACGCTCCTTCATGCTTCCCGAGAGGTCGACAGCGAGCATCAAGTCGCGCGCGTCGAGCGGCAGCGGAATCGGTTCGCCCAGCCACTGTGGGCGGGTGGTTGCGACAACCAGTAATGACCACGCGATAAGCGCGATCCAGAGCTGCCAGCGTCTGCCCGCGCCCTGCTGCCGCCGACCCGAGGTCAGCGCGAAGTCATCAAGCACCGGCACCCGCAGTGCCGCCTGCCGGCCGTGCTCGAGGGGCGCTGTGAACAGGCGCACCAGCAGCGGCAATGGCAACACCGAGAACAGCCAGGGCCAGGCGAACGCGATCACCCTGTACCGCCCCCGCCGCTTGCCCCAATCCGGGTGATCCACTCGCGGCTCAGTTCGAATAGCGGCTCTGGATTGGTGCTGCAATCGGGGCGGTAGGGGGCCTCTGTCAGCAACGCCCCGATTTCGCTGCGAAAAGCGGGCATACCGCCTGCCTCTACGAGAGAACGGTCGAGAAACTCCAACCATTCGCTACCTGTCAGCGCAGCCACCTCAGGCCGCGGATAGCGACTCAGCGCGATGCGTCGAAGCAGGCTGGAGAGTTGTTGCATCACACGTTTCGAGTCGCCGCTCTGCTGATACTCGGCCTGCAGTCGGTTCAGCGCGCGCAACCCCTCGCGCCTCAGCCGGGTGTTCCTGCGCCGGCGTTGCGCCAGCCGATAGAGTGTAAGAGCGAGAAGCAGCAGCGCCAGCAGCCACCACCAGCCGGGTGCCGGTGGCCACCAGAAAACCGGCTCCGGCAGATGAATGTCACGCAACGGCAGATCCGTCATCGGGCAACGCCGCCCAGATCGTCGCGCAGGACGCGGTAGAGATCATCGTCGGTGGCGCAGTGTATGAGGTGCATCCGCTGCCGACGGCAGAACTCCGTCAATCGCTCCCGCTGCGCCTCGCTGCGGTTTTGGTACTCGCGCAGGAAGCTGCTGCTGGCGCTGTCGATGGCGAGCAGACGCGTGCCGTCGCTGACGGTGTAGCGGCCTGCCATCGGCAGTTCCGCTTCCAGCGGATCGAATATGCGGATCATCACCAGATCGTTATGGCGCGCCAGCAATGTTAGATGGTGCTCGGCTGCCGCATCTAGATCGCGGAAGTCGCTTAGCAGGATCAGCAGAGAGCCCGGCCGGTTGACCCGGCAGAGCCTCGCCAGCGCATCACCGGCGGCGGCACTGCGTTGCGCGGATGTGCTGCTAACCGTATGTGGTTCTGCATACTCGGTCAGCAACCCGATCAGCCGCAGCATGCCGCGCTCGTCGTGGCGTGGCCGTAACTCCTGGTGACCATCTTCCGAGAAGAGGAGAGCGCCGAGCCGGTCTCCCAGTGCCCGCGCGCTCCAGCCGATCATCGCTGCGGCTTCGCTCGCCACTATCGATTTGAAGCGGCCGCGGGTGGCGAAAAACATCGGTGAGCGGTAGTCCACCCAGAGCGTGACGACGCGCTCTTTCTCCTCGCGGAATAGCTTGGTATGCGGCCGACCGGTGCGCGCGGTGATGCGCCAGTCGATGTTGCGGATCTCGTCGCCAGCCTGGTAAGGACGGGCTTCGTCGAACTCCATGCCGCGTCCCTTGAAGCGCGAGAGATGTGCGCCGCCCCCGCTGCTGCGTACCCGGATCGCGCGCAGAGAAAGTGACTCTCCCTCCCGCTTGAGGCGCAGCAGCGCTTGCTTGCCAACCCGTACCACGCCCTCGCCGTCGGCGATACTCCTACGGCTCTCACTGCCCACGACGCCGCTCATCAGGGCACGGCCACCCTCGCCAGCAACTCTTCTATGAGACGCGTCTTGGTAACGCCGTCGGCCTCCGCCTCGTAGCTGAGCAGCAGACGGTGGCGCAAAATGTCCGGAGTCAGCGCCTGGATATCCTCGGGGGTGACGAAGTCGCGGCCGGCCAGCCAGGCGTGCGCGCGGGCGCAGCGGTCGAGCGCGATGGTGGCCCGCGGACTGGCGCCGTATTCGATCCAGGCAGCGAGATCCTCGCCGTAACGCGCTGGGGTTCGGGTCGCCAGAACCATCTCCAACAGGTAGCTCTCGAGCGTCGGCGCCAAATGCACCTGCAGCACCTGATCACGGGCTTCGAACAGCGTCTGCTGCGTCACCGGCGCGGCTGGAAGCGCTATACCGGCATTCCCTATTGCTTCGTTGCGGGCGAGCTGGAGGATTTTCCGCTCGGCCTCCGCGTCCGGGTAGTCGATGCAGACATGCATCAGGAAACGGTCGAGCTGTGCCTCCGGCAGCGGGTAGGTGCCCTCCTGCTCGATCGGATTTTGGGTCGCCATCACCAGAAACAGCGCGGGAAGGGGGTGGGTGACCGAGCCGATAGTGATCTGGCGTTCGGCCATCGCCTCCAGCAGGGCCGACTGAACTTTTGCCGGCGCCCGATTGATCTCGTCGGCCAGGATCAGGTTGTGAAACAAAGGGCCGCGCTGAAAGGCGAAGCTGCCGTCCTGCGGATGAAAGACATCCGTTCCGGTGAGATCGGCGGGAAGCAGGTCGGGAGTGAACTGCACACGGTGGAAGTCGCCGGCAATACCGTCGCCGAGAACCTTGATCGCGCGCGTCTTGGCCAGTCCCGGCGCGCCTTCGACCAGCAGATGGCCGTCGGCCAGCAGCGCAATCAGCAGGCGGTTGATCAGTACTTCCTGACCGATGATTTGTTGACTGATGTGTTGTTCGAGGGCGTGTATCTGCTGCTGCGCTGACATCTCTGTTTTCTGCATCCATGAAAGGCCCGGAACGGGATCTGGTACCGCCGGTTCGGGCCGTGGGGTGACGCCGGTGGGTGGTTTCAGCCTGGCCTTTAAACCGCAGGGCCCGGCTACCGACCGAGGAAGCGAAGAGAGTTTCTCCCCGTACTCCAGCGCCCGATTATCGCCTCTGTCTGACCAGGAGTCGAGGCGTGGGTTCCGTTGATTTCAGCAGCGATGTCGAATCAGTGGTAGCGGCGCATCTGGCCGACCAGCACGCCCTGTATCCGCACTTGGTCCGGAGAGTATCGCAACGGCTCCATGGTCGCGTTTGCGGGATGGAGGATCACTTCGCCGGGGCGTTGTTCGATGCGTTTCAATGTGGCGTCGCAATCGTCGATCAGTGCGACCACGATCTCACCGTTGCGCGCCCGCTGACGCGCCTCCACGACGATGTGATCACCGTCCAGAATCCCCTCGTCGATCATAGAATCCCCCCTTACCTCCAGCACGTAGCAGTCGCCGTCGGTGCGCAGGAAGTTCGGAACCTGTAGAGATGTGCGCTGGTCGATCGCCTCGATTGGCCGACCGGCGGCGATCATGCCGAGAACCGGCAGCTCTGATTCCGGCAGCTGGTCGACCAGGCGGATGCCGCGTCGCTGATTGTTCATTGCCTCGACCAGACCGGCTTCGATCAAGGCCTGGATCTGCTTGTGGAGTGAGCCCTTCGAACTCAAGCCGAGTGCGTTGCAGAGTTCGTCCAGCGTCGGTGGGTGGGGGAAATCATCTGCGTGGTTGACGAGGAAGTCGTAGATCTCCTGCTGTCGCCGGGTGAGTGCCTTGGACATGGATACGCTCTGCTGGTAGGTTCTCCTTGTGTTCTATTATAGGGGTAAGCGTTGCCGCTGAAAAGGGCAGCGAATGGTCGACGGCAATTTGCGCGTTCGCTTATGGCAGAGCGACCGCTAAATGTGTCCCGGAGTGGGCGCCGGTCAATCCTGCGGCTTCTGTTCGAACGAGACGACGCGATTCCTGCCGCGCTGCTTGGCTTCGTAGAGCGCCTTGTCGGCGCACGCGAGGAGTTGCTCCGCACCGCAGCCCTGGTCGGGAATCGAAGTGCAGGTTCCCAGGCTGAGGGTGACGTGGCCACCGCTGACCGCGTGCTCTATCTGCAGCTGTTCAACCCGTTCGCGCAGGCGATCGGCGACGTGAGAGACCCCTTCGAGGTTGGTATCCGGCAGTACGATACAGAACTCTTCGCCGCCATAGCGACTGGCCAGATCGTTGCTGCGGCTGATGATGCTGGTCAGCATGTTGGAGACCTTCTGCAGGCAGGTGTCGCCGGCGATATGTCCGTAGTGGTCGTTGAAAGCCTTGAAATGGTCGATATCGCACATGATCACCGACAGCGGCGAGTGGGTGCGGGTGCAACGCGCAATCTCCTTCGCCAGATGCCGGTCGAGCAGCCTGCGGTTGGCCAGGCCGGTCAGACCGTCCACCTCGGCCTGCCGCTGTAGCACGCTGTTGGCGTGCTCCAGCTCGCGCGAGACCTCTATCAGGCGGTGGCGCATCCTGGCGATGCGCTGCATCGCCACCAGTTTGGCGCGCAGGATCGTCTCGTCGACGGGCTTGGTGAGATAGTCGTCACCACCCGCATCGATACCGGAGGCGACGTCCGCCGGTTCTGCGCGTGTGCTGAGAAAGATGATCGGCACCCAATCCTCGTCCAGTGCCCGGATCTTGCGGGCGGCCTGATAACCATCCACTACCGGCATGACGACATCCATTAGAATCAGGTCCGGTCGTTCTGCCAGGTAACGTTCGATCGCCTGCTCTCCATTCTCGCAGCTGATCACCTGATGGCCGAAATCCTCAAGGATCGCGGTCATCAGGATGCGCATCGTCATCGTGTCGTCCACCAGCAGGATATTCATGAACGGGAGGTTTAACTGTCCTTGTGATTTAAAAGCGACTACTGCAGTTTGAAAACAAAGGCGGATTAAAGCGCCATTCAGCTGCCGTTTGCAATGATGGGGGTCAAGCACAGAACTCCCATGTGTGCGTCGACCGGAAGCCGTCCCCGGGTCGCGCAAAAGCGGTGGTCTACGGCGACGTTTCGACGGGTCAACTGCTGCTCCGCATTCATTCGTTGCGCCAGGCGAATACCGCCTTGACCCGGTTGCCGGGAGAGATGAACTCCACCGATTCACACAGCCCGGTGACCAGCGAGAGACCCCGCCCCGAGAGCAGCGTCTCCTGCGAAGGTATCTTCTGCGCGAACTGGTTGAAATCGAATCCCACTCCGCTGTCTTCCACTTCGATGTTCATTTTTCCGCCGTTCGCCGACGGGCTGGCGCTGATGTGGATCTTGATATAGCCATCGGCAAGGGACTCCAGTCGAGCCTCGCGTTCGCTGAAATAGCGCGTGAAGCCCTCGGCTGTCTGTTTCAGATTCGACTGCAGTCGGAGCACGCCGTGATCGAGTGCATTGATGTAGAGTTCGGTCAGTATCGTGAATAGCGGTCGCCGGTGGCTGTGCAGCCCCAGCATCTCCTGAATATGGTTGATTGCCAGGGGTACCGGATCGGTCTCACGCAGACGCGCGCCGGAAAGCGTGATAGTGAACTCCATCTGATCGTTGAGCGAGCTCTCTTCGCACAACTGCTGTTGCCTGGGCACTGGCTCAGCTGCACGGCCCTTGGACAACTCCGCCATCAGTTCCGGCTGGCATGGGATGTCAACCAGGCTGATGTCATCGTCCTGCGGCGCATCAAGACAGAAAGCGCGCAGCGAATGGCTGATCTCGTCGATCAGCCTGTCGGGTGACGGTGCCGCGGAGATGGCCTTTTCCAGTCGCTCGCCGCCAAAGTACTGTTGTTCGGGATTTCGCGCCTCCAGCACGCCGTCGGAGACGAGCAGCAGATGATCGCCCTGTGACACCACTTCCATCTGCATGGTCTCTTCGTAACTGCTGGCGGGGTCGATACTCAACGGCAGGTTGGTCGAGACGAAGCGTTTCTTGATTGCACCACTCTTGCCGTCGATCAGCAGCACGTCGGGCATGCCGCAATTGAAGACGGTGATATGTTTCAGCTGGCGGTTGAGGGAGACGAACTGGACCGCGAAAAAGACCCCGGTGGGCAGCAGCTTGTGCAGCTTCTGGTTGATACCCGCGAGTATCTGATGCGGCGCGAATCCCTTGCTGGTCATGGCCCGGAAAGCCTCCGAGGCGGGCAGGGCGCCGATTGCCGCGGCCAGGCCGTGTCCGGTGAAGTCACCCATGATCACGTTCAGGTCACCCGAAGGAGCGTAGGCGGTAAGCAAAACGTCGCCGCTGAAGACCTCAGCGGGTTGCAGCAATACCGGCAGATGTTCCATCGCCACATTGCCGGCGACCACTGCATTGCTGAAGACCCCCTCGGCCATCTCCTCGTCCTTCTTCATGCGACTGTAGAGACTGCCCAGCTTGTCGTGAAGTCTGCTGATGCGCTCCAGCGAGCGTACTTTGGCGCGGAGAACGGTATGACTGAAGGGCTTGGTCAGGAAGTCGTCTCCGCCGACTTCGATGCAGCGCATGAGTACCTTTTCATCGGAACTGGCGGTGAGAAATACAACGGGGACGAAACGGCTGGTTTCGATAGCACGGATGCGGCGGACAGCCTCGTGTCCGTCCATGACCGGCATCATCACATCCATAAAGACGATATCGGGCAGCTGTGAGCGGAACAGCGCCAACGCACTGGCGCCGTCATCGGCTTCGATCACCTGATAGCCGCTGCGCTTCAGAAGTGCGCGCAGGATGACTCGGTTCGACAGTTCGTCGTCGACGACCAGTGCCTTTTTTGTTTCCAGGTTAGACTGTTTGTTATCGACAGGATAGCCGTTATTGACCGCATGCATTGTCCGGGTTCATCCAGTTCGGGACCAAAGGGAGGTTGCAGCAGATATCGGCAAACAAATTAGATTCTTGATGCATGCAAGGGAAGCGGGGATGGATGACGAAGGAACGGCATCCGGCCGCCGCCGGTTGGACCCGGCAGGGCGCCAGCGGTCCGCTGAAGATCAGGTACGCAGCTGCTGCCCGTAGAAATGGGGGCGGGTAATGCCTGCATGCAGAGGTTCTATCTGCAGGTGGTTGCGGCGGCGATCGGCCTGCCGCTGCTCGACGATATCGCCGGCGGGCATTTGCCCGTTGGGTTGCCGGCGTCGGTCGCGAAGATTGGAGCGGTGATAGTACTTACGCACCTCCATGCGTTTGCCCTTCAATTGGCGTCCGTTCAACCGTTCGATGACGGCCATCGCCTCGGTCGGATCTTCGAAATGGACGATGCCATGATACTCGGCGCTCTGATTGTCGAGGCTGGTTACGCGAAAGATTTCGCAGTCTATCTGCTGCGGACCATCCCCGCGCCTGAAGAGACTCCATTGCGGACGAAGAGCAGCTGAGACGAAGTGGATGAGGTCGAGACGGGTTACGGATTCCGGAAGCCTGCGGATGAAGATGTCCATGCTTTCACCTCTACTGGTTCGGCCCCAGGGTAGCCTGGATAACCTCAAGTATAGTGCGGATGGGGAGCTGAAGTGATGAAAAACATGAAGTGCATCACAGATTTAGAAACACTTCCGAAGGAAACCAATAACCTGCGGAGTGCGCTGATTATGGCGGTCAGCTGGGGACGGAGGCCGGGGAGAGGGGTGCCGGAATATGGTCGATGATCAGGTTGTTGCGACGCCGGTCTGAGCGCCGCCGGTCAACGATCGCCAGCTCTTCCGGGTCGGTCGAGCGCATGCGCCGCTCCTTGTTGCTGCTACGACTGTGGTAGATCCTCGGCTGCATCGTTCGGCCGTCGATGCGGCAGCTGGAGATCTGTTTGATCAGGGCCTCACCGGTCGTTTCGTCGTCGACATAGGCCAGTCCATGGTACTCGACCCGGTTCTGCGCGGGATCCTTGATGCGAAGAACTTCGCATCGCTCCACCCGGCCCCGGCGCCTGAATACCGGCAGCAGCCAGACACTGTTCATACAGTTTTGCAGAAACTGCTGGAGGCTGTCGGGGTTGGTATCCGCCGGAATTCCGGGTATCAGTATGATCATTGTCTGTCTACAGCCGCCAGGCCCGGCCAGGTTGGGAAAAAATGCCCCTTCCGCTCTTCTGCATCAAAGGCTTCCAGATGCTTTTTATTCTTACTGCGAGATAAGGGTTGTTTATAGTACAGCTGGGTTGGGGATGCAAAGAAATTGGCTCCAGGCGCTGCCAGGGGACGCTATATAATGCCTCTTTTCGCTATCGGGAGCAGCAGTACCGGGATGGAAACGGAGCAGACGATTATCGACCTCATTCGACATGGAGAGCCGGTCGGCGGGCTCTTGATACGCGGTCAGCGCAACGATCCGTTGAGTGCAACCGGCTGGCGGCAGATGCGGGGAGCGGTCGAGGGGTGTACCGGCTGGCAGCGCGTCATCACCTCACCGTTGCTGCGCTGTGCGGAGTTCGCCCACGAACTGGCGGCGCGGCTGGCGATTCCGGTCAGCGAGGAGGCGGCCGTTGCCGAGATCGGATTCGGTCAGTGGGAAGGGGTGAAACCGGCCGAACTGCTGGCGCGACAACCGCAGGCCTATCAGGCATTCTGGGAAAATCCCGCCGATTTCACGCCGCCCGGTGGCGAACCCCTGGCCGAGTTTCAGGCCCGCGTGGTCACCGCACTGGAGCGCATTGTGCAGCGGCATTGCGGCGAACATCTGCTGATTGTCGCGCATGGCGGTGTGATACGCATGATGGTGGCGCATGTGCTGGGAATGCCGGCCGGTAATATGTTCCGCATGGATGTCCCCTATGCCGGGTTGAGCCGTATCCGGGTGGAGCGGGGCGTAGCGCGATTGAGCTTCCACTGCGGTCAGCCGCAACCGTGAAGCCCTGCGGTGCTAACTCTGCCCCGACCTGGTCCAGCTGAGCGCGAAGGCGTCTAGCAGGGATTGGCCGGAGTGACGCACCCTGACCGAAAAGGCCCGCTGCAGATTCTCGTCGTTGATCACTGAGCCGGGGTCGCCAACGGCGAGGGTTTCACCCGCCAGCAGCAGCTGCAGGCGATCGCAGTAGTGGACCGCGAGGCGCAGGTCGTGCAGCACCACGACCACCGCACCGCCGTTGTCGCACTGCGCGCGCAGCAGCTCCATCACCTCCAATTGGTGTGACAGGTCGAGCGCTGCGACCGGCTCGTCGGCGAGAATTATGGTCGGCTGCACTGCCAGCGCCCGGGCCAGCAGAACGCGCGCCTTCTCGCCACCGGAGAGTGTCGGAAAGGGGCGTGCCGCCAGTTCGGCGAGGCCGGTCTGGCGCAGCGTCTCGGCAACAATCGCGCGGTCTGCCGGAGTTGCCTGCTGCCAGTTGCCAAGATGGGGAATACGGCCGAGCGCCACCACACGCTCGACGCTGATCGGCCAGTGCGCGGTGCCGGCCTGTGCCAGGTAGCCCAGCTGGCGTGCCCGCTGCCGGTCGTCGATCTGCTGCAGAGGACTGCCGTGCAGCGTGACCTGACCGGAAGAGGGGTTGTGGATCCCTGTGAGGATCTTCAAAAGGCTGCTTTTGCCCGCGCCGTTGGGGCCGATCAGACCGAGCATCTCCCCGGCGTGCAGCTCGAGCGAAAGTGAACTCAGGATCGTGCGATCGCCCAGGCGCAGCGATACCCTGTCCGCCGCGAGCAGGCTCAGGTCTGCCATCTGCGGCTCTTCATAATCAGGTAGAGAAAAAATGGTGCGCCGATCAACGACGTGAGTACCCCGACCTTGATCTCGGTGCCGGCTGGGAAGAGACGCACCGCGATATCGGCGCAGAGCAGTAGTATCGCACCGCCGAGCGCGCTGACCGTGAGCAGCTTGCCGGGCTGATGACCGACGAGCGGGCGCAGCAGATGCGGGGTCACCAGGCCGATGAAGCCGATCGCGCCGGTGACGGAGACCGCGGAACCGACCGCCAGCGCCACCGCGGCGAAGACGCGCCAGCGCAGCCGGTCGATGGCGACCCCCAGCGTTCTGGCGCTCTCTTCACCGAGCGTCAGCGCATCCAGCGAACGCCCGCTGCCGGCCAGCAGCAGCCAGCCGAGCAGGGTTCCGGGCAGCATCAGCCAGAAGTCATCGAGGCTGTTGTTGGCGATCGAGCCGAGCATCCAGAGAACGATTTCCCGCACCGCGTAGGGACTGGGCGCCAGATTGATCAGCAGTGAAATCAGCGACAGCGCCAACGAGTTGACCGCTACGCCGGCCAGGATCAGGGTGGCGGTTCCCGCCGAGCGTCCGGCCAGCAGATAGACCAGCAGCGTGGCGCTCAGAGCACCGGCTACACCACCGGCGGGCAACGCCAGCCAGAAACTGGCGGCGAGTCCGCTGTAGAGCATCACCGCCGCGCCCAGCGCTGCACCGCTGGCGCTGCCGACCAGCCCGGGACTGGCAAGGGGATTGCGCAGCAGACCCTGCATGGCGGCGCCGCAGAGACCGAGTGTGGCGCCCGCGAAGAGCGCGATCAGCGCGCGTGGAAGACGCACTTCGGTCAATATCAGGGCGACCACCGTATCGGCACGTCTTGCCACATCCAGCGCTGCCTGCAGCACCGGAATCGGTCTGCTGCCGAAGAACAGCGAGGCGCAAAAAAGCAGCAACAGCAGGATGCTCATCGCCTGCAGTAACCTGCGTTCGTTTGCCGGCGCTGCCATGCTCGCTGTGCTGTTCAAGGTCGCAGGTCGCCGCGCGAATCGTGTGCCGCGGCCAGCGCTGCGACCGCATCGGCGATCATCGGGCCGCCGCAGATCCAGTATTTGTAGGCGATGTCGATGATCGGCCTGCCTGAGGTGATGCGTTGCAGCGCCGGATGCTGCATGCGGCGCTGGGCAAGTGAAGCCGTTCCCGGCGCGTAGGCGGAGGTGAATATCTGCGTCGGCTCGGCGAGCAGCAGGCTCTCCAGGTCGATTGCACCGTAGCCGTGAATCCCCAGCTCGGCACTGATATTGCGCCAGCCGGCCAAACGCAATGCCTCGTGCTGCAGGGTCTGGGTACCGCTGGTGTAACCTCGCGGCTGGTAGAAGAGTGCGCCAGGCGCGTGCGTCGTCGCCACCGCAACCAGTTCCAGCCTTCGGTCCATGTTGGCGATCAGCGCTTCCCCGCGTGTGGCCTGACCCAGCAATCCCGCGACCCTGCGGATATTGCCGCGTATCTCGTCGATGCTCGTGGCTTGCGGCAGATACTCCAGGCGGTAGCCAAGCGATCGCAACTGCCGTGCTGCGGGGTGGGGCGCATAAGCGCTGCCCAGAATAAGGTCGGGCCGCAGCGTCA
>JAGRGU010000051.1:64483-72299 GCA_020445335.1 Gammaproteobacteria bacterium
CTGCCTCCAGCGCAAGACGACTGACGGAGGCGATCTGCCCCGGGTCTGCGAGCAGCAGCAGAAGTTGGTCGCTGCAGAGATTGGTCGAGACCACGCGTTGCGGTGTCGGCTGCTCCGTTCCCGGCAAGGAGAGGCTCAACAGCAGCAGGAGCAATCCCAAAATCTTTCTCTCCGTTTTTCTCATTCACTTAGCCCATGCCGCGGAAGCGCCTGCCGGGCGCTATTCTATAGAGCTCTCGGCGAGTTGAAAAACCGCGTTGACCGGAACTGGGCGTGCGGTCTGGATCGATGGCTGAACGCATGTGATAACATTCGATGATCAATACAAAAACATGGATTTCGCAGTACCCAGTCCGGTCCGTTGATACTGACTGATGGTGCCAGCGAATCAGGCCCATGGCCAGGCCATCGAACAAGCTAGCGGGGAGTGGTGATCCATGGAGGACGGTTACCAGAGTGGCGGCGATATCAGGTGTGCCTGCTGCGGTCGTCGGGGAGGGGAGATCGACGCCAGCGGCGCCCGGGAGTGGTTGCGCCAGGATGTGATGCTGGGGCTGGGAGTCTGCTGCCACTGTCCCGAATGGCTGGAAGCCTGGGATCGGGGCCACCGGGAGGTAAATCTGGGACAGTCCGCCGGCGCTGATGGAGTCGCGCCGGCAGCGACCGCGATGAAGCTCGAGGAGCTTGTACAGCGTGCGCGCCTTCCCTCTCTGTCGAGCGTGCTGATGGAGGTCTACGAGTTGCTCTCCGATGACCGCGTGGGGGCCGATCGGATCGCACTGTTGTTGGAGTCGGATGCGGGGCTTGCGGCGCGCACGCTGCGGCTGGCCAACTCCGCGTACTATGGTGCCCAGCGCAAGATTCCCACGGTCAAGGAGGCACTGGTCCTGATCGGCCCCGCGGATCTTTGGTGGCTGTTGTTCACCACCGAGGTGAGGACCCTTTTCTACGGCATCGATCAGCGGCTGATGGATATGGAGAAGTTCTGGCGCCACAGCCTGATGGTCGCCGCCGCCGGCAGAGTGTTATCGCAACGATCCGGGATCGGTGAACCGCGTCAGAGCTTCGTCGCCGGACTGCTGCATGATCTGGGTAAACTGCTGCTTCTGCAGCACTGTCCCATAGAGTATGGCGCGGTGTTGGAAAAAGCTGCACAGGGGGAGCCACTGCTGGACGTGGAGGTGGATGCGTTCGGATTCACTCATGCCGATGTGGGTGCGCGCCTGCTCGAGCGGTGGCAACTGCCGCCGCAGCTGGTGGTGTTGGTGCAGTCGCACCATCTGGCTGTCGATCCGCTGGATGCGACGGCGCTGGTGGCGTCCGCGGATCGGCTGGCGCACCGGATCGACGAGCAGGACGAGACGATCAGTGATGCTGAAGAGTCGATCGCCGAAGAGAGTCTCCTGCTGTTCCAGCGGCTGGTTAATCTGGTCAGGGAGTGAGCCCGTCCTCAGCCGCCGTCTCGCCCGCCGGTGAGCGGCCCGGACTCTGCCGAAGGGCGTCAGCCTTCAGGCGTCTCCGCCTCAATCAGCGCCCGCACCACGGCGCTCCAGCCGCGCGCGATATTGTCCCGATTGTAGCCGCCACCGCCCAGCGCCAGCAGACCCCTGGCGCAACCGTTGCGTACAATCTCTGCCAGATCCCGGGCGGCGCGAAAGTGGGCCTGTTCAGAGAGCGCCAGGCTGGTGATCGGATCGCCGGCGATGCTGTCGGCACCGCACTGCAGGATCACGAACTCCGGATCGCTCTGCGCGACGAAGCTGCGCGCATGCTCCCAGCATTGGAAAAAAACCGCATCTGTTGCACCGGGCGGCAATGGGATATTGAGCTTGGTACCTGCCGCCGCTCCGCTACCCGTTTCAAAGGCATGGCCAGTGCCGGGATAGAGGTAGCGTCCATCTTCGTGCAGATCCACGACTGTCACTTCGGGGTCGCCCTCGAAGGCATAGAAGAGGCCATCGCCGTGGTGGGCGTCGATATCGACATAGGCGATGCGCCGCACCCGGTGGCGCTTCCGCAGGTGCTCCACCGCGATTCCGCAGTCGTTGAATACGCAAAAGCCGGCGGAGCCGTCGCGGCGGGCGTGATGGAGACCCGCGATCGGAATGAAGGCGCTGCTATGGGTGTCTGTCACCAGCCTGTCGACGGCGTCGATCACGCTGCCAACAACCGTCAGCGCTGCCTGATAGATGCCTGGGAAGACCGGTGTATCCGGATCGAGCATTCCCGTGCCCTCGACCGACAGGGCTTTGACGCGGGATAGATAATCCGGGGTGTGGAACAACAGCACCTGTTCGGCGCAGCCGTCGACCGGAGCGGCGATTTCGCAGCGCTGCTCCAGGCCCTGCTGGCAGATCGCATTCCAGAAGACCTGGTAGCGGTCCGGTCCGAACGGATGGCCTTGACCGAAGCCGTACCTGGCCAGCGAATTTCCGGCGTAGAGCAGCATGCTTTGAGCCCGATTCCACGAGATTGATGATCCACTCTAGGCCAATTTCCGGCTACAGGCCAGCGGCGGATTGCCCTTTGAATCCGATTGATCGACCCTTTGTCTGAATCGTGATAAAAATAGCGCTTCAGGGTATCCCTCGTATTTGGACGGTATTCAAGAGGTTGGCTATGAATGCGAAGGTCAGGCGGATCAGTGTTCGGGATGTGATGAAGACGGAGTTCGCGATGATCAATCGGCAGGCGACGATCTACGAAGCGTTGCAGCTGATCAAGCAATACCGCACCTCTGTACTGGTGGTCGACCGACGGGACGAGAGTGACGAATATGGCCTGTTGCTGGTCTCCGATATCGCCCGTGACGTTCTCGCCAAGGATCGTTCCAGCAAGCGGGTCAATGTCTACGAGGTGATGATCAAGCCGGCGGTCTACGTGCATCCCAACATGGATATCCGCTACTGCTCCCGACTGTTCGCCCGCTTCAATCTGGTGCGTGCGCTGGTCGTGGAAGAGCGCAAGGTGCTGGGCACGATCAGTCCCAACTCATTGGTGCTGGACGGGATGTATGACCTGGAGGATGAATAGTCTCAGGTTTCGCATCGCACTCTCGGCCGATGCCTTTCTGCAATACTATCGGGGCAGTGCCAGCGTGGTGATAGTGCAGGGTGAGGATGGACGTCGAATTCAGCTTCCGGCGGCCAGTCTGCGCCCATATCTTCTCAGAGACGGTATCAACGGTCATTTTGAGTTGCTGCTGGACGATAACAACAAACTGCTGCAGATTCGTCGCCTCTGATCGTCCGGCTCGCGCCGGCGCCCGTTTCCACTCCAAGGATTCGAATCCTTTCAGCGAATGCAACATGCCACCCAACCGCATCTGAGCCCGCACGCGAAGGGACTGGCGCTCGCTGTCACCGGCGTGCTGGTACTCTCTCCCGACAGCCTGCTGATCAGGTTGATCGATGCCGACCCCTGGAGTCTGCTCTTCTGGCGCGGTCTGATGAGCAGTTGCGCGTTGTCGCTCTATCTCCTCGCCACGGTTGGGCCGCAGGGATTGATCCGGATCACCCGGGTCGGCCTGGCCGGACTGGCAACCGCGGTACTGTTCGCGCTCAACACCTCGCTGTTCGTGGTGTCGGTCAGGCATACGGCGGTTGCCAATACGCTGGTATTGCTGAGCGTGTCGCCGCTGTTCGGCGCGATCTTCTCCTCGTTGTTCCTGCGCGAGCATGCTCCTCCCAGGACCTGGATCGCCACGTTTGTATGCATCGGCGCCATCGGCTACATCATGGCCGAGGGGATGGGGCGGGCAACGCTGATCGGCGACAGCGCCGCGCTCGGCGTGGCCTTGACGATGGCGTCGATATTGACGTTGCTGCGGGCACGTCGCGCAAGCGACGCGATTGCCATCGTCACGCTCAGCGGTCTGCTGCTGGCGTTGGTCATGCTGCCGTTCGCCGCACCTTTTTCGCTCGCCGGTGCGAGCTGGATCTACATGGGAACGCTCGGTCTGATCGTGATTCCACTCTCTTTCGCGCTGACGCTGAGCGCGCCCAAGTATCTGCCGGCACCCGAAGTGGGACTGATATTTCTACTGGAGACGATTCTGGGGCCGATTCTGGTCTGGGGGGTCGTCGGCGAGGAGCCACCGCCGGCGACACTGCTCGGAGGTGGGGTGCTGATCGCGACCCTGTCGCTGCATGCCGTCTTGAGTCTGAAAAGGGGACGGAGGGAATAGACTCTATAACAGTGATCAGGCCGGCCGGAGCTTCACTCCGTGAACGATTGCCTGGCACCAAGTCAGGCCGATAATGGAGAGTGGAGCGGCGAACCGGGATTGGCCTGCTGTTGTACGGAGAGCATGCGCCCGGTCCCTTTTTTCCCGCAAAAAAAGGGTGTTTTGGTGGGCGATGCTGGGTTCGAACCAGCGACTTCCACCGTGTGAAGGTGGCACTCTCCCACTGAGTTAATCGCCCGAGTTTTGGAGAGCCGAAATTCTAGATCTTCAGCTCTTCAGGGTCAATTCCTTCTGCGACTTGCGGGCGCCTCTGCTAGAATGCGCCTCATTGTTTTGAAATGATTCGGACCTTGGTAACACCATGACCATTCGTACCCGTTTTGCACCCAGCCCCACCGGATATCTGCATGTCGGAGGCGTGCGAACCGCGCTCTTTTCGTGGCTACTTGCGCGTCGCCATGGAGGGCTTTTTGTCCTGCGCATCGAGGATACGGATCTGGAGCGCTCCACCGCCGAATCGGTCAATGCGATCCTGGAGGGAATGACCTGGCTGGGGCTCGAGTACGATGAAGGCCCCTTCTACCAGACCAAACGCTTCGAACGTTATAACGAGGTGATCGACCAGTTGCTGGAGAGCGGTCACGCCTACCGTTGCGAGTGCAGCAAGGAGCGCCTGGATAAGCTGCGGGAGGCGGCGATGAGCCGCAAGGAGAAACCCCGCTACGACGGCTGCTGCCGAGACAGGCAGGTGGATCCCGGCCAACCGCACGTGGTGCGTTTTCGCAACCCGCAGGAGGGCGAGGTTCTCTTCGAGGATATGGTCAAGGGGGAGATCAGAGTCAGCAACGAAGAGTTGGACGATCTGATCATCCGTCGCAGCGATGGTTCACCCACCTACAATCTATCGGTGGTGGTCGACGATATGGACATGGCGATCACCCACGTTATCCGGGGCGACGATCATGTCAACAACACCCCGCGCCAGATCAACATTCTGAGAGCCCTGGGGAAAGAGCCCCCGCGCTACGGCCATGTGCCGATGATACTCGGCAGCGATGGCGCGCGGCTCTCCAAACGCCACGGCGCAGTCGGCGTGATGCAGTATCGCGACGAGGGCTTTCTGCCGGAGGCGCTTTTGAACTACCTGGTCCGCCTTGGCTGGTCGCACGGCGATCAGGAGATCTTTGCATTGGAGGAGATGATCCAGTTGTTCGATATCGGCGACGTCAATCGCGCTGCCTCCAGCTTCAACAACGAGAAGCTGTTGTGGTTGAACCAGCACTACATCAAGGAGAGTGATCCGCTGCATATCGCGCACCTGCTGAGCCCGCATTTCGCCAAACTGGATATAGATCCGAGTCGCGGTGCGCCGTTGGTCGAGGTGGTACGCGCGCAGCAGGAGCGGGCCAAGACCCTGGTGGAGATGGCAGAGATATCCGCTTTCGTCTACCGTGATTTCGAATCCTTCGACGAGAGTGCCGCGAAGAAGCACCTGCGGCCGGTCGCGCGCCAGCCGCTCGAGGCTATGAAAGCGGCGCTTGCTCAGCAGGAGCAGTGGACGGTCGAAGCGTTGCATCGGACGGTAGAGCGGGTTTCGGCCGAGCTGGAGTTGAACATGGGAAAGGTCGCGCAACCTCTGCGTGTCGCAATCGTCGGGCGGGCGGCGTCACCGGGAATCGATCAGACGCTCTACCTGGTGGGGAAGGCGGCGGCATTGCGTCGCATCGACAAGGCGCTTGCCTTTATCGCCGTTCGCGAGGCGACGGCCTGAAACCGCACCGGTAACACCTACAATCCTGGAATAACGACGCCAACATGAGCGAACAGTACAAAACGAGCCCGACCAATTTCATTCGCCAGATCATCGACGAGGATCTGGCGAGCGGCAAGCATCAGGGAAGGGTGCATACCCGTTTCCCGCCGGAACCCAACGGCTATCTGCACATTGGCCACGCCAAGTCGATCTGTCTCAATTTCGGCATCGCGCGGGATTATCCGGGCGGGCTGTGCAATCTGCGCTTCGACGATACCAATCCGCACAAGGAGAATGTCGAGTACGTGAACTCGATCAAGGAGGACGTCCACTGGCTCGGATTCGATTGGGACAACCGCCTTTACTATGCCTCCGACTATTTCGACGCGCTCTACCAATTCGCCTGCGAGTTGATCCGCAAAGGCAAGGCATTCGTCTGCGATCTGAATGCCGAACAGATGCGGGAGTATCGCGGCACGCTCACCGAGCCTGGCCGCGAGAGTCCCTTCCGCAACCGCAGCGTGGAGGAGAACCTGGATCTGTTCCAGCGCATGAAGGCCGGCGATTTCGAGGATGGGAGCAGGGTATTGCGCGCCAAGATCGACATGGCCTCGCCCAATCTGAACATGCGCGATCCGACGCTCTACCGGATTCGGCACGGCGTCATTCATCACCAGACCGGCGAAGCCTGGTGCATCTATCCGATGTACGACTTCACCCATCCGATATCCGACGCGCTGGAGGGGATCACCCACTCGCTCTGCACCCTTGAGTTCGAGGATCATCGCCCGCTCTACGACTGGGCACTGGAGAATATAACGATCGACTGCCATCCGCAGCAGATCGAGTTTTCCAGGCTCAATCTCCAGTACACGGTGGTCAGCAAGCGCAAGCTGACGCAGCTGGTGAGCGAGGGGTACGTGAATGGCTGGGACGATCCGCGCATGCCGACGATAGCCGGCCTGCGGCGTCGTGGTTACACCCCAGAGTCGATTCGTCGTTTCTGCGATCGGATCGGCATCACCAAAGCGGACAACTCGGTCGAGATGGGCATGCTCGAGGCGTGTATACGCGAGGATCTGGATCAGCACGCGCCGCGCGCGATGGCGGTTCTCCGGCCACTGAGAGTGGTGATCGACAACTTTCCGGAGGGACGGGTCGAAACGCTGCTCGCGCCCAACCATCCGAAGGACGAGTCACTGGGTAGTCGCGAGTTGCCCTTCACTCGCGAGATCTATATTGATCGCGAGGACTTCCGCGAAGAGGCGTCGAAGCAGTTCAAGCGCCTCGTCAGCGGTGGCGAGGTGAGGCTGCGCAACGCCTATGTCATCAAATGCGAGCAGGTGATCAAAGACGCAAGCGGTGCGATCACCGAACTACGCTGCAGCTACGACCCGGAGACCCTGGGCGCCAATCCCGTCGGCCGCAAGGTGCGTGGGGTCATCCACTGGGTCTCCGCAACAATGGGGATCGGGGCGGAGGTGCGACTCTACGACCGTCTCTTCAACCACCCCAGTCCCGATGGCGACAGATCCGTCGCCTCGTTTCTCGAGCATCTGAATGACCAGTCGCTGGAGACGATCGAGCAGGCCGTGCTGGAGCCGGGCCTCGCTGGCGCGAAACCCGGTGACCGTTTCCAGTTCGAGCGCGAGGGCTATTTCTGCCTCGACAGCGGCCATGTCGAGGGAGCTGTGCCAGTCTTCAATCGCACGGTTACGCTGCGCGACTCCTGGGCGAAAATCGAACCCAAAAAACAGTAGACAATAAGGAACTGTTAAATTAATATGCGCGACTTGCCTACGGGGCCATAGCTCAGCTGGGAGAGCGCAACACTGGCAGTGTTGAGGTCGGCGGTTCGATCCCGCCTGGCTCCACCA
>JAGRGU010000052.1:0-6104 GCA_020445335.1 Gammaproteobacteria bacterium
TCTTGCGTCCGGTCAGGCCGCAGTCGCCCACCGGACCGCCGATGACGAAGCGCCCGGTCGGGTTGATGTGAATCTTGTCGCGCGGACACTGCTCCAGCCACTCCTTCGGGATAACCGGCTTGATGATCTCGTCCATGACCGCCTCGTGCAGTGCCTTGTCCTGGATATCGGGATCGTGCTGGGTGGAGAGCACCACCGCCTCGATGCCGACCGGTTTGTGATTCTCGTAGCGGAAGGTGAGCTGACTCTTGGCGTCGGGGCGCAGCCAGGGCAGCGCGCCGGACTTGCGCACCTCCGCCTGCCGCTCGACCAGCCGGTGCGCGTAGGTGATCGGAGCCGGCATCAGTACGTCGGTATCGTTGCAGGCATAACCAAACATCAACCCCTGATCGCCGGCGCCCTGCTCATGGTCATCGGTCTCGTCGACGCCCATGGCGATGTCGCCGGACTGCTTGCCGATGGCCGAGATGACGGCGCAGGTGTTGGCGTCGAAGCCGATGTCGCAGTGGTTGTAGCCGATATCGTCAACCACCCTGCGTACCAGTGCCTCGGTGTCGACCCAGGCATTGGTGGTGATCTCGCCGGCGAGAATGACCATTCCCGTCTTGACCATGGTTTCGCAGGCAACGCGTGAATTGCGGTCTTCCGCGATCAACGCATCGACCACCGCGTCCGAGATCTGGTCGGCGACTTTGTCGGGGTGGCCTTCTGAGACCGATTCGGAGGTGAAGATATAGTTGCTCATGAGTGATCTCTGTCCCGTCTAAATGAAAAAACCCGCTAGCCTTTTGGCAAAAGCGGGTTCGAACAAACCTTGGATGCTCCAATCTCGCTTTAGCCGCATTTGTAGAGCGCCCGCAATCTGATCTCAAATCGGCGCAGCGGGTGAACTTACGCGCTCTGCGGGTGGCTTGTCAACCAGTTAGCGGAAGGGTTGGGACGCACTTTAGCGTGGAATTCCGGTTTTTGGCACTGCTCGACGCCATGGCCTTGAACTGCGGTACACTGGTTCATTGTTGACAACGATGAACTCAAGGAGCGTTGAACAGATATGGTTTCCCTACAGACCCCCGTATGCGATTTCGGACTGCCGGCAATAGATTTCTCGCTGCCCGGCGTGGACGGCAAACTCTGGACGCTGGAGTCCTGCCGCGGCGAGCGCGGGTTGCTGGTGATGTTCATCTGCAATCACTGCCCCTATGTCAAGGCGGTACTGGACCGCATCGTGCGCGATGCGGCGGAACTGCAGGCGGCCGGTGTCAACAGCGTTGCGATCATGTCGAACGATCCCAGTGAGTACCCCGAAGATTCATTCGACAACATGGTGCGTGTCGCCAGCGAGGCCGGCTTTTCCTTCCCCTATCTCTACGATGAAAGCCAGGCCGTGGCCAAGGCTTACGGCGCGGTCTGCACGCCGGACTTTTTCGGCTACAACGCCGATCTCAAGCTGCAATATCGTGGCCGTCTGGATGAGAGTCGCAAGGAGGCGGCGGCGCCGGATGTGCGCCGTGATCTGTTCGAGGCGATGCGCCAGGTGGCGGAAAGCGGGCAGGGGCCGGCAGAGCAAATCCCCAGCATGGGCTGCTCGATCAAATGGCGCGAGTGATGAAAGCGTTGCGGCGCAATTTATTGTGCGCCGCAATATTCTGATTCGATTCTTTTTTTCTTGTGCTTGCATAAACGCGCTTGTCTTGCCCGCGTCAGGGCAATGAGATAAAAATATTCCGTAGTACTGATATAGGTTTTGACTGGTCTGGTGCCCCAGTCCGTGCTGGTGCGCGTCGTCAGAGGGCGTACAGCGGTAGGGATAAATGGTGTCGGCGGCATGCCGATACCGCCCGTGCAGCGGCCAACATAACGATTTGCTTATGAGATCAATCAAAAACTTTTAATATTCTTCATAACTGTATCTGGATTATAGTGCCGTGCGACATTCGTCCTGCCGGGTGGGGTGGCAGGGTCCAGCATGGCCGTCAGGCGACGGACAGGGAGAGGGAAGCAGCAGGGCTCCCGGTTCGATCAGACACCAGGTATCCGCATCGGATTACTTAATCTTTCAACAAGACTATAAAAGGAACGATAGATGTCCTCTCGTAGAAATCTTGCCAACGCGATCCGTGCCCTGAGCATGGATGCCGTACAGAAAGCCAATTCGGGCCACCCTGGCGCGCCAATGGGAATGGCCGATATCGCCGAAGTGTTGTGGAACGACTACATGAAACACAATCCGGCAAACCCCGGATGGGCCGACCGTGACCGTTTCGTACTCTCCAACGGCCATGGCTCGATGCTGATCTATTCGCTGCTGCATCTTACCGGCTACGACCTGAGCATCGAGGATCTTCAGCAGTTCCGCCAACTGCACTCGAAGACACCCGGTCATCCCGAGTACGGCTACGCGCCGGGTGTCGAGACCACCACCGGCCCGCTCGGCCAGGGCGTCACCAACGCGGTTGGCATGGCGATCGCCGAGAAGAGCCTGGCGGCGCAGTTCAATCGCGACGGCCACGACATCGTCGATCACTACACCTATGTCTTTCTCGGCGACGGCTGCCTGATGGAGGGTATCTCGCACGAGGCCTGTTCGCTCGCCGGCACGTTGAAGCTCGGCAAGCTGATCGCCTTCTACGACGATAACAACATCTCCATCGATGGCGAGGTGCGCGGCGAAGGTGACGGCGCCGCCTGGTTCACCGACAACACGCCGCAGCGTTTCGAGGCTTACGGCTGGCAGGTGATACCGCAGGTCGACGGTCACGACGCCGACGCCGTCAAGGCGGCGATCGAGGCTGCCCGCACCGATGGCGAGCGTCCGACGCTGATCTGCTGCCAGACCAAGATCGGTTTCGGTTCGCCGAACAAGCAGGGCAAGGAGGAGTGTCACGGCGCGCCTCTGGGGGCCGACGAGATCGCGCTGACCCGCGAGGCGCTGGGCTGGAGCCACGCACCGTTCGAGATTCCCGCCGATGTCTATGCCGGCTGGGATGCCAAAACTGCGGGCGGTGCCGCGGAGTCCGACTGGAACACCCGCATGGAAGCCTACGCCGCTGCTTACCCGGAGCTGGCGGCCGAGTTCAAGCGGCGCATGGCGGGGGAACTGCCGGAGAACTGGGAGGCGAACGCCAACGCCTTCATTGAGGCGGTCAACCAGAAGGCGGAAAAGGTGGCGACCCGCAAGGCCTCACAGAATGCGATCGAAGGCTACGGTCCCTTCATGCCCGAGTACATGGGCGGGTCCGCCGATCTGGCCGGCTCCAACCTGACCATCTGGTCCGGCTCCAAGGCGCTGACGCCGGGCGATGCCTCAGGCAATTACATCCACTACGGTGTGCGCGAGTTCGGCATGTCGGCGATCATGAACGGCATCGAACTGCACGGCGGCTTCAAGAGCTACGGTGCCACCTTCCTGATGTTCTCCGAGTATGCACGCAACGCGTTGCGCATGGCGGCGCTGATGAAACTGAGCCCGATCCATGTCTACACCCACGACTCGATCGGCCTGGGCGAGGACGGTCCGACCCACCAGCCGGTCGAGCAGACGGCGACGCTGCGGATGATTCCGCGCATGTCGGTGTGGCGTCCTTGCGACGCGGTTGAGACCGCGGTGGCCTGGAAGATAGCGCTCGAGCGCAGCGGCGGACCGATAAGCCTGATCCTGTCGCGCCAGGGCCTGCCGCACATGGCGCGCAGCGCTGAGCAGATCGCTGCGATCAGCAAGGGCGGTTACGTGCTCTCCGATTGTGATGGCGCCCCGGAAGCGATTATCATCGCGACCGGATCCGAGGTGGAGCTGGCGATGGGTGCGCAGCAGGCGCTGGTCGACAAGGGGCGCAAGGTGCGCGTGGTCTCCATGCCTTCGACGGATGCTTTCGACGCCCAGGATGCCGACTACAGAGCCTCCGTGCTGCCTGCCAACGTGACCGCCAGGGTCGCGGTCGAAGCCGGCGTGACCGGATTCTGGGGCAAATACGTCGGCCTCGACGGCAAGGTTATCGGTCTCGACACCTTCGGCGAATCGGCACCGGCGCCGGAGGTGTACAAACACTTCGGCATCACCGCCGAGGCGGTGGAAGCGGCGGTCGAGTCGCTCATCTAATCGGCGGAAGGGTTGCCGGCAGGAGCCGGCAGCCGCGCTGTTTATTGCAAGTTACAACTCAATCACTAGGAGATAAACATGGCTATCAAAGTAGGCATCAATGGTTTCGGTCGTATCGGCCGTATGGCGTTCCGCGCGATCGCGAAGGATTTTCCTGGCTTCGAGGTTGTCGCCATCAACGATCTTCTGGACGCCGATTACCTCGCCTATATGCTGAAGTATGACTCCGTGCATGGCCGTTTCAACGGCGAAGTGGGCGCCGAGGGTAGCAACATGGTAGTCAACGGCAAGACCATTCGCCTGACCGCCGAGACCGATCCGGCCAACCTGAAGTGGGACGAAGTCGGTGTCGAGCTGGTTCTCGAATGCACCGGTTTCTTCCTCACCGAAGAGAGCTGCCAGAAGCATATCGATGCCGGTGCCAAGAAAGTCGTGCAGAGTGCGCCCTCCAAGGACGGTACGCCGATGTTCGTCTATGGTGTGAATCACGAAGACTACGCCGGCCAGGCAATCGTCTCCGCCGCCTCCTGCACCACCAACTGCCTGGCGCCGGTAGCCAAGGTTCTGCACGACAACTGGGGTATCAAGCGCGGTCTGATGACCACCGTGCATGCCGCAACCGCCACCCAGAAGACCGTTGACGGTCCCTCCAAGAAAGATTGGCGCGGTGGCCGTGGCATCCTGGAAAACATCATTCCCTCTTCGACCGGCGCGGCCAAGGCGGTCGGCGTGGTACTGCCCGAGCTGAACGGCAAGCTGACCGGCATGGCTTTCCGCGTGCCCACCTCCGACGTCTCCGTGGTCGACCTCACTTGCGAGCTGGAGAAGGACGCGAGCTACGATGAGATCTGCGCCGCGATGAAAGCCGCTTCCGAGAGCGCCGGTATCGGTGACACGCTCGCCTACACCGACGAGAAGGTGGTCTCCACCGACTTCCGCGGCATCGGCTACTCCTCGATCTTCGATGCCGGTGCCGGCATCGCGCTCGACGGAACCTTCGTCAAGGTCGTCGCCTGGTACGACAACGAATACGGCTATACCTGCAACATGCTGCGTTTTGCCGAGCACGTAGTTAAAAACTAGGAACGAGGTAGCAGGAGCGGGGTACCAGGGCTTTTTTCCTGGTACCTCGCTGCTCGAGCCCAGTACCTCTTTTCCAGAGCCTCTCGGTAAGGCTTCGCTTTACCGATTGCCTCTGAATCCAACTAACGGAGTACCCTCCCATGTCCTTCATCAAACTCACCGATCTTGATCTTGCCGGCAAGCGCGTGCTTATTCGCGCCGATCTCAATGTGCCCGTCAAAGACGGAAAAGTTACCTCCGATGCCCGTATCACCGCCTCAATGCCTACCGTCGAGCACTGCATGAAAGCCGGCGCCAGGGTGATGGTCTTCTCGCATCGT
The DNA here is from genome assembly GCA_020445335.1 of Gammaproteobacteria bacterium. Taxonomy (GTDB): domain Bacteria; phylum Pseudomonadota; class Gammaproteobacteria; order Chromatiales; family Chromatiaceae; genus HKST-UBA178. Next base: position 5,500 of record JAGRGU010000052.1, read on the forward strand.
GGTCGTCCGGAGGAGGGGAAGGTTGACGACGAGAACTCGATGCAGCCGATTGCGGATGACATGTCGGCCAAGCTGGGCCGCGTGGTTCCGCTGGTCAAGGATTATCTCGAGAATGCGCCGCAGGTCGGCGAAGGCGAGGTGGTGCTGCTGGAGAATGTGCGTTTCAACGCCGGTGAGAAGAAGGACGACGAAGCGCTGGCCAAAAAGTATGCTGCGCTCTGCGACGTTTTCGTCATGGATGCTTTCGGCACGGCGCATCGCGCGCAGGCGTCGACCCACGGCGCCGGCAAATTCGCTCCCACTGCCTGCGCCGGCCTGCTGCTAGCGGACGAGCTGGACAACCTCGCCAAGGCGCTGGCCAATCCGGCGCGGCCGATGGTCGCCATCGTCGGCGGCTCCAAAGTCTCGACCAAGCTCACGGTGCTCGAGGCGCTCTCCGAGAAGGTCGACCAGCTGGTGGTCGGTGGCGGCATCGCCAACACCTTCCTCAAAGCGACAGGTCACAATGTCGGCAAATCGCTGTGCGAGGATGACCTGGTCGAGACCGCCAAGGCGTTGATCGAGAAAATGCAGGCGCGCGGAGCCACCATTCCGATCGCCACCGA
>JAGRGU010000052.1:6201-9282 GCA_020445335.1 Gammaproteobacteria bacterium
GCGCAGGAGCTGGCCGAGATCATCGCCAAAGCCGGCACCATCGTCTGGAACGGTCCGGTTGGTGTATTCGAGTTCGACCAGTTCGGCGAGGGAACCAAAACCGTCTCCATGGCAATTGCCGAAGCCGACGGTTTTTCGCTGGCCGGGGGTGGTGACACCATCGCGGCGATCCAGAAATATGACATCTATGATCGCGTCTCCTATATCTCCACTGCCGGGGGGGCCTTTCTCGAGTATCTCGAAGGCAAGACTCTGCCGGCGGTCGCCATGCTGGAGGCGCGGGCGGCCGATTGAGGCAGACACACTCTGGTCGCTGGCACGGAGGCGCCGCTTACGGCGTTCCGGGCTGGCGGGCAGTGTGCCGGAAGTACTGCTAAACACGGAATATCGATGCTTAGAAGAACCAAGATTCTGGCCACGCTGGGACCATCCACCGATCGCCCCGGCGTCCTGGAAGCGTTGGTACGCGCAGGTGTCGACGTCGTGCGGCTCAACCTCTCCCACGGCAGTCACGAGGATCACCTGCAGCGTGCTTCGCGTATTCGCGAGCTGGCCGAAGCGGCCGGCCGGCAGATCGGCGTGCTGGTGGATCTGCAGGGGCCGAAGATCCGTATCGGCCGTTTCGCCGACGGCCCGGTCGAGCTCTGCGACGGCGACCGCTTCACGCTCGATGCGGCATGCCCCGCGGATGCCGGTGACGCTCAGCGGGTCGGACTCACTTTTCCCGGGTTGATCGGCGATCTCTCCGCCGGGGATACATTACTGCTGGCGGACGGCGCGATAGAGTTGCAGATCAGAACTGTTTCCGATGATGCCGCGATCTGCCGGGTCATCAACGGTGGCACGCTGTCGGACAACAAGGGTATCAATAAAAAGGGCGGTGGCCTTTCGGCACCGGCACTCACAGAGAAGGATCGCGAGGATATCGCTTTCGCCGCCTCCATCGGCGCCGACTACCTGGCGATCTCCTTCGTGCAGAGTGCCGCGGATGTCGTGCAGGCAAGGTCTCTGCTGGCTGCAGTAAAAGGCAGCGCGCACATCGTCTCCAAGGTGGAACGGGCCGAGGCGGTGGAGAATATCGAGGGGATCATCGAGGCGTCGGACGCGATCATGGTCGCACGCGGCGACCTCGGTGTGGAGATCGGCGACGCCGAGCTGCCAGCGGTGCAGAAGCTGCTGATCCGCAGAGCGCGCCGCAGTAACAAGGTGGTGATCACGGCCACGCAGATGATGGAGTCGATGATCGAACATCCGATACCGACGCGCGCGGAGGTGTTCGACGTCGCCAATGCGGTGCTCGACGGCACCGATGCGGTCATGCTGTCGGCTGAGACGGCGGCCGGCCGCTTTCCGGTGAAGGCGGTGCAGGCGATGGATCGCATCTGCCGTGAGGCGGAGAAACAGTCCAAGGCGCGCAAATCGCACCACCGGCTCAATTCGGTCTTTGGCCGTATCGACGAGGCGATCGCTATGGCGACGATGTATACCGCCAACCATCTGCAGGTGGCGGCGATCGCGGCATTGACCGAGTCCGGTTCCACGCCCAAGTGGATGTCGCGCATCAGCTCCAGCATTCCGATCTACGCGCTCAGTTCGCAGCAGTCGACGCAGCGCAGAGTGACGCTGTTTCGCGGCGTCTATCCGATCGGCTTCGAACTGACCTCCAGCGACAGCCAGCAGGTCAACGTCGATATCGTCGACAGGCTGCTGCAGCTTGGAGCGGTGGCAAAGGGCGAGCTTGTTCTCATCACCAAGGGCGACCTCGACGGTGTCGAGGGCGGCACCAACGTGATGAAGGTGCTCAAGGTCGGGGAGCAAATGCCGCCCGGCAAAGATTCAAACACAGACGACTCAGAGAGTTAGAGGAGAGAAAACATGGCTTTGATTTCAATGCGACAGCTGCTCGACTACGCGGCGGAGAACGCCTTCGGTATGCCGGCGTTCAACGTAAACAACATGGAGCAGGTACACGCCATCATGCAGGCGGCGGACGAGACCGACAGCCCGGTCATCATGCAGGGCTCTGCCGGTGCCCGTTCCTACGCCGGCGAACCTTTCCTGCGGCATTTGATTCTCGCCGCGGTCGAAACCTACCCCCACATCCCGATAGTGATGCACCAGGACCATGGCGCTTCGCCGGCGGTCTGTCTGCGCTCGATCCAGTCCGGCTTCTCGTCGGTGATGATGGACGGCTCGCTGATGGAGGATGCCAAGACCCCCGCCAGCTACGAGTACAACGTCGATGTCACCCGTCGCGTGGTCGAAATGGCGCACGCCGGTGGTGTCTCGGTCGAGGGCGAACTGGGCTGCCTTGGGTCGCTCGAGACCGGTGAGGCAGGCGAAGAGGATGGCGTAGGCGCGGAGGGCAAGCTGGAGATGGACCAGATGCTGACCGATCCCAACGAGGCGGCCGATTTCGTCAAGCAGACCAAGGTCGACGCGCTGGCGATCGCCATCGGCACCTCGCATGGCGCCTACAAGTTCACCAAGGAGCCGACCGGCGATATCCTGCGCATCGATCGCGTCAAGGAGATCCACGCCCGGATCCCCAACACCCATCTGGTGATGCACGGCTCCTCCTCGGTACCGCAGGAGTGGCTGCAGATCATCAACAACTATGGCGGCGACATGGGGCAGACCTACGGTGTGCCGGTCGAGGAGATCGTCGAGGNNTCGAGGGCATCAAGCACGGCGTGCGAAAGGTAAATATCGACACCGATCTACGCATGGCGTCGACCGGTTCGGTGCGCCGTCATCTGCACGACAACCCCTCGAACTTCGATCCGCGCAAGTTCCTCAAAGAGTCCACCAAGGGCATGAAGGAGATCTGCAAGGCGCGCTACGAGGCGTTCGGTTGCGCCGGACACGCGTCCAGGATCAGCGCCAAGTCGCTGGAGACGATGTTCGCGCTCTACGCCAAGGGTGAGCTGGATCCCAAGGTGAGCTGAAACTGCGGATAGCGGTTTTCGCAACAGGCCGGAGCCGAACGCAACAGGGTTTGGCTCCGGCTCTTTTTTTGGTCTGGTCCTGCGGCTTCGGTCGGGTGACCGGCTCCACCCGGCATGAGCGAGAAGTAGAGCA
>JAGRGU010000154.1 GCA_020445335.1 Gammaproteobacteria bacterium
GAGATGTGCGTTCTCGCCGTGCTGGTGGCGATACTGATCGTCTGGCAGCTCGATTTCGTCAACAGCGTCTACTTCCAGGATCAGTTGACGCCGACCGGCATCGCCCTCAACAGCGCCATCATCTCGCTCTTCGCGCTCGGTGTGCTGCGCATTATCTGGCTGCTGTTCCGCTACGATCGCGAGGAGAGCGCGATCCTCAAGGTAATCGACAATATCGACCAGGGTTTCAAGCCGTTGTCGGAGGTACCCGAGGGGCGCCTGGTGAGCCACCGCTACCACACGATGGAGCGCCTGCACCAGCACAACACCCCGATCAACCACAATGCGCTGGCCTCGACTCTGGTCGCCTCCGAGAGCACGCGTAACAGCTTCCCCAAGTTCATCAACAACATTCTCATTCTGAGCGGTGTCTTCGGTACCATCGTCTCGCTGTCGATCGCCCTGGTGGGTGCCACCGACCTGCTGGAGTCATCGATCAGCATCGACGGCATGGGTATGGTGGTGCATGGCATGTCGACCGCGCTCTCCACCACCATCACCGCCATCGCCTGCTACGTCTACTTCGGTTATTTCTATCTCAAGCTGAGCGACGTGCAGACCAATATCGTCAGCTCGGTCGAGCAGCTGACCAGCAACCACTTCATGCCCCGTTTCCAGGTTCAGACCGAAACCGTGCTGCACCAGTTCGCCGGGCTGATCCGCTCGCTGCAGGAGCTGCTCGGACAGATGAAGAACTCGCAGCAGTCCTACAAGGAGCTGGCCGAGGAGATGCGTAATTCGCAGAGCGCCTTCGAGGACCTGGAGACGCGCATCATCTCCGCGCTGGTCGACGTCCACCGCACCAAGATCCAGCCGGTCAATGAAGAGATGAACGACATCAAGCGGCTGTTGCGGCTCGGATTCAGACTGCCCGAAGAGTCATGAGCGGCGAAAGCGGTTTCATCGATCTGCGCATCAACGCGCAGGAGGGAAACAACCAGGAGAGCTTCTGGCCCTCGTTCACCGATATCATGACCGTGGTGGTGATGATCTTCATGATCGCAATGGTCGTGTTGCTGCTGAAGAACATCGAGCTGGTCCATCAATTGCGCTCGACCATGGCCGCGGAACGCGAGGCGATGGAGCTGGCACGCTCGACCGGTGAAGAGAAGGAGAGTCTGTCGCTGCGCCTGATGGCGGCCGAGAACGAGCTTGCGATTCGCCGTATGCAACAGCTGGAGCTGGACGAGAGCAACCGCGATCAACAGCGCCTGATCGTCAGTCAGGGGGATCTGATCAAGCAGCTGCGCCAGCAGGAGGAGATGCTGGCGCAGGCCAGGCAGCAGCTGGAGAGGGAGAACCTGAGCCTGAGCCAACGCCTCGACCGCTCCAACGAACGCGCCGAATCGCTGCAGCAGGATCAGCAGAACCTGCAGCGCGATCTGCGCTCGACGCGCGAACAGCTCGAGAGCTCGCAGGCCCAGCTGGCCAGCATCGCCGACGATGTCGCCAGTCTGCAGCAGCTGCAGCAGAGCACCCGCGATCAGTTCGAAAATCTGCAGCAGCGCTTCAGCCGGCAGAGCGAGGAGCTGCAGCAGACCAAGGTGGCGATGCGCCAGTCGGGCTTCAGGCTCAACACGCTGCAGGGTGAGTACGACAACCTGAAGGTCGAGTACGACAAGCTCTTCCGCCCCGCCCGCTCACCCGAGGGGCGCTATCTGGTGGTGGTGCGCTACTCGAAAATCGACGGCAAGCCGCGCATCGAATTCGATGACGGCAGCGGTGCCGGCTATCAGACCATCAGCCGCGACCTGTTGGAGCAGCGCCTCAGCGCGCTCAAACAGCGAGAGACGGGCGGGCTCTATATCAAGGTGGTCTTCCCGGAGAACAGCGGCCTGGCCTACAACGAGGCGTGGAAATTCACTTCTGAGCTGCACGCGCGTTACGACTACTACTCGCAGGAGCAGAGTCCCCCGGCCGAGCCCGCTCCCACGCAGTAAAGCGGTCGCTGGCCAGCGGAATATCCCACCCAGCGCTGCGCCCTTAATGCTTGCTGCCGGCTGCCAATGGAGAGCAGATGATCGAAAAGCTCGGCAAACGCCAGGTCGCTCTGCGACTGCTGCTACCGTTCGCGTTCGGTTACTTCCTCTCCTACCTCTACCGCACGATCAATGCGGTACTGTCGCCCGACCTGGTTGCCGAACTCGGGCTGGCGGCGGACGATCTGGGGCTTCTGACCGCCACCTACTTCATCACCTTCGGTGCCGCGCAGCTACCGCTGGGGATTCTGCTCGACCGCTACGGACCGCGCAAAGTCGAGGCACTGCTGCTCTCGCTGGCCGCTGTCGGCGCGCTGCTGTTCGCACTCGGGAGCAGCATGGCGGAGCTGATCGTCGGCCGCGGACTGATCGGCCTCGGCGTCTCCGCCTGCCTGATGGCGGCTTTCAAAGGTTTTACCCTCTGGTTCCCCCCCGCCCGCCTGCCGCTGGTCAACGGCCTGATCATGGCCGCCGGCGGTCTGGGCGCGCTGACTGCCACCGCGCCGGTCGAAGCGGTGCTGACATTCACCGACTGGCGCGGTGTTTTCATGCTACTCGCGGGGCTTACGCTGGTCTGCGCGCTGACAATCTTCCTGCTGGTGCCCAACGCTCCGGCGCAGCAGAACACCCAGACGCTGGGCGCGCAGCTACGGGGAATCGAGCGGGTCTTCAGCGACCGCTTTTTCTGGCGCGTGGCACCATTGGCAATGCTGTCGCAATCCTCCTTCATCTCGGTGCAGAGCCTGTGGGCCGGCCCCTGGTTGCGGGACGTCGGCGGGCTGGCGCGCGCCGACGCCGCCGAACTGCTGCTGCTGGTGGCGCTGGCGATGACCACCGGCTTTCTCGCCATCGGCGCCATCGCCGAGCGCCTCTCCCGTCTCGGCATCGCACCGGCCACGGTCTCCGCTGGCGGCATGTCGCTGTTCATGCTGGCGCAACTGGGGCTGATCATAGTCCCGACGGGAGAGTGGGTGGCGATCAACTGGCTGCTGTTCGGTTTCTTCGGCACTTCTGGCATCGTCCAGTACGCCAGCCTGTCGCAGCATTTCGAACGCGAGCTTGCGGGGCGGGTCAACACCTCAATCAATCTGCTGGTCTTCGTCAGCGCGTTCTGCCTGCAGTGGTCGTGCGGCGAGATCATCGCGCTCTGGGGGCAGCAAGGCGAGGGAGCATACGCGACGGCCAGCTACCAGGCCGCATTCGCGATGCTGCTCATGCTGCAACTGCTGGCGCTGGCCTGGTTTCTCTGGTCGCGAGAGCGCGGACCCGGGCAAGCCACCGCGAGGCGATAAAACCGTATACTTCCGGCGTCGTTCGTATTCGTCGCCGATGTCGACCTCGCCGGACCCGCGCATCCGGTGAGCCGGTCAGGTCATCTGCCGCCATGAACACCCGGGGTGCCCAACGTCAAGCCCCGCCGCTCCGCACCGCAATAATCCAGCCGCCGACTCAGTCCAGACGCTTCTTGAAACGCAGCGAGGCGACCGCCAACCCGGCGGCGGTAAACAGCATCAGCCAGACAAGGTCGCCCGACATATCGAAAATATTTACATCACGCAGCACCACGCCGCGCACCAGGCGCATGAAATGGGTTGCCGGCAGAGCCTCGGCAATGTATTGCGCAGCCAACGGCATGGCGTCGTAGGGGAACATGAAGCCGGACAGCAGAATCGACGGCAGCAACACGAAGATGGTCATCTGCATCGACTGCAGCTGGCTGCGCGCAACGGTCGAGATCACCAGCCCCAGGGTCAGGCTGGCGCAGATGAACAGCAGGGTCGCCCCTGCCAGCTGCGCCAGGCTGCCGTTGATCGGCACGCCGAACACCAGATGCCCAAGCGCCAGGATGATCGTCACCTGGATGGCCCCGACGAAAACGTAGGGAATGATCTTGCCCAACATCAGTTCGATCGGCCGCACCGGGGTGGTGATCAGCATCTCCATATTGCCGCGTTCTCGCTCGCGCACGATCGCCGCCGAGGTGAACATGATCATGGTCATGGTGAGTATGGTCGCCACCAGACCGGGCACGATGTTGACCGCGCTGCGCTGCTCAGGGTTGTACAGCAGAGTCACCTCGAAGGTCGGCGTACTGCGGTTCGGTGGTTTGTTCA
>JAGRGU010000155.1 GCA_020445335.1 Gammaproteobacteria bacterium
CCGTTCGAAAGCAGCACCGGATAGCGCTCGGCGTCGGCGACTATAGTGGTGACGAAGCGGCTCATCACATCGGGCCGGTCCAGGAACCAGGTGATCTTGCGAAACCCTTCGGCTTCGCACTGGGTGCAGAACATCGCTCCGGACTTGTAGAGCCCCTCCAGCGCGGTATTCTCCTGCGGCAGGATGCGTACTCGGCTTTCGAGCGTGAAACGTTCGGGAGGCTGCGCAATGTGCAATCCCTGCGCGTCGATCGAATACTCTGCGTCACCAAGCGGGCGGCCATCGATGGCGATCTCGAGGGGCTCGAGCTCCTCTCCGTGCAGCAACAGCGATCCGGTCGTGGCTGATGCGTCCGGATTGCGGCGAATCGAAAGCCTCGCAGCGACCAGCGCCTCCCCCTCCGCCAGTTCGAAGTGCAACTCGGTGCGGTCGATCAGGAAGGGCGGCGGAGTGTACTCTTTGAGGTAGACGGTCTGCGGCGCGTCGGACTGCATGCTATTTCCTCGACTGGTGGCCAATGCTAGTATCGGATACAGGTACCTACCGGCAAATCACGAGCTATCCAGGCGGCCGTACCGGCTGCCGCGAGTCGCCAGAAGCGACTGCTAGGATAGGCCAATAACATATTCGAGGCCATTCCAATGCCCAGGGTAATTATGTACACCACCCGCATCTGCCCCTACTGCGTGCGCGCCAAGGCGCTGCTGCAGAAGAAGGGGGTAGAGTACGAGGAGCTGCGCATCGACGGAAACCGTGAACTGATGCGCGAAATGCTCGAACGCAGCCAGCGACGAACGGTGCCGCAGATCTTTATCGACGACTACCATGTCGGCGGCTACGACGATCTCGCCGAGCTCAACGCCTTCGGCAAACTGGACCCGCTGCTGGGACTCGCAGCACACATGGAGCCGGACGTTCTGCAGGAAGAGGCCGATCCCACCTGATGTCGACCGCGGAGAGCATGCGGTTGGACAAATGGCTCTGGGCCTCACGCTTTTTCAAAACCCGCCAACTGGCAGTCGAAGCGATCAACGGCGGCAAGGTACACCTCAACGGCCAGCGCACCAAGCCGGGAAAAGAGGTCAAGGCGGGCTCGGCGCTGCGCATTCACAAAGGATCACTGGAGTGGAACATCACCGTGGTGGAGATTCCGCGCCAGCGCCGGCCGGCAAACGAGGCCATTCACTTATACCGCGAGGAGGAGGCCAGCCGCGAACGCCGCGAAGCCGCCGTCAACGACCAGCGTCTGCTGCGTGCGGCGGCACCAAGACCCGCCCCCGGAAGGCCGAGTAAAAGAGACCGACGCATGATCCACCGCTTCACCGGTAAAGGCGACGCCTGATGGATCAGGATGCCTATCGCAAAATCTATCGCGACATGGATGGGCGCATCTGTCTGTTCGAAAAAAGCATACTCGCGCGGCAAAGCAACTGCAGCCAGGCGTCGCGTTTCTTTCTGGCCGAGCGCGAGGGGGTGCACTGCCGTTCCGACCAGGGGCAGCGACGTTGTGAAGAACTGTTGCAGTTGCTGCGCCAGCACACCCGTTTCACGCTCAAGTCGGCCAATCCGAGCGGTGCGATGCCGCACGCAAAGGTAATGCGTATCCAGGTCGGCGGACTGCAGGGGCTGGCGCTGGCCAGCGGCACCGAGAAGAGCGCCCTGGAGGATATTTTCACGCTGATTGATAGCGCCATCACGCAGTTCGAGTCACTCGATCAGCTCCCCTTTCAGGAGATCATCAAACAGGTCGCGGCTTACCGGGGACGCCCCCGTCGTTCGAGCAGTTGACCCCTGGCATCAGGATCGATCGGGTGCGCCTTTCGATCGGTAATTGTTGACCGGGGTCATAGCGTCAATTGTGATCTTTTATTGGGATAGCAGTTTCAGTTTCATGACGCCGCAGCAGCGCTACTGTCAGACTGTCTGCGGATATCGACAACCCCCAAATGGAGAACAGCATGCCTGCATACACCACCCAGGATATTCGGAATATCGCCCTGGTGGGCCAGTCAGGCGCAGGTAAAACGACGCTGGCTGAGGCCATTCTGTATCGCGCCGGCGCGATACAAAACCAGGGCACCATCGAACGCGGCGACACCGTGTGTGATT
>JAGRGU010000156.1 GCA_020445335.1 Gammaproteobacteria bacterium
GGCGAACGACCGGCGCAGCCGGGCTACTGTCAGCCCGCTACCTACAACAGAATTATTTTGAGGAATTTTGGAAATGGCAAATGCGATCAAAATCAGAGCCAGTCTGAAAAACGATGTGACAACGGTCAAGGCACTGCTGTCTCACCCGATGGAGACCGGTGCGCGCAAGGACGCGAACGGCAACAAGATCCCGGCGCACTTCATCAAAGAGGTGAGCTGCGAGGTCGGCGGCAAGCGACTGCTGACCGCCTACTGGAGCGGCGGTGTTTCGAAGAATCCCTACCTGTCGTTCAAATTCAGCGGCGGCAACAAGGGCGACACTTTGAAGCTCTCATGGGCCGACAATACCGGCGCAACCGCCAGTGCGGAGGCGGAGATCGGTTAGTCCAAAGAGTGGTCGGCAGCTGCCTGGCGGCTGTCGGCCCGCTAATCGATGCACTCTACTGACAACAGATTTATACGGCCCCGCACGGCGGGGCTGAGGGGATGGTCTACGATGACGATATCCAGAAGAGAGTTTATCAGGCTGATGGGGCTGGCCGGTGCCGCGGGAGTACTGCCGGGATCAGCCTTCGCGGCGATGAGCAGGCCATCCGATCTCTATGAGATTCCGAAGTTCGGCAATGTCTGCCTGATGCACATGACGGATTGTCATGCGCAGCTCAACCCCATCTATTTCCGCGAACCCAGCGTCAACCTGGGTGTCGGCGGCGCGCTCGGCAAGGCGCCGCACCTGGTTGGCAATGCACTGCTGGACCATTTCAGTATCGCCCCGGATTCAATGGCGGCACACGCCTTCAGCTACCTGAATTTCGACACGGCCGCGCAGCAGTATGGCAAAGTCGGCGGCTTTGCCCATCTCGCCGCGCTGGTCAAACGGTTGCGCGCGGAGCGTGGCGACGGCAACAGCCTGCTGCTCGACGGTGGCGACACCTGGCAGGGATCGGGCACTGCCTATTGGACCCGTGGCAAGGATATGGTGGGAGCCTGTAACCGGCTCGGCGTCGATATCATGACCGGGCACTGGGAGTTCACCTATCAGGATTCCGAGGTCATCGAGAATATCGGCGAGTTCGAGGGCGATTTCGTGGCGCAGAATGTCGGCATCAACGATGCGGCGCTGTTCGACTACAAGTTCGCCGACTTCGACGGCTTCGACGAAGACCGGGGGTTGGCGTTCAAGCCTTACACCATCAAGCAGGTCGGTGGAGTTCGGGTGGCGGTGATCGGACAATCCTTTCCCTACACCCCGATTGCCAACCCGCAGCGTTTCATCCCCGACTGGACCTTTGGCATCCAGGATGAACGCATGCAGTCGGTGGTCGACAGGGTGCGCGAGCGCGAAAAGCCGGATCTGGTGGTGGTGCTGTCGCATAACGGCATGGACGTCGATATCAAGATGGCATCGCGCGTGAGCGGAATCGACGTGATTTTCGGCGGTCATACGCACGACGGCATGCCTGCGCCGACGGTGGTCGAGAACAGGGGTGGCAGGACGCTCGTCACCAACGCGGGTTCGAACGGCAAATTCCTCGGCGTCATGGATCTGGACGTGCGTGGCGGCAAGCTGCAGGATTTTCGTTATCGCCTGGTTCCGGTCTTCTCCAACCTGCTGCCGGCCGATGCAGAGATGCAGGCGTACATCGACGAGGTACGCGCGCCCTATCGTGAAAAACTCGAGGAAAAGCTGGCGATGGCGGAGGAGACGCTCTACCGTCGCGGCAACTTCAACGGCACCTTCGACGACCTGATCTGTCAGGCGCTGCTGGAGGAGCGCGACGCGCAGATTGCGCTGTCGCCGGGCTT
>JAGRGU010000053.1 GCA_020445335.1 Gammaproteobacteria bacterium
ATTATAAATAGTAGAATCAAGGCCTTACCGGAATGGCGCGTTTTTTGCTACGCCATTTAACATTGTCTACGATGATGGAGATTAAAATGCTTAATAAATTTCTTTTATTGTTTGCCATAGTGGCCGGAGTTCTCAGCGGTCCGGCTAATGCATCTTTGATCTCCAACACCGTCGGAGATTCTGACTGCTTTGGTTTAGGCGGGACCTGTGCTGATGGAGACTTATGGAGAGATGGATTAGGGGGAGTGTTTTTTAACGACTACCGAGACGCCGGGGATATCGCCACGGCAAGCCATACCGACATTTGGAGCACACCAACCAACCCGAGTTGGATTCACTCATACAGCCTGGGTGGAGAGACGCCAATTAGCGCGTTTCTCGATCTGTTCATAGCCGGCTTCGCTGATATTGGTTCGATCAACCTCCTTGCAGACGCAACTGTAATTGCGACGTACAATTTCCCGAGTCAGTTTCAAACTGTCCATGCACTCACTGTTGCGGTGCCCTTGGGTTTAATTGACGGCTCTACTTCCTTTTCGCTTAGTACTGGCGGGAGCGATGGTTTTATCATTGACAATTCAACTCTCAGAATTGAAACAAATTCCACAAATATTCCCGAGCCCGCGTCGATGGTACTCGTCGGGTTTGGGCTCGCTGGCATCAGCTTCGTACGGCGACGCCGCCAAAAAGTTTAACAACGCATCAATTCGGAAAAACGAGAAGCGGGGCTTAGGCCCCGCTTTTCGTTTGTTGGTTATGCTGCACACTGGACCTAAGCAGGAGAGAACATGGAAGAAATGGAATACGCAGGATTTTGGATAAGAGTCGCCGCCGCATTAATCGATACGCTACTCATTTTTATGATTATTGGTCCGTTTTTAACACTGATCTATGGAAAGGATTATTGGTATGGAGAGACCTTTCTATATGGGTTTTGGGACCTGATGTTCAGCTATATATTGCCGGCAATCGCGGTAATTGTATTTTGGTCTTACAAATCAGCGACACCTGGAAAAATGGCTCTGAAACTCAGCATCGTAGATGCAAAGAGTGGAGGCAAACCAACTACCGGTCAGCTAATCGGTCGTTATCTAGGCTATTACCTTTCAAGTATCCCTTTGGGTCTGGGGCTGATCTGGGTAGGTATAGATAGGAAGAAACAGGGATGGCATGACAAAATCGTGGGAACCGTTGTTGTAAGAAATCTGAAGAGAGAGAAAGTAGAGTTTGAAATTCAGCCCTAGCAGGCAACTGTGATCCCTAGTCAAACTGCCTTGCAAGTTTCTCGTTCCATTTCGCGTTGTCGCGGGATTAAGGATGGTGATCATCTTGCAGGTACAAGCGGTGAACAGGACTCTTCTCTGTTTACCGATGGCGAGTGGTCGCTGGTAACTTTTGCGGATGTGGTTGTTGTCTTGAATGGAAGTCGACATGGCCATGAACAAAGCGGTTCTCAGCCAAGCCCTTCCGCTGCGTATCCGTCGTCTGCCCCCAAAAGCGTCGCTGTCGCGATTGAATGACGCGACACCGACCTGTGCCTGCGATCTGATTTTTTCCAAGCATGCCGAGTTCAGGAAGGTCCGCTAGCGGCGGCATGGACGACCTGCGTGCTGGCATCGACGCCGACGTTGACGGATCTCTCTTTACTCTGAGTCATTGTCCAAAGACCCCGCCCTTGCTAAATTCAGGCTATTGGGCTCATTCGCTGTTCGAGGCAAATAGTGAATCCGCGAAGCGCCAAAGGCGCGCGGCTGATTTGCGTGGTTTGCTCGACACACCAGAAAGTGAAAAATGGAATTCAAGTCATTCCTCAGCCATAAATACAAAAGTCCGGATGTAAATCTGTACTTTTTCGAAATCTTCTCGCAGACGGCTGAAGTGCAGTTCGACATTGACGCTGGCTCCACTCCAACCTGTGTCACACGCCTGGAAAGGATGATAACCAGGTCAGACGCCTTCATTGGGATATACCCGTTTTCCGATGATACATCGGTGGTTCCGAGCGAAAATGCGCTCTTGAGCACATCCAAGTATTTCAGACTGGAATGTGACATAGCGGTCAGGGCCCAAGTGCCATCTTTGGTGCTCTACGATCAACGTTATGGTGATCTATTCAAGCTTCCCACCTATGTACGTCAAGCGACTTTCGACTACCAAGAGATAGTCGGTGCCGGTGGCTCCCCCACACGTCGCAGGTTCGAAAGACTGTTCAAGGTATTTCAGTCCGAGGTGAATGCGGCAATGGAGTTAAACTCCATCAGCGACGCGAGGTATTCAAAGAAGAACGTTGCGATTCTGGTGCCGCATTCAATCGGCTCCAAGCACGCTTATACCGAACATGAACTGGGAATCATGGAAACATCGCTCCGCGGCAATGGATTCGGATCGGTAACCAGAATTTCATGGCCACCTGTCTTCGACAGCGAGTTTTTTTCAGTCATCGGAACGATCGATTTCGCCATTGTGGATATTGGGGATGAATCCATGCGGTCAGGGTTGATCGGCTATCTGCATGGCAAATGCATTCCCTGTATAAGACTTCTGAAGGGGTTTAGCGACAAAACCGTTCTCAGTAAAAGAGCAAATCTGAAAGGTATGTATGGTGTGATTCCGGCAGGATACCCTAAAGACATAGTTCTCTGGAAAAATGCCGACACGCTGGCTTACGAGTTGGGTTTACGCTTGGAATTCATTCGATCACCCGTCAAGAGAATAAACACCAAGCACGAAGCATATGCCTATTTTCAAAAAGCCAAGCAGCGCAATGATACGATATTTTTAAGCTATTCCGGCAAAGACCATCAACTGGCCTCATTGATAAGTGCGGAACTGAAGAGGCGTTTTCAGCGCGTGTTCGACTATAAAGATGGAGAGTCCATCACGCCTGGCGAGCCTTGGATAAAAGAGATATTCGACAAGTTGAGCGGCTCGAAACTGGGAATTCCCTTAGTCTCCTCGAGCTATCTGGAAAGCGGTAACTGTGCTCACGAAGCCCAGGAGATGATTGCGCTGCGGGATTCCAACACTATTTCAGTTATTCCTCTCAAGCTTTACGAGGAGAAAATCGACACGCCGAGCTGGATGAGGAGCAGGCAATATATGCACTACTATGACTATCCCGATGTGAAATCGTTGGTGGATAAGATAGTGGAGTTTTATGATGCGCAAAACAAAGGGCCAGCAATGCCATGAAACCGGACCCACCAAGGGTCGCTCCTTCGTCGCTCGGCTTTTGACAGGCTGTTGAAAATGGCCTGCTGGAAGCAGCCAGAACAACGACTGTCAATTCAATGGAATATGCATTGGGGATAGAGAATGATCTTGACTGAACTTACTGGAAGCTGCCTTTGTGGTTCGGTTAAATACCGCGTGAACACGGTAGTTCATAAGTTCTATTTTTGCCATTGCGAGCAGTGCAGAAAAATCACCGGCTCTGCGTTCGCCTCGAACATCCTGACCGAACCTTCTGAAATAAACTGGCTGTCGGGTTCTAAAAAAATCAAAAGGTTCGACTATCCAGGAGAAAAATCCTACACCAAGGTTTTCTGTTCCGAGTGCGGTTCCGGGCTGCCGTTTTTGAATGAGCGCGGAACCACGCTGATTGTTCCAGCCGGATCGCTGGACGGTGATTGTGGCCTGATACCGGACAACAACATTTTCTGGAGCGACAAGGCAGCATGGTATGAAGAGGGGATTTCCGCTGAGAAATGCGACGAGTTTCCGGCCTGACCTGGCGATGTCAACGAAGAGACTGTTCAAGTCCCGCCCCGGAGGTTGGCACTACCAATACCCTACGGCTTCTGGCTATCTGTCGAAAAGGAAATCGCAATGCGCGACCAGGGCCTGACCAGAAAAGCACTCTCTAAGGCGGAGCAATTTTTTGCGATATTGGCGCTTGCGCTCATAGGCGCTTTCGTCGGACTGATTGCACGCATGCTCAGTGGACCGGTCACGATCCTTCCAATCTCGGATCTGATGATTGATGTCGGCCCAGCGATATTCATCGGTGCGGTAGTTGGTGCACTGTTTGCGTACAAGTTTCCGCGAGTCGCCTCGGTGGTTGCCTGTTTTCTGCCTTCCGGGTGCGAGCTGAGCTGACAGTGCACTATCGCGTCCCACGAGATCCATGGCGCTCGATCAAGGAGTTTTCAGACAGAGGCAGTTCGCTCTCGCGGGAGAGTCACCCCCAACCTGCTGTCAGGCAGTCAGGTTCACAGAAAAGAGACGGTCTTCAGGAGGAGCAGTGATAGTCACAGTTTCCATCGACGTGCCAACAATTGAAGAGGGCCTTGAATTTTTCGGTGATGCGTTCGGTTTCATTGAAGTCTCGCGACCCCATCCCGGATACGCAGTATTGCAGGCGGGCGAATCGACCATTGGCCTGTTGTCCAAACCCGCAGGTTCGTCACCTGCGAAAGGGAGCGACGACTTGCGTAGATATGAGCGGCATTGGACGCCGGTGCATTGTGATTTTCGGGTAGAGGATTTCGAAGCCACGCTCAACAGGGCGCTTGCAGCGGGAGCGTTGGCGGAGGAGATACACCGTCTGCCGGGTTACCCGCCCGTGGCATTTTGCAGTGATCCTTTCGGCCATGGGTTCTGCATCGTCGGACAACAGCCGCTGGAATGACCATACTGGTGAACCGGTAGAGACGAGTCTGTTGCCAGGCCGATATCCGCGTTTTTTTGCAGCCGCGAATGGCCCCGCTTTTTCTGAAAAGAGTCGCGAATGAACTGTCGGATTATCGGTAACACTAGCTCAAAAGATATTGCTGAACTTTTCACCTCCGTCTTCACCCTGGCCGAGGGGAAACAGGAAGGGCGAGCCGTCGGAAAACTATCTTCCGAACTGGTAGCAGGGATCGACAATGAAAACATAATCTGTTTCGGCGCGTATGAAGAGCGCTCACTGATTGGCTCCATCTTTTTCACGCGGCTTTGGTTCAGGCAACCCATTCTGGTTTACATGCTGGCACCGGTTGCAGTGCATACCGAATACCAGGGTCGGGGAATCGGCCAGATGCTCATCAGCTATGGACTCAATGAACTCAAAAAACGTGCTGTCAGTATCGCAATCACATACGGCGACCCATCCTTTTATTCCAAGGTGGGTTTTCATGCACTCTCGGAGGAGGTCATCCAGGCGCCTTTGAAACTCTCGATGCCTCATGGCTGGCTTGGCCAGTCATTGTCAGATGAAGAGATCCCGGTTATCGCGGGTCGTCCAAGCTGCGTTGCGGCATTCGATGTCCCTGCATACTGGTAGCTGCGAACGCCTTCGATGCGTCCAGGCCAATCACTGAGGTTCCCCGAAAACAGATGAATTCACTACCCTGCCCTGCGCCGATTGGCAGAGCGCTGTCAAACCGTACGAGGTCAATGAATGTTGGAGCTAAGACCCAACTGCGAATGTTGTGACAAGGATCTGCCACCAGACTCCGGGGAAGCCCGCATCTGCAGTTTTGAATGCACGTTTTGTGCGGCATGTGCTGAAACCGTGTTGCATCATCTCTGTCCGAATTGCGGCGGAAACCTGGTACGACGACCGATTCGACCAGCAGACGCATTGATAAACAATCCCGCTTCCACGCGGCGTGTGCTGAAAGCGGGAGGCTGCGCAAAGAGATGACGACACGCTCTATCACCCTGCTTTTCACACGCTCGGTTCAAGTCGGTATCGTTCGCCTCTGCAGATGATTTTGAACGCCATCGAGAACGAGGCCCTGAGGGAGGAGTTGATCGCCCGGGCGGAGCGGGATCAGGAACTGCTCCAGTCGCTCAAGGATGCCGGAGAGTTGATGGATGACGAATACCATCCGCAGCTGAAGCAGCTGCACCAGGATAATACCTTGAGAGCGAGAGAGCTGCTCCGCGAAGGCGGATGGCCGGGGATCAGTCAGGTGGGAGAGGATGGCTCCGATGCCATGTGGCTGATCGTGCAGCACTCGGTACTGGAGCCTGAGTTCATGTTGTCATGCGTACCTGAATTGGAGCGCCTGGTGCGCAAGAACGAGGCAAAGGGCTGGCAATTGGCCTTTCTTCAGGATCGGGCGCTGATGCTGCAGGAGCAGCCCCAGATCTACGGAACACAGCACCTGCTCGACGCCGACGGTGAACTGCAGCCGTACAGACTGGCGGATCCCGCAGGCGTGGATGAGTTGCGAAAAGCCGTCGGCCTGGAGCCGCTGGCGGAGCGAACCAGATTGTTGCGCGCTGATCGGGAGAGAGTGCTGCGGGCGCGGAAGGCGCGCGCAGAGGAGGCCTGACAAGGTGGTCGGCGGCGGCCATGTAACAGAGGATCGGCATAAGGTGGCGGATATCATCGGAATAGATCATATATACATAGCCGTCTCCGATCTGGCGCGCTCCGAGCGCTTCTACGACAAAGTGTTGCTGGACACGCTCGGCTTCCGCAGGAACCGCTTCGAGTTGAATGGCGACCCCCATATCCATTACTTCAACAGGCACTTCGGCTATGTGATAAGGCCCGCCCAAATCAAGGACGCGCAAAGCCGCGGCCTTCCAGGCCTGCATCATCTCTGCTTCAGGGTCGAAACCATCGCGGAGGTGGAGATGGCGGCCCGGCAGTTGCGCGCTCTGGGTATCGACGCTTCGGAAGCGCAACTGTTCGTGGAATATGCCCCCGACTATTGGGCAACTTTTTTTACCGACCCCGACGGTGTGAGACTGGAGATAACCAACTATCGCCGGGAACGGCGGGAACGAAACGAAAACTGGGAATCCCCGGGCTGAGCGGGTCTGCGCTCCGCTGCCAATCGTTCACTCACGCTTCGTCGATCGCAACCGGCGATTCACCTGTCGTGGATCAGAGAATAATAATATTCTTTTGGATATGCTTTTATTCAGTTGAGCAGGTTGCAGGGATACCGGTTTGATGAGCGCCCGTGGAGTCACAACGGCGCCGGTCGACGCGGTTCGGATTGACCGATGCGCCCGCAGTAGTCGGGTTCCGGCAATGCTGGATATGACCCAGAGCCTCAGCGGTCTGCTGCTGGCGCTGTTCATGTGGGGCCATATGCTCTTCGTCTCCTCGATCCTGTTGGGCAAGGAGGCGATGTACGTCGTCACCAAAACCTTCGAAGGCTACTATCTTTTCGGCAGATCCTATCCCTGGATCGTCTCCCTGGCGGTTGCCTGCGTGCTGCTGCTGTTGGTGCTGCACGCGGCGCTGGCGCTGCGCAAGTTCCCCGCCGACTACCGCCAGCACCGCGCGATTGTCAGGCACAGCATCAACCTGCGCCACGGCGACACCTGGCTGTGGCTGGTGCAGCTCTACACCGGTTTTGCGATGTTCTTTCTCGCCTCCGCGCATCTCTTCTTCATGCTGACGCATCCGGCCGAGATCGGCCCCTACGCCTCGTCGGACCGTGTCTGGAGCGGCGGCTGGTGGCCGATCTATCTGCTGTTGCTGCTGGCGGTGGAGCTGCATGGCAGCATCGGCCTCTACCGGTTGACAATGAAATGGGGCTGGCTCCAGGGTCGCGATGCGCTCGCCGGCAGACGGCGCTTGATACGCGCCAAGTGGGGCATCACCCTCTTCTTCCTGCTGTTGGGGCTGCTGACGCTCGGCGCCTATATCAAGATCGGCATCGAGCACCGCGATCAGCTCGGCGAGCGTTACCGGATCGGCTGGCAGAGCGTTCCGGGCGGAGAGCCGCGGCTGTCGGCGGAGTCCTGCCGATGCGGATGATCTACACCGACGTGCTGGTGATCGGCGGTGGCCTGGCGGGGCAGCGGGCGGCGATCGGCGCGCGTCGTCGCGGCTACGAGGTCAAGGTACTCAGTTTGGTACCGGCCAAGCGGTCGCACTCCGCCGCCGCGCAGGGCGGTATGCAGGCGAGTCTCGCCAACGCCATCATGGGTGCCGGCGACAACGAGGACGTGCACTTCGCCGATACCGTGAAGGGCAGCGACTGGGGCGCCGATCAGGCGGTGGTGCGGATGTTCGTCGAGACCGCGCCGAAAGCGGTGCGCGAACTGGCTGGCTGGGGCGTGCCCTGGAATCGGGTCACGCGCGGCGCACGCGAAGTGGTGATAAACGGCCGCAGGGAGCGCATACGCGAACGCCACGACGCGCACGGCCTGATCACCGCGCGCAACTTCGGCGGAACCCACAAGTGGCGTACCTGTTACGTCTCCGACGGCACCGGCCACTCGATGCTCTACGCCGTCAGCAACCGGGCGATCGCTGAGCGGATTCCGGTACACGAACGCATGGAGGCGATGGCGTTGATCCACGACGACGGGCGCTGCTACGGCGCCGTCGCGCGTAACCTGATCAGCGGCGAACTGAGCGCCTACCTCGCCAAGGCGACGATCATCGCCACCGGCGGCTTCGGCCGTATCTACCGCGTCTCGACCAATGCCGTGATCAACGAGGGCATGGGCGCGGCGATCGCGCTGGAGAGCGGCTGCGCCGCGCTCGGCAACATGGAAGCGGTGCAGTTTCACCCCACCGGCATCTTCCCGGCCGGGATATTGGTCACCGAAGGGTGCCGCGGCGACGGCGGCCTGCTGCTCGATGGCGAGATGCACCGCTTCATGCCCGACTACGAGCCGGAGAAGAAGGAGCTCGCCTCGCGCGACGTGGTTTCGCGCCACATGGAGAACCACATCCTGCGGGGCAAAGGCGCCACATCGCGCTACGGCGACCATCTGTGGCTCGATATCCGCCTGCTTGGGGAGGCGCACATCAACCGCAACCTGCGCGAGGTAAAGGAGATCTGCCGCTATTTCCTCGGCATCGACCCGGCACATGAGCCGATTCCGGTGCGCCCGGCGCAACACTATTCGATGGGCGGCGTGCGCACCGACCACCGCGGAGAGAGCACCGGCCTGCGCGGACTCTTCGCCTGCGGCGAGGCGGCCTGCTGGGATATGCACGGCTTCAACCGGCTCGGCGGCAACTCGGTCGCGGAGACCGTGGTGGCAGGCATGATCGTCGGCGAGAGCGTCGCCGATTTCTGCGACGATCCGAACAATGAAGTGAACATCTCCAGCGCGCTGGTGAAAGTATTCCTGAAGCGTCAGCAGACCGAGCTGAAACGGATTCTCGACTCGCGGGGGCAGGAATCGGCGGTCGCGCTCAGCAACCGCATGAAAGCGATCATGACCGAGAAGGTTGGCATCTTCCGTAGCGGCGAACAGCTGCAACAGGCGGTCGACGAACTGCAGCTGCTGCTGCTGCGAAGCCGTGAAGTGGGCGTCGGCAGCAACAGCAGCGCCGCCAATCCGGAACTGGTGACCGCTTATCGCCTGCCGCGCATGCTGAAGCTGGCGCTCTGCGTCGCGCTTGGCGCGCTAAGGCGCAGCGAAAGCCGGGGCGCCCATTTCCGCCAGGACTTCCCCCGGCGCGACGACGCCAACTGGCTGAAACGAACGCTTGCGACCTGGCCGGAAGCAAAGGCCAGCCTGCCGCAGCTGGCGTACGAGACGCTGGATGTCATGCGTATGGAGCTGCCGCCGGGTTGGCGCGGATATGGGGCCAAGGACCATATCGAACACCCCGACAGCGCCATCCGTGGTGCCGAGATCGAACGTATCCGCAACGGCATGGCGGGCGCTTCCGGAATCGACATCCAACAAGCGCTGCTCCCCTTCCGGCATCTGCTGCCGGAGCGCCTCAGATGCCGCAACCAGAGGCTGGAGGGGTAAACCGTGACGGCCGCATCACAAAGCCCCAGCGTGCGGCGACTCACCCTGCAGATCCTCCGTTGCGACCCGCAACAGCCGGAGGCGGCAGCACGGTTGCAGCCGTTTCAGCTGGACGAGGCGCCGGGGATGACGCTCTACCTGGCGTTGAACGAGATTCGCGACACCCAGGATCCATCTCTGCAGTTCGACTTCGTCTGCCGCGCCGGCATCTGCGGCAGCTGCGGCATGATGATCAACGGCCGACCGGGACTTGCCTGTCGTACGCTGACCGCCAACCTGCCGTCGCTGATCACGCTGGCGCCGCTCCCCGGCTTCGAGCTGATCGGCGACCTCTCGGTCAATACCGGCAAATGGATGCGCGGCATGAGCGAGCGGCTGGAGAGCTGGATCCACAGCAGCGAGGAGGTCGACCCTTGCCGGCTGGAGACACCGATGGAGCCGGAACTGGCCGAGCAGATCTACGAGCTGGAGCGCTGCATCGAGTGCGGCTGCTGCATCGCCGGCTGCGGCACCGCGCAGATGCGCAGCGACTTCGCCGGCGCGGTCGGTCTCAACCAGATCGCCCGCTTCCGCCTGGACCCCCGCGACGAGCGCAGCGATGACGAGCTCTACCGGCTGGTCGGCGATGATGACGGCGTCTTCGGCTGCATGACGCTGCTCGGCTGCCAGGATCTCTGCCCCAAGTCGCTGCCGCTGCAGACGCAGATCGCCTACCTGCGGCGCAAGATGGCGGCTTTGGGAATCACCTGACCCCGCCTGGCCTGGCTTTGAGCGGTCGCTCCGCCCCGACCCTCGATGGGAGATGGCCGGCGCAGCAGCGTTCTCTCGACGCACAAGCGGTCGAATAGCGTTACTGCCGGCGCCCTACTTCAATTCGTAAGCCATCGCATAGTCCACCGTCAGCGGACAATCCACCTCTGCGGGCGGTTTGGGAAAGGGCCGAGCCTGCTCCACGGATGAGAGCGCCGATCGTTTCAACAGCTTGTGGCCACGCTGCACGCTTATCTCGCCGGCGGAACCGTCGCAGCGCAGTTGAAACGTCACCCGCACTCTCCCTTCGATGTTGCGGCGACGCGCCACGTTCGGATAGGACTTCCGCTGCTCGATGAGCGACAGCACTCTTGCGAGATAGATCGCTTTGATCTGCGCCACGCTGCGCTGCGATTGCATGGGCTGATTCACCACCGGCTGCGGAGGTGGAGGCAAAGGTATCGCCGGCTTCGACTCGGGCTTCGACTCGGGCTTCGGCACGGGCTTCGGCTCGGGCTTCGGCTTCGGCTTCGGCTTCGGCTTCGGCTTCGGCTTCGGCTTCGGCTCGGGCTTCGGCTCGGGCTTCGGCTCGGGCTTTGGCTCGGGTTCGGGCTCGGGCTCGGGTTCGGGTTCGGGTTCGGGCTCGGGCTTTGGCTCGGGTTCGGGCTCGGGCTCGGGCTCGGGCTCGGGATC
>JAGRGU010000157.1 GCA_020445335.1 Gammaproteobacteria bacterium
CGGTCGAGAGCGACCGCCCCCCTCTGGAGAGCGATGACACTCGGTTCTCCGCTCCTGACCCTGCTCAGGGGATCAATTTGCTCAGCGCGATTGGCAGGAGTGTTCGATGATGCCTTCGCGATCCCACAAACTGACGTAGCCTCGCCACGGCTGAAACAGTACTGACTGCAAGTCGCGCCGCCAGGATGTTGCGCGGAGATCGATGTTTGTCAGCTGCGCGAAAACCTGGATACATAGGTCGGCCTCCCTTACAGCAACCCTTCTCCTTCGTACCCATAGAAATTTCAATAGAAAGCTCATATGAGCTTTTTATTATTCTATGGCATTTCAGATGAAAAATTTGTATTACGCATTAGAAAGTCGTGTGCTAAGGTTTAACCATTGCAGCCAAGAGCGCGGCGATGATCGATCTTTCGGAGCGACAGGTTCAAATTACCGAGATGCTGCGTGAGGAGCGGTTTCTGACCGTCGACGCGTTGGCCGACAAGTACGGGGTGACGACACAGACCATCCGCCGTGACCTGACCACGCTCTGTGACTACGGCCTCGCCAGGCGTCGCCACGGCGGCATCGAGCGGCCGGCCGAGGCCGGCAACCTTGCCTATGGGTCGCGTCAGATCCTGGCCCGCAGCGCCAAGCAGGCGATCGCACGCGAGGTGGCGAAACACATTCCGGACAGTGCCTCGGTGGCGTTCAGCATAGGCACGACACCGGAAGTGGTCGCCGCCGGGCTGCTGCGCCACGATCGGCTGCGCATCTTCACCAATAATATGAATATCGCCATGCTCGCCTGCACCAATCCGACGTTCGAGGTCAACATTGCCGGGGGGCGCGTGCGCAACAGCGACAACGACGTGCTGGGGCCCGGCATGGAAGAGTTTCTCTCCTCCTACATCTTCGATTTCGGGATCTATGGGGTTGCCGGGGTGGGTGAGCACGGCACCCTGCTGGACTTCTACGAAGAGGAGGTTCGGGCGCGCCGCCTGATACACGAGAACAGCCGAACCACCATTCTGGTTCTCGACCACAGCAAGTTCGGCCGTACCGCACATGTCCGGGGCGGACAGATCGGCGAGGCGACCAAGGTTTTCTGCGACGCAGCGCCGCCGGGCCCCATTCTCGAAGTGCTGCGGGCGTCGGACAGCGAACTGGTGATCTGTGGCGAGGATGACGCGCAATGACCGGCATCGAAGTCAACGGCCTGGTGAAACAGTGGGACGAGCAGCGAGCGGTCGACGAAGTTTCGTTTGTCGTGCGCAAAGGGACGCTGACGGTTCTGTTGGGCCCCTCCGGGTGCGGAAAATCGACCATACTGCGGATGATCGCAGGCCTCGAAATCGTCGATGGCGGCGAGGTTCATATCAACGGTGTGGACGTCACCCATCAGGAACCGGCCAAGCGCGGCGTTTCGATGGTCTTCCAATCGTATGCGCTCTTTCCGCATCTGGATGTCCGCGAGAACATCCTGTTCGGTCTGAAGGTGCGCCGGGTCGATGCCAAAGAGCAGCAGAAGCGTCTCGCCGACGCGGCCCGCATGGTAGGCCTGGAGGCGCTCCTGCGGCGCAAGCCGGCGCAGCTCTCCGGCGGCCAGCGTCAGCGCGTTGCGCTGGCACGGACCATCGTCGCGAACCAGCCGGTCTGCCTGATGGACGAGCCCCTCTCCAATCTCGACGCCAAGCTGCGGGCGGAGATGCGCGATGAAATCCACCGGCTGCAGCGCAATCTCGAGCTGACCATGGTCTATGTCACCCACGATCAGACCGAGGCGATGTCCATGGCCGATCAGGTGGTCCTGCTCAGGGATGGCAGGATCGTCCAGGTCGGTCCCCCCGCAGAACTCTACGAGCGGCCGAAGACGGATTTCGCCGCGCAGTTCCTTGGCACTCCGCCGATGAACGTGCTGCCGGTCGCACAGCTCGAGCTGGCGGACAGCGTTGCGGATGACAGCCGCCTGCTGGGCGTGCGCCCGGAGAAGATCCGTATCGCCGAGCGCGGTTTGGCGGTCGAGGTCGTCGCTGTCGATTACATGGGCGCGGAGACCGTCCTGCGCTTGCGGCACAAGGCGCATGCCTTGATGGCACGGATCGACGGTCGCGCCGAGGCGGCGCCCGGCGACCGCCTGAACGTCGCCTGGGATGCCGGGGATGTGCATTGGTTCGATCAGAACGGTTCGAGACTGGGTGGCGCGTGAAGCGCTGCCACACCACCCGGCTGGCGGAGTGCGCCAGGCCGATCAACGGATGGAGTCCGGAGGTTGTTCCGGACCCTGCGTCTGCAACCTGCTAGAGAGGAGAAGATACGTGTTCAAGAAAATCGGTAAGTCGTTAACTGGAATCGCCGCGGCTGCGTGCCTCGGTATGGCCGCGGTTGGCGCGCAGGCCGCCACCGAACTGACCATGTATTATCCGGTCGCGGTCGGCGGACCGCTGACCAAGGTCGTGGACGGCATTGTCGCCGACTTCATGCAGGAGAATCCCGATATCAAGGTCAACGCGATCTACGCGGGCAACTACAACGACGCCCGCATCAAGGCGCTGGCGGCGCTGAACAGCGGGGAACCGGCGCAGCTGTCGGTGATGTTCTCGATCGACATCTACGAACTCATCGAACAGGACGCGATCGTCGCGTTCGACGATATCGTCAGCAGCGC
>JAGRGU010000054.1:0-18867 GCA_020445335.1 Gammaproteobacteria bacterium
CCGACCCAGGGGCAGACGCTCAACGCCAGCGTCGCGGATGCCGACGGTGCCAGCGGCGCGATCGACTACCAGTGGTATCGCGACGGCGTCGCCATCGCCGGCGCCACCGGCGCCGGCTACACCACCGCCCAGGCGGATGTCGGCAAGGCGATCACCGTCGCCGCCAGCTTCACTGACGACCTCGGCGGCGTCGAGACGCCGACGAGCGCCGCCACCGACAACGTTGCCGACGTCAACGACGCGCCACTGTTCGGCAGCTTCGCCGATGTGCTGGCGACAACCGACGAGGATGGCGAGGCACAAATCACCTTCGCCACGATGCTGGCACTCGGAGACGAAGCGGATATCGACGGCAACGTAGTGGGATTCGCGGTGCGGTCGCTCGCCGGCGGCAGCCTGCGCATCGGCGCCGATGCCGCCACCGCAGCCGCCTGGCACCCGCTCACCAACGCACTTATCGACAGCGCCAACCACGCCTACTGGAGACCGGACGCAAACGTCAACGGCATCCAGGATGCTTTCGTCGTCGTTGCGGTGGATGACGATGGTGGCATCTCCAGTGGCAGCGCCAGCGGACAGGTGTTGGTCAATCCGCTCAACGATACGCCGTTGATCCAGCGCAACCGCATCGCTCTCACCGCCGGCGACAGCGTCGTGCTCGACTCATCCATGCTCTCCGCGAGCGATATCGACGACGTAGACGCCACGCTGGCGTTCAGCGTCGATCAGGTCGTGGGGGGTTACTTCGCGCTGGCGGCCGATCCGACCAGCGTCGTCACCGCTTTCACCCAGGCGCAGATCGACGCCCGCGCGATCATCTTCGTCGACGACGGCGACACCCAGGCGCCGCAGATCAGACTTTCGGTCAGCGACGGCAGCGCCAGCAGCAGCAGCGCCACCAGAATCGACTTCGACGACGGCACCGTCACGGATCTCATCGCCATCGGTCCGCCGGCAACTCCCCCACCCTCGCCCAGCGCGCCCACGGCGGAGCCCGACACGGGTGAAAGCGACAGCGGGACCGAACCGATCCCGGACGAGACGGATGAAGAGGTATCCGCTGAAGAGGATGTTGAGGAGAGCCGGGGCGAAGAGACGGAAACGGAGAGCATCGACGATTCGCTTGCGCAGGACAGCGACGAAAGTAGCCCGTGGACGGATGACGATCTCTACCCGGGAAGCAGCGATCGCGCCTCCGACAACGGTGCGGATATCGCCTCCATGCTACGCCAGGGCGCGATGCTCAAACCCTCGTTGGCGCAGGTCCCGGAGGAGCTCGCCGCGCCCCAGGCCGCCGAGGTACCGAAACTGCTGGCGAGCGAGATCCAGTCGATCCTGAGCGCGCCGTCGTTCCTCAACGATCTCGACCGGCTGCGCCAGAACTCCGGCGATCTCAGTGACCTGGAGCAACAGCGGGTCGCCTCCAGCATCGCCGTCTCGACCGGCCTCTCAGTCGGCTACGTCGCCTGGCTGATCCGCAGCGGGGCGCTGCTGAGCACCGCGCTCTCCTCGCTGCCGGCCTGGCACTTCATCGATCCGCTGCCGGTGCTGGGCAGCGTCGCGGAACGCCGCAGCGGCAACGCCGAAGGCCCGGGCGAGGATGACGAGGACGAGATCGAGACCATGTTCAAAGAACGCTCGACTTCGGCCGATAGCGTAGAGAAGCAAGAACAAACAGAAAAGAAAGATTCACCCGCTGAACGGTTGTCGCAACGATGAGACTCTCCGCCAAATCGCGCATCGCCATGGGCCAGGTCGCACTGCTGATCACGATCGTGCTCGCCGCCAGCTTCCTCGGTCTGCTGCCGGATGCGGACAAGAGGGTGCGCGAGGGGCGCACGGCGCTGGCGGAGTCACTCGCGGTCAACAGCTCGCTGCTGGTGTCGCAGGATGACGTGCGCCGACTGGAAGCCGACCTCAGGCTGGTGGTCGAACGCAACCGCGACCTGCTCTCGGCGGCACTGCGCACCGAGGCCGGGCACCTGATCGCCACGGTGGGCGACCACGATGGCCTCTGGATCGACGACCAGACCAATGCGGAGTACTCCACCGACACCCATATCAAGGTACCGATCTGGGCGGGCAAAACGCGCTGGGGACAGATCGAACTGCGCTTCGAGACGCTGCGCGCGGGCGGTTGGCTCGGCTACGCCACCGATCCGCTGATGCTCCTGCTGGCGTTCGTCAGCACCACCAGCTTCGTCGGGTTCTACTTCTACCTCGGCAAGATGCTCAAGCATCTCGACCCCTCGCAGGCGATTCCGGGACGCGTCCGCTCGGCCTTGGATACGATGGCGGAGGGGCTGCTGGTGCTCGACCACAAGGAGCAGATCGTACTCGCGAATCGCGCCTTCGCCGGGCAGCTTAAAAGCGACCCGGAGAATCTGCTGGGGCGCAATGCATCCGACTTCCCCTGGGTCGACGGGGATGGCGAACCGCTGACCGCAGCCGGCCGCCCCTGGCACGAGGCGCTGGTCAGCGGTGAAGCGCAGAAGAATCGCCGCGTGCGCCTGCAGATCGCCGAGCGGCAGCATCTCACTTTCATGATCAACTGTTCGCCGGTACTCGGCAGCGGCGGCAAGTATGCCGGCGTGCTGGTCAGCTTCGACGATGTCACCCAACTCGAGGAGGCGGAGATCGAGCTGTTGCGCTCCAAGGAGGATGCCGAAGCGGCGAACCGCGCCAAGAGCGCTTTCCTCGCCAACATGAGCCACGAGATCCGTACGCCGATGAACGCCATTCTCGGCTTCACCGAACTGCTCAAACGCAGCGACGGCAAGGATCCTGCGACTACGCGCAAGCATCTGGAGACCATCTACTCCAGCGGCAAACATCTGCTGGAGCTGATCAACGACATCCTCGACCTCTCCAAAGTGGAGTCCGGACGCATGGAGGTCGAGCGCATCCGCACCAACCCCTATCAGATCGTCGCCGAAGTGGTGAAGGTGCTGGGTGTCAAAGCCGCGGAGAAGGGTATCGCGCTGAATTTCGAGCTGCCCGAGCGTATCCCCGAATCGATCGAGAGCGATCCCGGTCGTATCCGCCAGATCGTCACCAACCTGGTCGGCAACGCGATCAAGTTCACCGAACGGGGCGGCGTGACCCTGAGCGCGCGCGCCGGGCTGGTCGACGGCGAGCGCATCGCCTTCCGTATCGACATCAGCGATACCGGTGTCGGTATGAGTCGGCAGGCGGCGGAACGCATTTTCGAGGATTTCGTGCAGGCCGACAGCTCGGTCACGCGCAAGTTCGGCGGCACCGGACTGGGGCTGTCGATCAGCCGCAAGTTCGCGCGCGCGCTCGGCGGCGACATCAGCGTCGAGAGCGAAACCGGCGTCGGCAGCACCTTCAAGGTGGAGCTGGACGGCGGCAGCGCCGAGGGGGTCGAATGGATCGACGGCAGCGACGCGCTGCGCACCACTTCGATCGACGACGGCGAGACCGCCACCGGCTGGCGCTTTCCGCCGGCGCGGGTGCTGGTGGTCGACGACGGCGCCGAGAACCGTGAGCTGGTGAAACTGGTTCTCGAGGAGTACGGCCTCAGCATCGACGAGGCCGGCAACGGCCGCATCGGCGTGGAGATGGCCAGCCGGCAACCCTACCAGTTGATCCTGATGGATGTGCAGATGCCGGAGATGGACGGCTTCACCGCCACCCGCACGCTGCGCGAGCGGGGCCAGCAGGTACCGATCATCGCGCTCACCGCCAACGCAATGAAGGGCTTCGAGCAGGAGTGCCTCGACGCCGGTTACAGCGGCTACTTCACCAAACCGATCGACATCGACCGCTTCGTCGCCAGCATGGCCGGACTGTTGGGCGCCGAGCCTGTCGCCGGGACAGAGCAACCCGCCTCTTCGCCGGTCGACAGCGAACCTTCGGCTGCCGGGCCGGAGGCGTCGCAACCCCCGGTGGTCTCCTCGTTGGCCGGCAACGCCCGCTTCGCCCAGCTGATCGTCCGTTTCCAGGAGCGTCTCAACGGCCAGCTCGCATTGATGGAGGCGGCCAACGCCGAAGGCAATCTCGACGTACTGGCAAAACTGGCGCACTGGTTGAAAGGGGCCGGCGGCACGGTCGGCTTCAACCAGTTCACCGAGCCCGCGCGCGAGCTCGAACTAGCCGCCAAAGAGGGCAACAACGCGCAGATCGAGAACTCGCTGGCGCAGCTGCTGTCACTCGGCAGCCGCCTGGTGACGACCGCGCAGGCCGATGAATCATCGACGCAGGCCGAGCCCCGACAGGTGACGCCGGAACCGCCGGCGGCCCCGCGCGGGCCGATCGTCTCCCGGCTGGCGGCGAATCCGCGTTTCCACTCGGCGATCTGCAAATTCGGTGAACGACTGGCGCAGCAGCAGGAGGCGATGCAGCGCGCCCTGGACGCCGGCGACCTGCAGGAGCTGGCCAAGCTGGCGCACTGGCTCAAGGGTGCCGGCGGTACGGTCGGATTCGACCCCTTTACCGAGCCGGCGATTGAACTGGAGCAGCAGGCCAAGGCGGGCGACGGTCAGACGGCGGCAGAGACGCTGGCGACGATTGCCGGCCTGATCGACGCGGTCGAACTCCCGGCCCTGCCCGCTCAGGACAAACCCGCCGCGCCGCTCGACGCTGCTGGATTCGGCGGCAAATGAGAACGCACTGGATGGACTACATTGCTTAACGTTACCCGTTACGAAGACCAGGAGAGCGAAGCGACACAGCTGTCGCCGCAGGCAGCATCCATCCTGGAGAAGAGTAAGGAGCTGGCGCTCAAGGAGAGCGCCATGATCATGATGGTCGACGACGAGCCGATCACCATGGAGGTGGTGCAGGCATTTCTTGAGGACGCGGGTTACCGACGTTTCACGCTGGTGGAGGAGTCGCGTCTCGCGATCGAGCAGATTCACAACACCAGACCCGACATACTGCTGCTCGACCTGGTCATGCCCGAGGTCAGCGGCTTTGATATTCTGCGCGAAGTCCGTCAAAGTCCGCAGCTGCGCCATCTGCCGGTAATCATTCTCACCTCCTCGTCCGAGCCTGAGACCAAGCTCAAAGCGCTCGACGACGGCGCCACCGACTTTCTCGCCAAGCCGGTCGACCCGAGCGAACTGGCGCTGCGCGTGCGCAACACACTGGCGGCCAAGGCCTACCAGGACCAACTCGCCTATTACGACCCGGTGACCAACCTGCCCAATCGCGAGCTCTTTCTCGATCGGCTGGAGTTCTCGCTGCGCCAGGCGGAGCGGCACAAGCACAATCTGGCGCTGATGCATATCAATCTCGATCGATTCAAGAATGTCTACGACACCTTTGGCCCAGGTGTCAGCGATCAGGTGATCAGGCAGGCTGCCAGGCGCATTCGTGGCTGTATCCGCGAAATCGACCTGCTCGGCCAAGGCGTCAACGGCGGCAGACGGGAGCACCCGCTGTTCCGCCTGGGTCGCAACGAATTCACGATAATCTGCGGGCAGATGGAGAAGGCGGAGAACGCCGCCACCGTTGCCTGCCGCATTCTGGCGGTGCTCGACGAACCCTTCGACGCCGAGGGCACCAATGTCAGCCTCAAAGCGTACATCGGCATTGCGAGCTACCCGATCGACAGCGCAGACTCTGCCGCGCTGTCGCGCTGCGCGGTCAATGCCAGCGCGCAGGCACTGACGGAGGGCGGTAAACGTTTTGGATTCTACTCCGATGCATTGAATACCCGATCGCTGCAACGCCTGCAGCTGGAGTCGGAACTGCGCCGCGCCATCGATAACGACGAGCTGATCCTGCACTATCAACCGAAGGTCGAGGTCGCCAGCAACAGGATCACCGGCGTCGAGGCGCTGCTGCGCTGGCAGCATCCGAGCGGCGGGATGGTGCCTCCCGGCAAGTTCATCGGTCTGGCCGAGGAGACCGGCCTGATCGTGCCGATCGGTGACTGGGTGCTGAAAGAGGCGTGCCGGCAGATCGCCGAGTGGCAGCGTCGCGGGATTCAGCTGCACGTCGCGGTCAATCTCTCCGCGGTGCAGTTTCACAAGAGCGATCTGGTGGCGACCGTCTCGCGCGTGATCGGCGAAAGCAAGATCGATCCGAAGTTCCTGACGCTGGAGCTGACCGAGAGCCTCTTCATGGAGGACGCCGATCTGGCCATCGAGACGATGGGACGGCTGATGCTGCTGGGTCCGAAAATCGCCATGGACGACTTTGGTACCGGCTACTCCTCGCTCAGCTACCTGAAGCGGTTTCCGCTCAACCAGCTCAAGATCGACCGCTCGTTCATCAGCGATCTGGAGCACAGCCAGCAGAGCCGGGCGTTGGTCTTCGCCATTGTCTATCTGGCGCAGCAGTTCGACCTGGAGGTGGTTGCCGAGGGGATCGAAGAGCCCTCCCAGCTCGAGTTCCTCAACCAGATCGGCTGTGACACCTACCAGGGCTTCCTCTTCAGTAAGCCGATCCCCGCCGCCGAACTGGAGGCGCTGCTGGAGTAAACGGCAGCCGCCCGCGGAAAGAGCGCTTCGACACTCCGCACCGCTCCAAAAAAAAACGCCCCACCGGGGGGTGGGGCGCGCCGCTGAGGCAAAGTACGGCTACTGGCTTCTTCTACTTCTACGACTCATTTCGGCTTGATGCCGAGCGATCTGATCGTCTCCAGGGTCAGTTGTCCGGTGGCCAGCCCCTTCTCACGCTGGTAACCGTTGACAGCGGCCATGGTCGCCTTGCCCAGAACACCATCTATCGGCCCCGGATTGTGGTTGGCTTCGAGCAGCGCGCGCTGCACCCGACTGATCAGGTCGTTGCTGGCGTTGGTCTCGCAGAGGATCGAACGCCACTCCATATACCCGTCAGTCACCTTCTCGCGCTTGCTGACGGTCTGGTACTCGGCCGGGATCGTGGTACGCTTCTCCTGCGGAGCGGCGACCATCTTCTTCACCCGGATGGTCTTATACTCGGCCGGAATCGCCACCGTCTCCATCCGCGGCGGCGCAACCATCACGCGCTTGCGCA
The DNA here is from genome assembly GCA_020445335.1 of Gammaproteobacteria bacterium. Classification (GTDB taxonomy): domain Bacteria; phylum Pseudomonadota; class Gammaproteobacteria; order Chromatiales; family Chromatiaceae; genus HKST-UBA178. The sequence goes on from JAGRGU010000054.1 coordinate 6,967, forward strand.
CCGTTTTGTACTCGGCGGGGATTATCTCCTTGCGCGTCGTCGGTCCGCTCTTCATCACCCGTTTGGAGATCGTCTTGTACTCAGCGGGCACCTCGACCAGGCACATGATCTCACCGGTGGCGTGGTCAACCTTCTCGATCGGACCACGACCCTTCTTCCAGGTGGTGTAGGCCGGCTTTACCAGCACCTTTTCGGAGAGGGTCTCGTAGGTCGCCGGCACGTCGATCAGACGCTCCGACTCCTCCCGCACCAGCACCCGCTCTTCGACGAACTCGTACTTGGCCGGAATCAGCTTGCCGGTCTCCGAGGCCTCTTTCACCAGCACCCGCTCATCCACCCACTCGTATTTCGCGGGGATCACCGCGACCTGCTCCGCGGCGCCGCGCTTCAGCACCTGCTCGGTCGAGGTGCGGTAGGTCGGCGGCACGAACAGGCGCGCATAGCACTCGCCCGGCTTGGCGGTCGGCGGCAGCAGCATCGCATCCGCGTTGACCGCCTCACCACTGCTTTGCGGGCGGCTCTCCAGCATCGCCACGCGCTGCTGCAGTTCGGAGGCTTCCCGCTCCTTGGCATCGAGCCGCTCCTGCAGCCGGGTCATGTCTGGATTACTGGTACCGGTGGTGCTGCATCCGGCCAGCCCCAACATCGCGATGCTGGCGACAACCGTCAGGGGCCTGCTGTATTTCATGGATCCTCTCCGTCTGTTTTGATTGTGTTCGAGATGGTAGCGATCGATCCGCTCAACGTCTGTCAACAATTGTGAAACCGCTACATCGGTCGATCGACAGCTGTTAAGTTTCGACTGTCGCTGGAAAGCGTCGCTGTGCCTGATATATTGCGTTGTCACCGAGCGACACTTCACAACGCCAAAGGGAGTGATGGGGAAGATGAGAATCGCTTTTCTCGAGGACGACCGGCCGCAGGCCGACATGATCAGAGGCTGGCTGACCGATGCAGGGCACCAGTGCGTCCACCACGCCAGCGCGGCCACCTTCCTGCGAGAGATCTGGCGCGAGAGTTTCGATCTCATGATCCTCGACTGGGAGCTGCCGGAGTCCTCCGGTATCGAAGTGCTGCGCACGGTGCGCGCGCAGAGCGACTGGCGTATCCCGGTGCTGTTCCTGACCAACCGCGACAATGAACAGGATATAGTCGCCGCGCTGAACGAAGGGGCCGACGACTATGTGGTGAAACCGGCATCGCGGCCGGTTACGCTGGCCCGCATCGAGGCGCTCGCACGACGCAGCAGGGATGAAACGATCGAACAGCGAATGGAGTTCGGCGTCTACCTTTTCAACACGCGGAAGAACACCGTCATGCGCAGCGGCGAAGCGGTGGACCTCACCGAAAAGGAGTACCAGCTGGCCAGCATGCTCTTCAGCAACATCGGCCGGCTGCTGTCGCGCAATCACCTGCTCGAAAGCGTCTGGGGGGTCGGGCCGGAGCTGGCGACCCGCACCGTCGACACCCACGTCAGCCGGCTGCGCCGCAAGCTGGCGCTGCTGCCGGAGAACGGCTGGCGTCTGAAGGCGGTCTACCAGCACGGCTACCGGCTGGAGCGGATCTCGGAGGAGTAGCAGGAAAGGGTGCATCCGGGCAACGGCTGGTTGCGCGCCGCGCAATCCGGTTACCATAGCGCTTTCACTCCACTGGATCACGCGCGCTTATGGATGACTCCGGCGCAGCCGAAAGTGGATCAGGCTATCCGGGCGGCACCCGTCTGATACGGACGCCGACCAGCTGGGCTCTGTTCTGCGCGCTGCTGGGGCTGCTGCTGCTGTTGCTGATCTACAGCGACTGGCTGTGGCGCTGGAACTACCTGCTCTACGACAGCCAGCTCAGGCTCTGGTCTCGCCCTGCGCCCGATGACATCGTCATCGTTGCGGTCGACAGCCCGAGTCTGGCTCGACTGGGTCGCTGGCCCTGGCCGCGTGCGCGCCACGCGGAGCTGATCGGGCGACTGAGCGACGAAGGGGCACGCGCGATCCTGCTCGATATCCTCTTCGCCGAACCCAATCCGCAGGCGCCGGCCGACGACCTGCTGCTGGCAGAGCGTTTGGCGCAGAGCGGACGGGTGATTCTGCCGGTGATATTCGAGCAGAGCGCCCCGGGGCAGCCGTTGCAGGAGACGCTGCCCTTGCCGCTGCTGGCAGAGGGTGCGGCGGCGCTGGGGCACGTCCACATCGATCTCGACCAGGACGGCATCGCGCGGCGCATCTATCTGCGCGAAGGGGTGGGCGAGCCGCGCTGGCCGCACATGGGAGTGGCGCTGCTGCAACAGCTGCAACCCGCACGCTGGCAGACCCTGCCAGGTGGCCGCAACCCCTACAGCGGTGAGCTTTCCGAGGGGAAGATCGTGCGTGACCACCAGATCCTGCTCCCCTTCGCCGGCCCGCCGGGACACTTCCAGCGCATCGGCTACCATCGCGTGCTCGACGGCGACTACCCCGCCGGCCTGTTTCGCGACAAACTGGTGTTGGTCGGGGCGGTCGCGACCGGGCTTGGCGACAACCTGCCGACTCCTGTCTCCGGCTGGAACCAGCCGATGGCCGGGGTCGAGATCAATGCCAATCTGATCGATGCGCTGCGCGGCGGCATCGCCATCAGGGCACTCCCGCCAGCCTGGCAGGCAGCGGTGGGGCTGCTGCTGTTGCTGCTGCCCTACCTGCTCTATCCGCGCCTCAAGCCGCGCTACGTGTTGCTGACGGGCAGCCTGTTGATACTCCTGACCCTGCTGCTCAGCGCGCTGCTGCTGCACGGATTCCATCTCTGGCTGCCGCCGGCGGCGACGCTGGTGGTGCTGCTGCTGGGTTACCCGATATGGAGCCTGCTGCGGCTGGAGCACACGGTCCGCTATTTCGAACAGGAGCTCGCCCGGCTGCGCAGCGAGCCGCGCGCTGTCCCCTTCTACCAGGATTCGCAGCAGGAGATGCGCGGACTCGCTTTTCTCAGGCAGGTGGTCCCGTTCGGCCGATGGGCGCTGCGCGGCGCCGACGGCAAACTGCTGAGCGGCGACGCCGAAGTCGGCAGCGCCGGCCAGCCCGAGAGCCTGCCGCTGCCCGACGGCCGTACCCGGCTGGAGCTGGAAGCTGGCGAAGGGGAGCACCGGGGTGCATTGCCGACGCAGGTGCGGTCGCTGCTGGCCGAGTATCTGGGGCAGTTCACGCCGTCGCATCAACAAGAGCCGCGCAACACCACCGAGCTGCTCGAACGCCAGATCGGCGAGGTGCGGCTGGCGATCGAGGAGTTGCGCGCCATGCGCGGCCTGATCGCCGACACGCTGCGGCAGATGGTCGACGGCGTGCTGGTGGTGAACTCCGGTGGCCAGGTGGTGCTGGCCAACCGCCAGGCAGCCGCGCTGCTCGGCGAGAGCGGAGAGGCAGCGCTCGGAGACCGGCCGGTGCTGTCGCTGGTCGCGGCGCTGGAGCTGAATGGCCGGCACTGGCCGCAGGCTTTTCACGAGGTTTTGATCGGACGCGAAACGCTGGCCATCGAGGGTCGGCTGGGCGCGCGTGAACTGCTGGTGCAGATCTCCCCGCTCGCCGTCAGCCGCAGCAATCAGCACGGCATGATCCTGATCCTCTCCGACATCACCCGCCTCAAGCAGAGCGAGCGCAAACGCGCGCAGGCGCTCAACTTCCTCTCGCACGACCTGCGCTCGCCGATCACTTCGCTGCTCTCACTGGTGCAGATGAGGACGGAGTCCGGCGAGCCGCTACGACGGGAGGTGCTGGCCGAGCGGGTGGAGCACTACGCACGCAAGGCGTTGCGCATGGCCGAGAGTTTCCTGTAGCTGGCGCGGGCCGAAAACATCGACGGCACCAGCTTCAACGAGATCGACTTCGTCGCCATCGCGCACAACGCGCTGGATGAGGTCTACGCCGAGGCACAGAGCCACGACGTGCAGCTGCTGCGCCAGCTGGAGATCGACGAAGCCTGGCTGCCGGCCGATGCCGGTCTGCTGGAGCGGGCGCTGATCAATCTGCTGGAGAACGCGATTCGCTACAGCCCGGCCGATAGCAATGTTCGGCTGCGGCTGCAGGTGGATGATGGCGCGTTGACCTGCACGGTGCAGGATTGGGGTCCCGGCATTCCCAAAGAGAACCTGGAACTGATCTTCGAACCCTTCCAGCGGCTACCGCGCACCCAGGGAATCTACCGCGGCGGAACCGGACTCGGGCTCGCCTTCGTGCGCGTGGTGGCGGAAAAGCACGGCGGAAGTATCGAGGTGGAGAGCGCACCGGAGCAGGGTTCGCTGTTCCGGCTCAGGCTGCCCTTTGCGGCGCCGTCGCCGGAACAGATATAGCCGCTGACCATTGCCCGCGATGCCAGTGGCCTCCAGTGAGCGGTGGACTCATCTGAATCCGGATGGATATCGCGATCCGATCCATCCGACGCTTCGCGGTCAGGTTGGTTTGCGCTCCCGTTCCGACGCCACTTCGAACCAGCGACGCGCCAGAGCAATCCATGGCGCGCTCAGCACCAGGCTGATGGAGATCGTGGCAATCGTCGACTGATAGGCGTAATCGGTGATGATACCGGCTTGCCGGCCTGCCGCCGCAAGGATAAAGCTGAATTCACCGATCTGTGCCAATATTGCGCCGGTGAGCAGACTCCTGCGCCAGGAGACCCGCAGCGCACGAAGTACTGCGGCATTGACCAGGGTATTGGTTATCAGCACCGCCAGTACCAGAAGGGCGATCTGCATCCAGTGGGAGAGGATGAAGTCCAGGTCGACCATCAGTCCGACGGAGACAAAGAAGATCGCCACGAACAGTGTGCGGAATGACTCCAGGCTGTGTTGTACCCATTCGGTCTCCCTGGCAGTTGCCACCAGCATGCCGCCGACGAACGCTCCCAATGCGGTGGACAACTCCAGCATAGCGGTTATGAATGCCATCCCGAAACAGGCCAGCAAGGCGGCGAAGACCTGCAACTCATGATCTTCACGCAAGCGCTCGGAGAAAGGCAGGCGGATGCTTTCGCGCGACGCCAACCAGGCTCCCAGCCCGATCAGCAGCACCGCACCGATCAGCTGCAGGGTCAGGGTCCCGCCGGTTGGGACACTACCGCCCAGAAAACCCAGAACGATCAGCATCGGCACCACCGCCATGTCCTGTGCCAGCAGTATCAGCAACACGTCGTTGCCGACGGGGGTGTCGAGTTCCCCCCTGTCCTTCAGCAGTTTGAGGACCACTGCGGTGCTGCTCAGGCTTATGACGAATCCCAGCAGCAGGATCCTGGCAAGCGACCAGTCGAACAGCGAGCCGATGACCCATACCAGAGCGACGCTCACGAAGACCTGCAGCAGAGTGCCGATAACGGCGATACGCCACCCCAGGACCAGCTTGCGCGGTGAAACCTCCATGCCGATGAAGAACAGCAGCAGCGTGACGCCCAGGGTTCCCATGTGGTTGACGGAGGCCGGATCGTCAACGAATCCGACCCCATGCGGACCCACCACGACACCTGCCAGCAGATAGCCGATGATCTCCGGTTGATGTATCCACTTGAGCAGTACGCCGAGCAGCAGAATGCTCAGGATAATGCCGACCAGGGTGGGTAAAAATGGATCGATATGCATCGTTAGTCTTGGAGATAACTGCTCGAGACCGGATCGGACCGATATTGTAATGGTTCTCTCCACGAATAAGCAGCAGGATTCGCGCCTGTCGCAGCCTGTCTGCAACCGACGGTGCGGAAAATCCACTCCTGCGGAGCCGGCGACAAGCCAATACATCGAGGCAGGGCTGCAGGCGTTGTGGGTAGCGTAAAATGGGCGTTCCGGCCACAGGGTTCAGTGGAATCCCGGTCGAACAACCATGCGTCATGACCACGGTCAATGAGCTTCGACGCTATAGCTGGCAAGTTACCGGATTCAGGAGCAGCTAAACCGTGATCCGCGGACAAGCCGGATCCGGCTTGTCCGAGACTTCGCAAACGAGTCGGCAGCGTGCAGATACTTCAGTTTACAAGCAACTCTGGTCCCAGCCTGGCGGGCACGACGCCCAACGATGACGAGGGGGACGTATTCTTCTGGATCGATGTCGCGCGCTCCGAAAGCGACTGGCAGGAACAATGTCAGCGCTGGTTGAAAGTCCAGCTCCACGAGCACCACCTCGCCGATACCTTGAACAACACGCATCCGCCATATTTCGATGCCACGAACGACTACGAACTGCTGATCGTTCGCACGCTCTGTCCCGATTGTCCGCCAGAGGCACCGACGACGCATGCGGTGGCGTTCATCATCACGGATCGCGTGGTATTGAGCGTCCGGCCAGACAACGATCCGCTACTGAGAGGGCTGCAGCAACGTCTTCTGAGCGGCCAACGGGACGCGCCCACGTCGGTCCCGATGTTGCTGTATCTCGCCATCGACCGAATCACCGATGCTTTGCTGGAAAGACGCAACGTTACTTCCGAACTCTTGTCCGGGTGGCAGGATCGCCTGCTCGACCCCAACGACCAGTTCAGCGACTGGAGGGCCCTGATGCGTCTGCGCAGCCAGCTCAGACGGCTGGAGGTCGCCAGCGAAGCGCAGATCGACGCGCTCAGGGAGTGGCGCGAACAGACCCGCCTGGTGATCGACAGCCATCTGTCGGTGCGTCTCAATGATATACGGGAACACCTGCGAAGGCTCTACAATCACGCGCTGATCACACAGCACGACATCGACGCTCTGGTACAGGTGTTTTTCTCATCCAATGCCCAGCGCACCAACGAGACCCTGCAGTTTCTCGCGATTATCTCGGCGATCTTTTTGCCGTTGAATCTGATCACCGCGCTGTTTGGTACAAATTTCACCCATCTGCCGATGCTTTCGGCATGGTATGGCCCGTTGGCAATGCTGGCGGCGATGACCGCAGTCGTCTTGGGCCTTTTACTCTGGTTCAGAAAAAAGCGGTGGATATGAATCCTGATCGTCGGCTCTTTGGAGTCGGCCTTGGCGTCATTCGGATTGTTGCTGACCTTTGATGGAACACTGGACCGAGTACTCCCGCCTGTTCACCGCCCTGCTCGCAATTGTCGATCCGTTCATGGCGGTGCCGATCATGCTTGCGTTGACGGCGGACCGCACCTCGGAGGGAAGGGCGCGCGTCGTCAAGGTAACGACGCTGACGGTTCTCGGTGTACTGGTGGTAGCGGCGATTATCGGGGAGAGCCTGCTGGGGTTGATGGGCACGAGCCTGGGGTCGTTTCGGGTGGGAGGTGGTATCGTCCTGTTCCTGATGGCGCTGGCAATGCTGCAGGCTGAAGCCGGGCGTGTCAGGGTGACACCCCAGGAGGCGCATGTCGGGCCGAGTACCGAGTCGATCGCCGTGGTACCGCTGGCGATCCCACTGCTGGCGGGGCCCGGAGCGATCAGCACGGTGATCATCGGCATGCACCGCTCGGAGGCCACATACCATTGGCTCGGTGTCGTTGGCGTTATATCCCTGGTCTGCGCGATTCTTTGGCTGGTGCTGCATCTGGCGGAGCCGATCGCACGACGTCTGGGCGACACCGGATTAAACATTCTCAACCGTGTCTTCGGCCTGATACTGGCCGCTATCGCGGTCGAAGTGATCGCCAACGGCCTGCGTCAGCTGTTCCCTGTTCTGGGAGGCAATTGATAACCAGCGGAAGTTAGGTCGCCCGGGATTTGAAGAACCGATCGCGAAGCAGTGTGGCGGATAGTCGGCTATCCGCAGGACTGCGTTGCAGGGCAATAGGCTTGAACTGCAGTTTGCCCCCGCCCCTGCCGCGCCCGCAACCCTGATGGGAAACGTGCGCGACAGGGAGGCAAGGGCTTCTAGTCCGCCTTCTGCATGTGCACATCCATCTGCGGGTAGGGGATGGAGATCCCCTGTTCGTCGAAGGCCAGCTTGATGCGCTCGGTCAGGTCAAACTTGACCGCCCAGTAGTCGCCGCTCTTGACCCAGGGACGCACCACGAAGTTGACGCTGCTGTCACCCAGTTCGGAGACGGCGATCTGACAGGCAGGCTCCCGCAGCACCCGCTCTTCGGCGTCGACCACCTGCCGCATCACCTCCTTCGCCTTGCGGATGTCATCTTCATAGCCGATGCCGAAGACCATGTCGATGCGACGCGTATCGCGCGCCGAATAGTTGACGATGGAGCCTCCGTAGATAGCACCGTTGGGCACGATCACCTCGCGGTTGTCGCCGGTGCGCATGGTGGTGCTGAAGATGTTGATCGCCTCGACCACACCCGAGGTGCCCCCCGCTTCGACGAAGTCACCCGCCTTGAACGGCCGGAAGACGATCATCATGACGCCGGCAGCGAAGTTCTGCAGCGAACCCTGCAACGCCAGGCCGACTGCGAGCCCCGCGGCGCCGAGCAGCGCGATCAGCGAGGTGGTATCCACGCCGAGTTGATCGAGCGCGGCGACAATGACGAACAGCAGCAGTACAGCGTTGGCGATAGAGCAGACGAAATTGATCAGGATCTGGTCCATCTTCGCCTTGACCAGCAGTTTGCGCAGCAGCTTGACAACCACCTTGGCGACCATGCGGCCGATATAGAAAATCGCCAGCGCCAGCGCGATATTGATCGCCCAGGGGATCACGTAGACGGATATGATCTCCTGGATGTTCAGTTCATTCATTTGCATTTCCTCGATTTGATTGCGTGCGGGCGGCTGCGATTTAGCGACGGCAGCACCGGAGCGGGCATGCCGCGTACAAGTCGGCGCCGACTATCTGTCAGGCTCAGCGCAGAGTCAATAAAGCAACTGCTACAGTTTGTGAATATGTGACCCGGTATGACGCCGGTCAGCTCTTCGCGGCGCTCTCCAGCTCCTGCAGGATCTCCGTCAGCCATGGCTGCTGCACGCCCCGCCCGGCCCTGGCGTCGCGGATCAGAGCGAGATTGTTGGCCGTCGTCTCCGGCTCCCAGGGTTCGCGCACCCGGCTCAGCGCCAGGGTCAGTTGATCGTAGGCCTCCACTTCGCTCTCCTCCAGCACCGCCAGCTCGAGCAGCGTGGCATGGTCCCAGTAGTCGGGCTCGCAGGCGCGCAGGCGTTGGGTCACAGCGAACCGCACCACCGGCAACAGGCGCCGCTTCTGCTGCAGCGACCCCTCGTCGCCACGGATCTCCAGCAAGGTCAGCGCGTTAATGCCGGGATAGGCATCGCGCCAGTCGCTCTCGAAGCCCTCGACGTAGGCTTCGATCGCGCGCGCCAGAAAGCCGCGCCCCTTCAATTTCTCGCCCGCCTGCACCGCCTGTTGCCAGAGATCCTTGTAGACGCGCCCGATCAGACCGCAGGTCTCCGAACTGGGCCCCTGCTCTTCGCGCAGCTGCTGCAACACGCGCAGTGCCTGGTCGCGCTGCTCCAGCCGGTTGTAGGCGAAGCCGAGCTGCTCGCGCAGCATCGCCGAGCGCTGCAGCTCGAGTGGCAGACGCTGGTAGAGATCGACCATCGACTGCCAGGATTTGACCGCCCGGTAGGAGAGAAAGAGGTCGACGAAGACCCCAGCCTCGACGCTGTCGACCGGACCGAGCCCCGCCTCCAGAGTGTGCAGGGCGTCGACGTCGCGGCGCTCTCTCGCCTCCGCCAACCGCTGCTTGAGCTCGCTGGCGTAGGCTACCCGCTGGCGGAAAACATCGGTCTTCAGGCGCGCGATATCGGGCGGCTGGTAGTCGTTGAGCAGCTGGAACAGCGGACTGTCGACCGCCGCCGCGCCGGCGGCGTCCTGCCGCAGCTGCTGCAGGCGCTCGCCAATGGCTTGCCTGAGCGCCGCTGCCTGATCGTCACCGAAGTTGTGGCGTTCGCCGAGATCGTAGGGGAGCGCGCGGACATAGTTGACGTCGAATGGAATCTGCTGGCCGCGCGCGAAGATTGCCAGCGTGGTGGAGGGCCGCACCGCGTGCCTGACGCCGACCTCGTAGAAGACGTTGGGGTTGCCGGTGGTCAGGTCGACCAGCGCATAGTCGCACAACAGCAGGCGCTCGAACATCGGCTTGTGGATGATGCCGCCGACCCGCTCCTCGTCGGCCCGCACCGGCTGCAGCCCTGCCGCCTCAATGCCGGGCGCGATGGCGCTGCGATAGATACGATCGAAGTCAATCTCGGGTCCGCCGCCGGGATCCGGCTTGAGGCCGAAAGGCATGATGACAAAGCAGAGGGGTCGTTCTGGCATGGGCTGCACCTCGTCGGCTGTCGCGGCAGCGCAGGGAGAGGCGAACCCGCCGCCCCTGGCCGGTGGTTCAAGTATAAAGGAGATGCAACCGCGGAGTCAGGAGGCCTTGTGGCGGCCTTCCGACTCCGTCTGGCGCTGCGGTTTCAGCTGAATGGCTTCGGCTGTGGTGTGGTGTCAGTCGATGGCGGCAGAATCGGCAGTGCGAACGCCGGCTGATCGCCGGTCAGCGACTTAAGGAAGTCGACGATCAGCGCATTCTCCTCGGTGCTGAATTTGCGTCCGAGCTGCAACCGGCCCATCACGTCGACCGCTTCGGTAAGGGTCTCCGCCTCGCCGTCGTGGAAATAGGGATAGGTCATTTCGACATTGCGCAGCGTCGGCACCTTGAACATGAACCGGTCCGCATCCTTGCCGGTCACCGCGCTCAGTCCCTCGGCGGGACTCTTGGCCTGGTAGGGCTCCACCACACCCATCTTCTGGAAAGAGTTGCCGCCGACCGCAGGACCATTGTGGCAGGCAACGCAGCCGCTGCTCTTGAACAGCTGGTAGCCCTTCAGCTCGGCAGCGGTAAGCGCGTCCTTGTCGCCCAGCAGCCACCGGTCAAAGCGCGAATTGGGGGTAACCAGCGTCTTCTCGAACTCGGCGATCGCCTGGGTCACCTGATCGATGTCGATCTTGTCGCTGTCGAAAACCTGTTTGAACTCGGTAACGTAGGCGGGAATCGACTCGAGCACGCTGATCGCCAGCGTATGCGTGAAGGCCATCTCGCCGGGATTGGCGATCGGACCGCCGGCCTGCGCCTTCAGATCGGCCGCACGGCCGTCCCAGAACTGTGCCAGGTTGAGGCTCGAGTTGAGCACCGTCGGCGCGTTGATCGGCCCCTGCTGCCAGTTGTGGCCGATCGAGGTCTTCAAGTTGTCGGTACCCCCCATGCTGAGGTTGTGGCAGGAGTTGCAGGAGATGAAACCCGATTTCGACAGACGGGGATCGAAGTAGAGCTTCTTGCCCAGCTCCACCTGCGCCAGGTTGATCGACTTGACGGGCTCGATCGGCTGAATCGGCTCGTCCGCCAACAGCGCAAAGCTCCCGCCGGCGATCGCGAGAACGGTAGTGCCGAGAATCGCCCGTTTGAGAATATCCATTTGCTGACTCCTGATGATCGGGGGATTAGAGGAATTCCAATCCTTTTTCCAAACTATTCCCCCGACCATCCGGGCTCATTGATAATTCTCAATAAGCTATTGTAATTTCAGATATTTATTAATTAACAAGAATCGTTCTCAACAAACCTTCGGTAGATTTCCGCAAAATCCACTAAAAACAACGACTAACGAACACCAGAATTCGATAGATTACACCAATCATCGCTATTACCCATTTCAATTGGAGGAAATGGACGGTTTTGACTAGGCTAGCACCACGTACTGAGGCAAGTGCGCAACAACCCAATTCTACGAAGAGGAGAACTTAATGGACCTCAAAGGAAGTCAGACCGAACAGAATCTCAAGGACGCGTTCGCCGGTGAATCCCAGGCAAACCGTCGCTATCTCTACTTCGCTTCGAAAGCGGATATAGAAGGCTACAACGACGTCGCCGCGCTGTTCCGTTCCACCGCCGAAGGCGAGACCGGCCATGCTCACGGCCACCTGGAATATCTGGAAGAGGCCGGTGATCCGGCCACCGGGCTGCCGATCGGCGAGACCAGCGACAACCTGAAAGCCGCCGTTGCAGGCGAGACCCACGAGTACACCGACA
>JAGRGU010000054.1:18909-37011 GCA_020445335.1 Gammaproteobacteria bacterium
CCGACTGGTTCGAGACGCTGGCCAAAGCCGAGCGTTCGCACGCCAACCGTTACCAGAAGGCGCTGGACGAAATGTAGTCAGCGTTCCGGTCGGAGCTTGCACACGGCTCCGGCCGGATCTCCCACCATCGACACTGAGGCAGGCATCATGGTAGTCAAAGAAGGCAATCTGGAAGCGCCGACAAGACATCCGCTCGATTGGAAAAATCCCGATTTCTACAGCGAGGAGTCGCTCTTCAAGGAGCTGGAGCGCGTCTTCGATCTCTGCCACGGCTGCCGCCGCTGCGTCAGCCTCTGCAACTCTTTCCCGACGCTCTTCGATCTGGTCGACGAATCGTCGACGATGGAGGTCGACGGGGTCGACAAGAAGGATTTCTGGCAGGTGGTCGACCACTGCTATCTGTGCGACCTCTGCTATATGACCAAGTGCCCCTACACGCCGCCGCACGAATGGAATCTCGACTTTCCGCACCTGATGCTGCGCGCCAAGGCAGTCAACTTCAAACAGGGCAACACGCGCCTGCGCGACAAGATTCTGACCAGCACCGACGCGGTCGGCTCGCTGGCCGGAATCCCGGTGATCGCCGGCATCGTTAACGCCGCCAACAAGGCCAAACCGACGCGCAAGATGCTTGCGTCGGTGCTCGGCGTGCACCCCGATGCGCGGCTGCCGGAGTATCACTCGAAGACGCTGCGCTCGCGGCTCTCGAACCGCGTCGGCAAGCACGCCGAGGGTGAGGCAGCCGGCGGCACCAGCGGCAAGGTGGCGCTCTTCGCGACCTGCTACGGCAACCGCAACGAGCCGATAATCGGCGAGGATCTGGTGGCGGTGTTCGAGCACAACGGCATCACGGTGACGATGGCCGAGAAGGAGCAGTGCTGCGGTATGCCGAAGCTGGAACTTGGCGATCTGGAGTCGGTCGAGAAAGCGAAGAACGCCAACATCCCGGTACTGGCCAGGCTGGTCGACGCCGGCTGGGATATCGTCGCGCCGGTCCCCTCCTGCGCGCTGATGTTCAAACAGGAGCTGCCGCTGATCTTCCCCGACGACGCCGATGTCAAAAAGGTCGGCGCAGCCATCTTCGATCCTTTCGAATACCTGATGCTGCGCCACAAGGCGGGCAAGCTGAATACCGATTTCAAACAGCCGCTGGGCAAGATCGCCTACCACGCCGCCTGCCATCAGCGGGTGCAGAACGTCGGCTCCAAGACGCGCGAACTGCTGTCGCTGATTCCCGACACCACGGTGGACGCGATCGAACGCTGCTCGGGCCATGACGGCACCTATGCGGTCAAGCAGGAGTTCCACGCCACGGCGATGAAGATCGTGCGACCGGTGGTGGGCCGGGTGAAAAAGGCCAAGGCCGACCACTACGGCAGCGACTGCCCGATGGCCGGCCACCATATCGAGCACGGCATGGACGACGGCAGCGTCACGGAACACCCGATGAGCCTGCTGCGCAAGGCCTACGGCATCTGATCCCCCGCGGCGCGGCCAAACAACAGCGCCGCGCTGTGCAATTCGCTATAGGAGAACGACAGTGTCAAACGAAGGCTACCACGAGCCGGTGGAAGAACTGAGCGCCGAGACGCGTGACATGCATCGCGCCATCGTCTCGCTGATGGAGGAGTTGGAGGCGGTCGACTGGTACAACCAGCGGGTTGACGCCTGCAGCAATCCCGAACTGAAGGCGATTCTCGCCCACAACCGCGACGAGGAGAAGGAGCATGCCGCGATGGTGTTGGAGTGGATCCGCCGCCAGGACGCCAGCTTCGACCATGAACTGCGCGATTTTCTCTTCAGCGACAAACCGATCGCGCACGACTGAGGCAATGACCCAACGATGAACAAGCTGAGCCACGAGAACCTCTACAGCCTGGAAGAGTACGCACGCGTCCGCGAACAGTTTCGCGCCGACGTGATGGCGCACAAGAAGAACCGGCGCGTCGCCATCGGTGACCATGCCGCGCTCTACTTCGAGGACCGGTTCACGATGCAGTATCAGGTACAGGAGATGCTGCGTATCGAACGAATCTTTGAAGCCGAAGGTATCCAGGAGGAGCTCGACGTCTACAACCCGCTGATTCCCGACGGCATGAACTGGAAGGCGACATTCATGATCGAGTTCGGCGACGAGGCCGAGCGCAAGGCGGCACTGGCGAAGATGATCGGCATCGAGCGGGGACTCTGGGTCCGCGTCGACGGTTTCGACAAGGTGCACCCGATCGCCAACGAGGATCTCGAGCGGGAGACCGAGGATAAGACCTCGTCGGTCCATTTCGTCCGCTTCGAACTGACCCCGGAGATGGCGGCGGCGGTCAAGCGGGGCGCCGACATCAGCGCCGGCATCGACCACCCCGCCTACAACGCCGAAACCAAGCTTTCGGCGGCCAGCCGCGACGCACTGGCGGGCGACCTGCACTGATGGATAGCAAACACTAAGCGCCCCTCAGCCGGAGCTGGCGCCACTGGATAAATGCCACTCCGGCCAAAGTCATTGCGCCGCCCACCGCCTTGTAGAGGGTGAAGGCTTCGTCCAGCAGCAACACCCCGGAGGCCACGCCGAGCATCGGCGCCAGCAGCGTGTAGGGGACCACCTGGTTCAGCGACAGCCGACCCAACAGCCGGAACCAGAGCGCGTAAGCGACGATCGAGGAACCTATCAGTGTGTAGGCGAACAGCCCCCAGACGTGCGCTTCGGCAGTCGTCACCGCCTGCCACTGCCCCTCCTCCAGCAACAGTGACAACAGCGTAATCGGCATCACCGACAGCAGGCTCATCCAGGCGATAATCGAGAGCGGCGGGATGTGCGATATCCGCTTGATGATGATGTTGGAGCCGGCCCAGCAGAATGCTGAAACGAGCAGCGCCGTCATCGCCAGCGGCGTGCCGCCACCCGGTTCCCCAGCCAACAGCGCGCCACCGGCGAAGGCGAACGCCATGCCGACGCCGCGTCGCCACCCGAGACGGTCGGCGAAGAAGATCGCCGCCAGAATCGAACTGAAAGGCACGCCGAGCTGGATCAGCAGCGCCGTGGTCGCGGCATCCGCCCCCTTCAGTCCGAGAAAGAGCAGACCGAAGTGCCCTACCCCCAGCACCAGTGCCAGCTGCAGAAGCGCACGCAGATCACCCCGGCCGAAGCGCAGGTAGGGAGAGAGAAGCAACGCCACGCCGCCGAAACGGAGAGCGGTCAGCGCGAAAGGTGGCAGTGCCGCGACGGTCAGCTTGACCGCTGCGAAGTTCAGGCCCCATATCAGTACCACCGTGAGCACCTGCAGCAGATCGGTCAATCGCATGGGCGCCATGGTACGCCTGCCAAGGTGGAATTGAAACGGGCCCGCCGCACCCGCGGCAGGCCCGTCGTGGCGTCTTCAGCAGGGGCTAACCGGCGGTGGCCTCGCGACTGAAACGGAACTGCCCGACCAGCCCGGCAAGGCGTTGGATCTCGTGCATGATATGCGAACTCGAGTGCGAACTCTGCTCGGCGTCGGTCGCCGTCGCGCCGGTCACTTCGGCTATGCTGATCACGTTGCGGTTGATCTCCTCCGCCACCGCGCTCTGCTGCTCGGAAGCGGTCGCGATCTGGGCGTTCATCTGCGAGATGGTATCCACCGCGGCGGTAATCGCCGCCAGAGTGTCGTTGGCCTGTGTCGCCTGGTCTACGCTCTCCTGCGCCGCGGCATGACTCTGTTTCATCACATCGACCGTCTCGGCAACGCCCGCCTGCAGGCTTTCGATCATCTCCTGAATCTCCTGCGTCGACTGCTGCGTGCGCTGCGCCAGCGAACGTACCTCATCCGCCACCACCGCGAAACCGCGTCCCTGCTCGCCTGCCCTTGCCGCTTCGATGGCTGCGTTCAGCGCCAGAAGATTGGTCTGTTCTGCGATACCCTTGATCACATCCAGCACACTGGTGATTCGGGTCGTATCCTGATCCACACGGCGCACCACGCTGCCGGCGCTATCCACCTCGCTGGCGAGCTGCCTGATGGAGGCCACGGTCCCTGCCACCACACTCATGCCGGTGTTGGCCTGCTGATCCGCCTCGCGCGCCGCCTGCGCCGCCTGCGCGCTGTTGTCCGCGACGTTGTGCACGGTTGCCGACATCTCGGTCATCGCGGTCGCGATCTGCGAAGTCTCGCCCTGCTGCCGCTGCATCCCCTGATGGGTGTTGCTGGCCGCGCGCGATAGTTCGCCGGCATCGCGATTGAGCGAGGTTACCGACTGCTCGACCTGGCGAATGATAGTGACGATCTTCCCGGTGAAACGGTTGAAGGCGCTCGCCAGTCTGGCTGTTTCGTCACAGCCCACCTCCGGCATGTAGCTGTCGAGATTGCCCTCGCCATCGGCAATCGCCTCCAGCTGAACGACGGTCCGCATCAAAGGTCTGGTGAGCGTGCGCGCAAGCAGCAGCAGCACTCCGCCAACCAGCAGCAGCGCGACCACGCCACCGCCGATCATGGTGTTGCGCAGGAATGACATCTGCCCCGCATAGTAGCTGCGCTCTTTGATGATCTGCAGCACCCCGAGCGGCTTGCCGGAGTAGTCGTCCACCTTGCGCGCATAGACCGCCACCTCCCTGCCATCCACCTTCGCGTACTGCATCAGGGGTTCGCCCTGCAGCGCCGCCGCCAGCTGCTCCTGCGCCACCGGCATCGTTTCGCCCAGCGTGCTGGCAAAGGTCTTGAGCCCCTCCTCGCGATCCAGGCTCAGTATCAGATCCAAACCGTTCTGGCTGGAGAACTCATCGAAGAAGTCCTGACCGAAGGAGACGCCGAACTCTACCGAACCCAGATGCCTGTCGCCCTGGAAGACCGGGACTATGCCGCGCAGACCGAGGCCCGCAACGCCCACCTCGGCACCGTGAATCGGCCGCTTTTCCCGGTTGGTGGCGACCACCGTGTGGCGGAACGAGGAGAGGTCATCGCCGAATTTGTTCAGCTTGTGTACCCGAAGAAACGAGGTTGCGGGTGGCGTATGAAACTGAAACTGGCGTATCCCGTGCTGCTTCTTCAGGTCGGCGAATCCCGGACCGAACAGTGCGCTCAGGGTCTCACGGTCGCCCTTGGCGAACGCCTCCTGCACCAGCGGTATGCCGGCCACCAGTGCCGCCATCGACTGCCCCATGCGTGCCTGGGAGTCGATGGTGGCAATGATGTTGCCGTAGATTTCGGCCATCTCCCGCTCTTCCGCAGAGTTCAGGCTCTCGCGGATCAGGCCCAACGTGAACACGATGGATCCCAGGATGAGCAGCGCGAGCAGCGCGGTTACCGAGATGACGTAACGACTGGTGATGCTGTTGAGCCTGATCATGCCAACTCCTTTTTAGCGAATATATCGGTATCGTTTTTTGTATCGTCAGTTGCGGTTAAGGGTTTAGGCGCAAAAAATGAATTTTTTGCTACAGACCTGCGCTGCATGGATTGTCGATTTTTCGATCTATACTCAGATCTCATCAGACCGCTACCGCGCATCCGGAGCGCGTCGTCAGGCCAGGAGAGGGAAAGGTGGCAGTGAGCATCCAGTTGCAGAATGGTTTCATCGTCGGCGGCACTCCCGACGCCAGGGTCACGCCCAATTTTCGCTTGCGCGAATATCTCGACGCCAACGGTGGGGTTCGCGTGCATCGCGAGCTGGCGGCAGCGGTGCAGATATTGCGCGAGCGGCTCGGAGCCGCGATCACGATCATAGCGACGAGCGGCGCCGTCCCCACCGTGGCGGATCCGGGTCTGGCGCTGCGCGTCAGCGCCAAAGAGATGGAGCCACTCGCGCGCGAAGCGGCGAAGTTGCAGCAGCAGGGTTACTTTGAGCGGGTCGAACCCGAAGATGCGCAGCTCTACCTGCAGCTGCCGGATCCCGCCACGCTGCCCAGTATCGCGCCCGCGCTCGCATTCGACTGCGGCGTACGCGTGACGGCGGCCTTCGAGACCAGTGGCGACCCTTTCCAGCAGGTTACCGGCAACTTCGACGGCGCCGGGCTCTCGTTCGGGCCTATCCAGTGCAATCTGAAATCGGGCACGCTGCAGGAGCTGTTCCGACGCATGCGCGGCGAGGATCCCGAGCGGCTGGCGCGCTGTTTCGATGATCCCGAGCACTACGCGGCTTTCTGGAAACTGCTGGACGGCTCGCGCAGTGCGGCAGTGCGCTGGGCAGACCAGCTGAGTACCGGCAGGGGCAAGCAGGGTTTTGCACAACCGTGGAAAGGTTATCTGCAGCGTGTCGGCAGTGAACCGCTGTTCCAACGCTGCATGCGCAGCTACGCCTATGACAAATACGGCAAGCTGCTGATGGCGACGCTGGCGTTCACCGCCAGCCTGTCACCGGTCAGGATCACAAATCTGCGCTGTCTCGCCGCGCTCTACGACATGGGCGTGCAGCAGGGCAGCCTGCACAAGGCACATCGGCAGATCATCCGCAGGGTGGCCAGCGAGCAGCCGGCGGACCAGTTCGCGCTGACGCGAATTCTGGTGGAGGAGCGCGCCAAGAAAGCCGCCAAGCGCTGGCGCGCGGACTGTCTCAGCCGCCGCCTCAGCATTCTCGAGCGCGAGCCGGTAAGCGTATCGCTCGACGGCGAGCGCTCGCGGCGTGGCAATCCGAAAGTCTACCTGCTGCGCGACTGTTCTGTTCGCGGGCTGGAGAGCTACCTCGCGGGCTAGCCGGCAGTCGACGTTGTTGCTACTCCACCCTGCCCTGTTTCTGGAACAGCGGATCGAGCAGGCGCAGGTGGATCCAGGCAAACAGCGCCGCCACCGGGCTGGCGATCAGACTCACCGCCAGGCGTCGCAGGATATCCTCATGATTGAGCAGCGCCAGCGTGCGCGCCCCCCGCTGCGCGCCTAGCAGCGCGGTGGCGAGATAGGCCAGCAGAAAACCGCCGACGAGCGTCATGATCGTATTCAACGTCAACTTGCCGCTCACCCAGGCCAGCACACCCTGCAGCGGCTGCGCCTGCGGGTAGCGCCACCACAGCCACAGCAACGCCAATCCCAGCAAGGCCAGCGCGCCCCACTTCACCGCATGCAGCAGCGGGTGCAGCTGCCACACCTTCATGAACAGCCCGGATGAGACCTTCAGCTGCCGTCGCAGCTCCAGCTGCTGCGCGCGGTCCTGGCCGGTCAAACCCGGAATCAGCTTCAGAAACGGCCAGTCGGGCTGCGCCTTGCCTTCGGGAACGGTGTGGTTCTGCACCACACCCTCGAGCGTGGCGAGCCGCTGCGCGGTGGCGAGATAACCACTCGCCATCAACGCGTAGGCCTCCAGGTCGGTGAACGAATCGAGGTCGGTGCGCATGCCGGCGATCAGTCGCTGCAGCTCCGGGTCGACCCCATACCCGCTGCCGTTGGCATCCGGCGGCGGCTGGCCGTTGTCGTCGCACTCCTGCCAGTCGACGGTACGGCCGTCGAGCCCCTGCTTCAGGTGGATGAAGAGAAAGCTGCGCACCAACGAGGAGCGTCGGCGCGCCTTGAGATCCTCGTACTGCGCGCCGCGCACACGGTGCATCAGCGTACTGTTGGTGCGCATCAGCGGCTTGAGCACGCCGCCCCCCGGGTCCCCTTCGGTATTGAGCGTTCCCGAGGCGTCGCTGACGATAAGCAGATTGCAGTCCTGCTCCAGCAGGCCGGCAACCCCCTGGTTGTCATAGACGCCGCCGTCGACCAGTCGCACCACGGTGTCGGGATAGAGCCCCTCCAGCGCGATCGGTTCGAACAGCCCGGGCACACAGGAAGAGGCACCCACCGCCGTGCCCAGCCGCACCTTGCGATAGGCCTCGGGCGCCTCGTTGTAGTAGAGTCGGCGATAGCGGGCGTTGCTGTCGATCTCGGGATTGAACTGCACCGGCGACTCGCCCATCCAAGTCGCCGTGAACTGCCAGTTGTGGCCCGAATTGAGCGTGGTGGCGTTGAGAATCAGTTCGGGAATCTTGCAGGTCCGCTTCCAGTTGTCGCGACGCGGATTGAACCCGTCGGGCCGCTCCGGCGGCGTGACCACGCAATCGTTGATCCAGCGCACCTCACCCTGCTGGTCGTCCTCGACCCGCGAATAGATCAGCTTCTCGTAGAGCTCGCCGAGACGCGTGGTGCGCGAATAGGCCCCCGACCAGAGCATTTTGAAGTTGGGCAACGGGTTGGCCAGCAGCTGCATGCGCGGATTCTGCTGCACGCCGGCGAGGAAATCCCCGGCCATGCGCCTGACCAGCCGGACGTAGTCGTCACGGCTGACGTCGCCGTCGCGCGCCGCCTGCGCCTTGATATCGAACAGCCGCCGCAGTTCGAGGTAGTAGTGGGCACCGACGATGGAACCGCCGGAGACGCAGGAGATTACCTCGACATGGCGCAGCAGGTCGCGCTCAGCCAGCTTCGCCAGCACGCCGATGTGGTAGAGCGAAGCGCGAAAACCGCCACCGGAGAGCGCCAGCCCCATCTTGCCCTGGAAGATGGTGCGCAGCGCCGCGGCGTTCTGTCCGAGGAAGCCGAGCAGCGTCTTCCACGCCTCGGTCTGTTCCAGCTCGCTGCTCTGCAGCGCCTTGCCGGTCTGGATCCTGGCCAGATGCACCAGTTGGCGGGCGGCGCTGAGATACTCCCAGTCGTTGATGTCGGGGACCTGACGCGCACGCTCCAGCCAGTCGCGCGTCTGCCCGAATCGCTGCAGGCCGAACAGTGCCTCGGCCAGCGTCATCAGCGGCCAGTAGTCGCGGCGCTCGAGCGGCCGCGCCGTCTCGTAGTCGGGGGCCAGGCGCTGCACGATCTCCTCGCGGATCCTCGCCGCCAGCGCCAGCTCGTCCTGCCACAGGCTCGGCGCCGCGCCCGGCAACTCCGCCTGTCGCCGGTCGAGCGCCGCCAGCTGATCGAGCAGGAAAGCGGCATTGATCGCCGGATAGTAGCCATCGCGGGCATTCTCCTGCTCCGCCGCGGTCAGCGTTTCGTCCCGATCGCGGCGTTGCAGCGCCGCATGCCAAAGCTGATAACCCGCACGGTAGTACTTTGCCGCCTGCGAGAGGTGCTTGCGATTGCCGTCGACCTCCCAGCGCCGCCGATGAACCGCGCCGGCCAGACCCAGGGTCTCGGTATCGCTGTCGCCCCCCAGGGTGAAGGCCTCATCGAGAATGCCGGCCGCGCGATCGAGCGCGAATTCGCGGTTGAGATGCGGATCCTTGTAGGTCGCCAGGGCCCGCCGACGGCAGAGTCTGAGCCGCTCCGAAGCCTCCAGCTTGCTCCGCGACAGGCTGTCGAGCAGGTGGCGGGCAAGGCCGAATTCGTCATGTTCGATGAGTGCTTCGGCAAGCTTATAGCCGCTTTCGAAATCCCCGTCTGCCCGCGCCAGGAACGCCTTGGTCTGTTGCACCAGTGAATCGATCGTCTGCATCCTCGCTTCTCCCACGGCTGTTTGCCTCTCCCTTGAATCTGCCGGACAACCGCGTCGCGCAGCGACGCCTGATCGGCCTTCAATCAAAAGCTAGCCAAGCCTCATTGCGTTGGCAAGAGCGCGCGCTGTGCGCCTTCGCTCCTTCACTATACTTGCCGCTATGAACAGGATCTTCCCCGGCATGCGCGTGGCGCGGCTCTGCCGGACGCTGCCCATCGCGCTGTTGCTCATCGGTATCAGCGCCTGCGCGCCGCTGACACGCACCGTCGGCCAGCCGCAGCAGGCGCCCAACCGTGTTCAGGCGGGCGAGCGACTTCTGACTTCGGGGCAACCGGCCATGACGGAGCTGCGGGCTTTGCAGCCCGGGCAGTTCGCGATGGTGATCGATCTGGCGCCGCGCGAGCATGGCCTATCGTCAGCCGACGAAGCACGGATTCTTGCCGCCAGACGGATCGCCTATATCGCGATCCCGGTCGATCTGGAGCAACCCCGGGAGATGGATTTCGAGCTCTTCAGCGCCAGCCTCAACGCCGCCCACCAGCCCGTCTGGATCCACTGCCAGCGCAACCAGCGGGCCTCGATGTTCGTCTTTCTCTACCGCGTCATCGAGCTCCACGCGGAGCCCGAAGAGGCCTACGAGAAGGTCACGGAGGTGTGGGT
The DNA here is from genome assembly GCA_020445335.1 of Gammaproteobacteria bacterium. Lineage (GTDB taxonomy): Bacteria > Pseudomonadota > Gammaproteobacteria > Chromatiales > Chromatiaceae > HKST-UBA178. Next base: position 28,933 of record JAGRGU010000054.1, read on the forward strand.
ACCGACGGCGGAGTGGGTGCGCTTCGCCAACCGCATTCTGTCACGGCGACAGATCGCTTTCCGGCTCTGAGCACCGCAGCAGCAAGAGGCGCGACACAGATCCGTGCCGGTCAGCTCTGGTCGCTGCCCGCTGTCTGCACGCTCTCGATCGGCAGCGCCAGCTGACCATCCGCGCCGACCAGCCCCATGGCGCGCGCGCGGCGCTCCCAGTTGCGCCTTGCCAGCGCCTGCATGTCTGCGGTGCCGTCCATCTCGTCGACGATCTCCATGCCGAGCAGCGTTTCGATCACATCCTCCATCGTCACTATGCCCGCCATGCCGCCGAAGCCGTCCACCACCAGCGCGATATGCTCGCCCTGCTCCAGAAACCGCTCGAACAGATCGGGAATCGGCGAGTCGTCATGCACCACCAGAATCTCGCGTTTCAGCGCCGAAAGCGGCAGATCGCCCTCGCCGGCCAGCAGCCGGGCAAGCAGCTCATCCTTGAGAAAGTACCCGGTGACATGCTCCTGCGACTCCGCCCGATGCAGCAGAATACGCGAGAACCGCTCATCCCGGTTGGCCTCGAAATAATCTTCGATCGTGCAAGCCTCGGAGCCCCGCTTGACCACCACCCTCGGGGTCATCACATCCTCCGCACGAACGCTGTCGAAGCGCAACAGGTTGGCGATGATGCGTGACTCCCGGTTCTCGATCACTCCTTCCCGGGCGCCCAGCTCGGCCATCGCCAGAAAATCGGAGCGGGAGAAGACGCTCTTCCCCTTCTCTTTCTTCAGCGAGCGGGTGATCAACTGGCTGAACCAGACCAACGGATAGAGCAGCATGATCACCAGCGCCAGCGATCGTACGGTAAAGGGCGTCAGCTCTTTCCAATAGTTGGCGCCGATGGTCTTGGGAATCAGCTCGGAGAGGATCAGGATCGCCAGCGTCATCAGCACCGGCACCACCAACCCGGTCACGATCGGGTTGGCGTCGGCCCAGATCTTCGCCGCCTGGTCGCCGACACCGATCGCACCCACGGTATGGGCGATGGTGTTGAGCGTCAGAATCGCCGCCAGCGGACGGTCGATATTCTCCTTGAACGACTGGATAAGCGCGCCGACGCGCTCTCCCTCCTGCTGCTTGAGCTGCGCGTAGGAGGGGGTGATGCTGAGCAGCGTCGCCTCCCACAACGAGCAGAGAAACGAAGTGACGATGGCGATCAGAAAAAAGATGATGAGCAGTGTGTACATGGGATTTGAGGTGAGCTGTGGCGATACGCCCGGCTGAGTGGACTAAGTTCACTGCGAACGGTTGGTAATGGCCTATTCTCCCTGCTCCGCCGCGGCGCGTCCAACCGAGCGCGCGCAAGGATTGCGGTCGAGCCCGCGTCGCTGATCGGAGGCGCGGCAAGGGCGTGCTTTCGTCGGTACCACGAATCGGCTTAGAATATTAGAATATTCTTCGGCTTAACGGCCTGTTGAGCCTCCAACCGGAGCCAGACCATGGCGGGCAAATTCGAACTCTACAAAGACGTCGGTGGACGCTTCCGCTTCCGCCTGCTGGGTGAAAACGGTGAGCGTGTACTGGTCAGCGACGGCTATGCCAAAAAGGTGCTGGCGCTGGAGGGGATCGTTTCGGTATTGAAGATGGCGCCGGAGGCGAGGCTGATCGATCTGACCGTTGCCGGCAACGGCGAGATACAGCTCACCGAGAACGCCTCCGTCGTCGAAACACTGCCGGAACAGGATCCGGAGGCGGAGCCCGCCCCAGCCCCGCAGGCTGCCGCCAGGAGACGGCCGCTACGCAAGAAGGCGGCGGTCAGACGGCGGGTGGCGAAACCTGCGGCAGAGCCGGCACCCCTGCCCGCAGCAGCGCCCGAGGCCGAAAAAGCGCAGGAAAAAAAGTCCAAGCACAAAAAGAAGAAGTCCAAGAAACGGAAGGGCAAGAAGAAGCACTAGCAGCCTCTCAGCGCGCCACCATATAGCCCTCCTCATGGTCAGGCTTCCGCTGCTGTTGCTCGCCGGCATCATGCTGCAGGCGTGCAGTTCAGTAGGCGTGGTTCGTAATGCCGCCCGCTCTGCCGTAAGCGAGGCGCAGCAGGCGCCGACCTACTCCATCGTCGATCACTACCGCCAGCCGCGGCCGCCGGACGAACGGTTGTCGCTGGTGCTGGCATTCTCCGGCGGCGGCAGTCGCGCGGCCGCCCTCGCCTACGGCGTGCTGCAGGCACTTCGCGAAACCCCCGTGGATGGTGCCGGCAAAGATTACAGCCTGCTGGACGAAGTGGATCTGATCAGCGCCGTCTCCGGAGGCAGTTTCACCGCCGCCTACTACGGGCTCCACGGCGACCGCCTGTTCGAGGATTTTCGTCCGCACTTTCTGCAGCAGGACAACGAACAGCACCTGGTTCAGCAGCTGACCTCGCCAACCCATCTGTTCAGCAGCAACGGCCGCACCGAAGTGGCGATCGCGCACTACGACGAAACACTCTTCGGCGGCGCCACCTTCGCCGATCTGCGGCGCAGCGGAGCTCCGCTGATCGTCATCAACGCCACCGATCTCGGCAAGGGGGTCCGCTTCTCCTTCCTGCAGGAGTATTTCGACCTGCTCTGCTCCGACCTCGGCAGCTTCTCCATCGCCCGCGCCGTGGCCGCCTCCTCCGCCGTCCCGCTGCTGTTCAACCCGGTGATCCTGAAAAACCACGACGACTGCGGTGCGGCCGGCAAACCGTGGCTGGGATTGTCGCTCCCGGGGCACGCAGAGGATTTCGAGATCTCGCTGGTGACGCGCAAGCTGCAGAGCTACCGTGACAAGCAGCAGCGCCGCTATATCCATCTGGTCGACGGCGGCATCACCGACAATCTCGGACTGCGGGCGATCTACGAGATCGTCGAGGTCGCGGGCGGCGCGCGCGGTTTCCAGCAGCGCTTCGGCGAAAGAGCGCCCCAGCGGATGGTCTTCATCGTGGTCGATGCATCGACCGACGTCGAACCCAGCATGGATCTGAGCGCGGCGGAGCCGTCGCTGGAGGAGACGATCAACGCGCTCACCGACGCGCAACTGCACCGCTACAACGCGGCCACGCTGAAACTGCTGCAGAGCTCCCAGCGTCGCTGGAGCCGGGCGATATCGAACGACGGCCACAACGTCGAGCCCTATTTCATCGAAATCGGCCTCGATTCCCTCGAGGATCCGGCGGAGCGCCTCTTCCTCAACCGCATACCCACCACGCTTTCGCTCGATGGGGAACAGGTGGAGCGGCTGATCGCCGCCGGCGCCACACTATTGCGCGGCAACAGCGAATTCAAACGCCTGCTGGCGGATCTGTCGGCCGCATCAGCGGCGCCCTGAGCGCAACGGTCGGCAGCCTCTAAGCGTAGAAATCGAGCCACACCAGCCGTTCGGCACCCTCATCGAGCTGGGCGGCATCCACCAGTCCTTCGGATTGCAGCTCGCTGGCGGTCGGCGGGAGCGCAAAAGTTTCGATCACCGCCGCGCCTCGCAGCTGATCTATACCCTACTCGTTGATAGCGACTCTATGAAACGATTGCACTTGCCGGAGCGTCATAGCCGACATCAGCCCGGCGGTCGATAGCGCGTTTCCAGGGCAGCGATGGTATTGTCACGCTTGCGCCGGCACCCGGTTCCGGCAGGTGTTCGGCTAAACGAGGAGCGACCGATGTACGACACAGATTTCTGGAATGAGCGCTATGCGAAGGATGGCTATCTCTACGGCAGGGAAGCGAACTCTTTTCTGCAGGATAACGCCGGCTATCTCTGCGGCCCGGTGCTCTCCCTCTCTGAGGGAGAGGGAAGAAACGCTGTTTTCATCGCATCCCTGGGACTGCGTGTTCTCGGTGTCGACTGCTCCGAAGTCGGCCTGGAGAAGGCGCGATCGCTCGCGACCACCCGCGGAGTGTCGATCGAAACCGAGGTTGCCGATCTGGCGCAGTACGATCCACCGGCGGACTCTTTCGGTTCCGTCGTCTCGATTTCGGCGCACTTGCCGAGTTCCATTCGCAATCGACTCTACCCGCTGATCGAAAAATCATTGACGGCGGGCGGTATCGTTCTTCTCGAGGCTTACTCGGAGAAGCAACTGGGCAACAACACCGGCGGACCCAAAGATATCGATATGCTGATGAGTATCGAAAAACTGCGTCACGAGTTTCCATCTCTCAAGCCGATCCTGATCAGGGAGGTTGAACGCGAGGTAAGCGAAGGAGAGGGGCACACCGGTCTGGCGTCCGTTGTGCAGTACATCGCGAGGAAGGAGGGGTGACGCAGCATGCGATCCGGGGAGCGGCGCACAAACCTCTCTCCCGGGTCTTCCCGCCCGATCATGCTCCATGCCTCTCAGCCCAGGACAATGCAGCTTCGAGTCGATCATTCCCCCAGAAGAGCTCCCTGCCAACCAGAAAAGAGGGGGCACCGAATATCCCCTCCTCTACCGCCCTCTCCGTTTGTTTCCGCAGCCGGTTCTTTGCCGCCAAAGATTGCGCTTCTCCGATCACGCTATCGGGTTCCGCGACCAACTCTGACAGGCAAGACGAAACCGTATCGGGCGTGGATATATCCCTGTCCTCGGAAAAATTCGCAAGATAGACAGAACGAACGAAATCCGGAATCCACGGTGCGCTGGAAAACTGACATGCCACCCGGGCGGCCAGCAGGCCATTGCGAGGAAACCTCGAGGGACGGCGGAAAGGGATCTTGCAAGCCTCGCAGACACGTTGCACATCCCGCCACATGTAGCGTCCCATCACCGGGTATATGTTGAACGGCGAATCGTCCCATCCCTGCTCACGGAAAATCGGTCCGAGAAGAAAAGGGTGCCATGATACCTCCAGCCCCCGTTGCTTCGCGAGATTCTCGATGCGCATTGCGGCAGGGTAGGAGTAGGTGCTTCCAAATTCAAACCAGAAATCTATTTTCATCTGTTGGAGTTCATTTAGCGGATTGCGATCCGGCCAAACATCCGCTCAGTGGTATGGTCCACTCATTCGGGCCAGCACTTCGACAAGCCCATTGTCCGCACCTACGTTTCCGGGAAAGATGACCACCGGCATGCCGGGAAACCGGGGATGCGTGTCCGGGCAACGCACTACTGAGCATCCCGCCATGACCTGACCCAGTACCCGTGCGGTGTGCAATTCCAAACCTCTACTAAGTATTTCGTTAGAGGTAATCCCACCCTTGCTCACCAGAAAACCAAGTTCGCACGGTAAGCCACGGACCACGTCCACCAGAAACGCCGATATCTGTTCGCCGAACGCGAGCCGCTCCCTCGTATCGCCAAACACCCGCTCGCCACGGCTGGTATGGATGACCGTTGTCAGCCCTGCATCGAAAGCGGCGGCCGCGCCGCGTTCACCGTTTCGCCGCCAGGCCTGTTGCAGGTCATTTGGTATTTGGAAAGGTTCGTGCGACCAGCCCAGGTTTGCCCGGGCAGCGTCCGTATCCTCTTTTGTGATCCTGCCGCCATGAGCTGCTCGATCGTCCTGGATGCGCGGGATGCCAAAACCGATCAGTGTGCGACAGGCGATCATGGATGGCCGGTCGTCCTGCTTGGCGACTTCGATAGCCTTGGCGATCGCTTCTGGATCATGCCCGTCTACGCGCTGCACATGCCAGCCATTGTTTGTGAAGCGGGTCACCTGATCCTCTGACACGGCTTGTTCAATGACACCATCATCGGTCATGCGGTTGTCGTCCCACAGGAAGATCAGCTTGCCCAGTCTAAGATGGCCGGCCAAGGCGATAATCTCGGCGGCAATACCCTCCATCAGGCAGCCGTCCCCGGTATAGGCGTAGGTGTAGTGGTCCACGATTTCATCGCCGAAACGGTTGTTGAGCACACGTTCGGCGATGGCCATGCCCACCGCATTGCCGATGCCCTGGCCGAGTGGGCCGGTGGTAGTCTCGATACCCGAGTCCATGTGGTATTCGGGGTGGCCGGGGGTGTTGGAACCCAGCACGCGGAAGTTCCTGATCTGGTCGATGTTGAGCGCTTCGTAGCCGCACAGGTGCAGCGCCGAGTAGATCAGCATCGAACCATGCCCGGCGGAGTGGACGAAACGGTCGCGGTCGGGCCAGCGGGGTGCATTGGGGTCGAATTTCAACTGCCGGCTGAACAGAGCCGTGGCGATGTCGGCGCCGCCGAGCGGGGTCCCCGGGTGCCCGTCATTGGCCTGAACGATGGCATCCATCGAAAGGAAACGAATGGCGTTAGCCATCGCCTTCATGTCGGTTGTGGTTTCTGTTGTCTGGCTCATGGGTGTATTCATCAGTTTAGGGCTGTATCTGTTCAGACCACGACATTGCTGGGCTCGCCGCGCACGAAGTTCTCGATATTGTCGATCATCTGATCCGCGAGAGTCTGCTGGGCCTCGTCGCTTGCCCAAGCGGTGTGCGGAGTGAGAATGAAATTGGGCAATTCCAGGAGGCGCATCATGGTGTGATCCATCGGCGGCGGTTCGGTCGAGACCACGTCGAAACCAGCACCAGCGATGAGCCCTTCGCGCAGGGCGGTGGCCAGGTCCTCCTCGACCACAATGCGGCCGCGTGCCGTATTGACCAGGATCGGCCGGCGTTTCATCGCGCGGAATTCATCCATGCCGATCATCCACTCAGTGGCTGGTGTCAACGGGCAATGGATCGAGATCACGTCAGCTGCGGCTAACGCCTGCTCCCAGGGCGTGTACAACGGGCCAAGGCCGGTGCTGCCCTTGTGCGCGGCGAACATTACGTTCATACCGAACGCTCGTCCCAAGGAGGCGACGCTCTGGCCAATCGAACCCTCGCCGATGATCACCAGGTTGCTGCCCGCCAGATCATGGATCCGATGATTAAAGAAGCAGAACTGGTCCGCCTTGATCCATTCACCGCGCTGCACGTCCTGGCGATAGGCCAGCAGGTTCCGCCGCAGCGCCAGGATCAACGCGAAAGCGTGTTCGGGAACGGTATTGACGGCATATCCACGGATGTTCGACAAAGTGATGCCAAACTCCTCGCAGGCCTTTTTATCGACACAGTCGTACCCGGTGGCCGCCATCGCGATCAGTCGCAAATTCGGCAGTTTCTCCAGCGTCTGACGGCGCAGGGGCACCTTATTGTTGATAATGACGCTCGCCTCCCGGGCTTTTTCCAGTACCTGGTCTTCGGTGGTGTACTCATACTCACACCAGGTATGTTCAAAATCCGGGCGGCGCACCTGAATCTGGGGGGCAATGGTTGCGCGATCAAGAAAGACTATTTGTTCCATACCAACGCTCTTCGATGTGGTGTTCTACGGATTGATTACGAAACGGATAGCCAAATTATTACCACCACTCTCGGACCGGCAACCCATAAAACATCAAAAAGGGTTGAAAATTTTTCATGACGGATCGAACAAGCAGTAGCGAGAAACTTGCCGGACCTTCCCCTGTTCCCGCATTCACACGAGCGCGATACGCTATCTGTCCTACCATTTTTTTGATCTTTGTCGATTCACTCACCAGGACATTTCCGATATTCGCCTGAAAGTGCATCTCGTTGCTGCCAAGCGGGAAGTAACCAATTGACTTCGTAGTCTTTCCTGATCAGGCGCATCTATATCAACTCTATGTCCCGCGGCTATCCGCGCTCGGCTGTCGAACCTGGCTGATTGGAAACGTCGAAGGTTCGAAACGCGCTTCGAAAAAAAACCCGGGTTTGCGGACCCGGGTTCTCTTTTGGATTTGGTGCTTGCTGGGGACAGTATACCTATTTCCCAGATGGAAATAGGTATACTGTCCCCTGATTGAAGGATGACTCGGCTGTCGAACCTGGCTGATTGGAAAAGTCGAAGGTCCGAATCGCGCTTCGAAAAAAACCCAGGCTTGCCGGCCTGGGTTCTCTTTTGATTTGGTGGGCCATGAAGGATTCGAACCTTCGACCAATGGATTAAGAGTCCACTGCTCTACCAGCTGAGCTAATGGCCCAAATCTGAAAAATGGGGTGGACGATGGGGCTCGAACCCACAACGACTGGAATCACAATCCAGGGCTCTACCAACGGAGCTACGTCCACCATTGCGACCGGTCTATGCGCTTCCAGCGCCGCAACAGGGCCGAT
>JAGRGU010000055.1 GCA_020445335.1 Gammaproteobacteria bacterium
CAAAAGAGTGCCTGCAAAACGGTCGCGCCTCTGGCAGTCTGCCGCGAGGAAAGAGCTACCTCGCCTTCTTGTCGATGAGTTCGTACTCGAGATTGTAGCGTCCAAAAACAAGGTTGGCTTCACGGCTCAGCTCTTCGAAGAGATCCATCGGATCGTCGCCCTGCTCGATACGTTCGTGGACCAATGCGTCAATCGCTTCTTTGAAACTCGTCTTCATCTCACTTCTCCTTTTTCAACTACTCTCCTACATATAATTTTATCACGAACCAGCACGCTCACTGCCCGAGGCATCGCCCGTATTGATCGAGCGCAAAGATCTTGTTGCGGGGAAATTCCGGGGCCCGTTTGCGGGAGACCCGTTAGAAATGTCTGCACGATGAGGATGCGTTCAGTGAACTGTCCCGCAACTGGTATCAATGGGGTCAGACTCGATTCATCCCTCAGCTCAGCTCCGTATCCGGGGATGCGCCGTCCGCCTGCAGCAGCCTTTCGATCACCCGTATCTCGGTTGCCGCACGGCCGTAACCGGATGTCTCGATGTCGGAACGCACCTGCTGCAGGATCTTGGCGGCGAGATCGGCGTTCCCCCGGGCGATCTCCAACCGTGCCCGCAGCAGCTGGGCATCGATGGTGAACAGCCCGGCCTGGTTGCGGCGGGCAACCGTCAGCGCGCGGGCTATATCAAGCGAAGCCGCCTCCAGGTCGTGTACCGCAAGATAGTTGCGGGCACGGACAGTCAATAGTTTCGGCAGGTAGATCTCCGAATTGGTCGCGCGCAGCCGCTCCAGCGCCAGGTCCGCGTAGCCGATGGCATTGAATCGCCCCAGACCGGCAATCAGGATACCTGAACGGCCTTGATCGAGGCGCATCGCTTCCGCGCACACAGCGAGACCCAACGCCTCCTCTTCGGCGGAGATATCCGGACCGGAGAGCGTGAGAATCGGTACGCGCCGCAACACCTCGCTGATCTCACCCCGGGTTAGCAGCAGATCGCAGTAGCGGATGCCGGGCAGTCGGTAGAGTGTCGGTATGCGGTGTCCGAGAAACTGCCTGTGCATCTGTTCCGCATTCTCGAACAACGTGGCCGCCTCGTTCAGCTCACCGCGGTGGTGAAGAGTATCGCCCAGGGTGGAGAGGCTGTAGATCATCTGTCCTGCATTCGCCGTCAGTACCGCAAAATCGCCTGCATCCCGTGCCGAATCGAGCGCCGCATCGAGGTCTCCCGCCACCAGCGCCAGCTCTGCCATGTTGCCCGCATTCTTGGAGGCACTCTGCCAGCTCGATGCGGACTTTCGCACCTCCAGCGCATGGCCGAACAGCTCGGTCGCTTCGTCCAACCTGCCCAGATATCGCAACAACATGCCAACGGTATTCAGCAGATAGGCTTTATTGTCGCGGCTCAACCCCGGTTTAACGGACCAGCCACCGGCGACGAAGAACGGGCGCAGTGCGCGAAGCACGCTGCCTGGTGCATTGAGTTCGGCAGCCCTGTGGCGTTCGCCCTGGTCTATCCAGACGTAGAACCGTTCCAGCGCATCATTGAAGTTGCCGCTCCGCGCGCCATGATAGACAGCGGTGAGCGCGGGAATCGCCTGCTCCAGGCTCTGCGGCGTCTGCTGTACCTGCTGCGCGTAGTACTCGAACAACCGCTGCTGCGCCGCCGACCAGGCCTGAGGGGCATCTTGCCGCAGCTGCTCGCTGAAGTGAGCGGTTATCAGCGGATGGGCGGCCAGGAGAGCGGGATACCGAGGATTCTCCGGCAACAACAGTTGCATGCGCCGCAATTCGGCGGTGAGCGCAAACCACTGGCGATCGCTCAGCCTGCCCACGACGTCGTTCAACCCCGCCTCGACCGCTCCGAGGCGGAGCAGATCCACCTGTGCCGCATCCGCCGGCTCTTCGGGCAAAGCGACAATGGAGAGCGCCTGCTTGATCGCTGCACGGTTCGGATCCGCGAGAATCCACCGCAGGATCCACGGAACCTCTTCTCCTGGCGGGAGCGCCGCAACCGATTTCAGTTCGGCCAGTCGCTCTGGCTGCCGGTCAGGGTGGGCAACACAGAGTGCCGCCAGCAGCCGCAAAGCAAGTGCATGCCCGTTCAATACCCTGCTTGTCAGTTCGAGTGTCTCTTGCCCGACGCCACGTACGCCGGAGAGCCGAAGCAGGGCACGACCGGCAGCGTCGGACAGGCGCTCCATATTCACCGATGCGATTCGCTCCGACAGGGCGCCGGGAGTCGGCAAAGGTTCCCAGGAGGTGATCAGGCAGAGCCCCGGATTGCGCAACGCAAGCTCCGCGATCAGTGTGGACAACGCCGGGTCGGTGATGCTCCCCCGGAGCGGTGATGCGCTGTTCTGGAACCCCTCGATGGCATCCAGCACCAGCAGGGTGCGTTGCTCCGCGATACACTCGGCCAGGCGCTCTGCCTTGTACCAGGGGGATCCGGTTGCGGCAGCGGATGCACCGAACCACTCCAGGGCGGCGTGGATGAAAGGCTCGGCATTCGGCGCCCGGTCGCTGCCGGGCTCTCCGCCAAAACTCCATCCGAATACCCTGGTGGCTCCGCTGATTCTTCCTGAATCCAGCCCTTCCAGCCATTTGTTGACGAGCGTTGTCTTGCCTGTGCCGCTCCACCCGAACAGGTTCACGATATGGGTATCCTGGCTTCCCCAGGCGAGTTGCAGCGCCGCCAGCTCCGCGTCGTGTCCGACCAGTTCGAAGCCTGTGTACGCCAGCCTGCCGGTATCCACCTTGCCGGCCACCTCTGCAGCAACTGTGGGAGCGGGAGGTTGCCAGGCCGGATCGTTGATCAGTCTGGCGATCCGCCGGGCGGCTTCGCCGAGCGCATCGTCTTCGCAGCCAGGATAGTCTGCCGTGACCGACTTTCCATCACCAGGCAGCATCTGAATCGGTTTCAACCAATGGACGCTCTCCCAGCGGCAGGGAGAGAGCAGCAGCGGAAGCAGAATCAATCCATCACGTTCCCGTCGGGCGAGCAGCGGGGCGACCTCGAACTCGGTGCAGAATGTCGACTGCAGGTAGTCTGAGCTGATCAGACAGACAGCGATTGCGGCGCGTTCGATTGCGCTCTGGATCTCGCCGTACCATTCGCTGCCGGGCGCAATCCGCCGGTCGTGCCAAAGGTCGATTCGTTCCGCCTCGAGCAGCGGTCGCAGACGACTCAGCAAGCGATCCTTCCACTGTTCGTCCTGATGGCTGTAGCTGATGAATACCGTGGCTCTGGTCACGCCGTCGTCCCGTTTACGAGGTGGATCGATGCGGGCCTCCATCCCGGCAGCCCTTTGACAGACACGTTTCCCTTCGTGCGCCGATTGAAGTCCGCGCGGAGATGCCTGATGGCGGGTAATGCTCTCCAGCAAGCCTGAGCGTCCAGGGCCGGTTTCGCCGGAGCCCCGCCCGCACGGCTACCTGCCCGACGCCGGCAGCGCTTGTGCCGTCGTGCCGCTCACTTCCAACGGGGAGCGGTCAGCGCATACCAATTGCCATCGAGCAGTACGCAGGCCTCCACGACAAACGACCGCGGACCCTTGTCCGTTTCGATGTCGACGGTCAGGGCCGTCGTCTGCAGACCATCCTTCCCCACCATCACGGTGTATTGCGTCGACAGCAATCTGTTTGCTCCGGGCACTACACCGATCGCAGCCGCCGACTGCCGAAAAGTTTGCCAGCGCGCGCTGGCCTCGGTTCGCAGGCGCTGGTATTCGTCGGTCAGCTTGGATGCCTCTGAGGTGGTTGAAGGAGATCTTCCGCCGCCTTGGAGAAAGAGAAAATCCTCCTCGCTCACGAACAGGGTGTCGAAAAATCCACCGCCATCGGCATCGGTCGCAAGGCCGATGAGCGCCTCGGCGAGCCTGGCTGGCGTCTGCCTGGCCGCCGCCTCTTCCTGCTGCACGAATGCCGCGCGGCCTTTATCGAGCTCGATCACGTAACCCAGCCGCGCCAGATGGTGGACCAGAACCGGATTGCGGAGCCGCCAGCGATAGAGATAGGGCTGCGCATCGCCGGCCTCGATCATGCGGCGCAGCGATGCCACCAGGCTTCCGCGATCCTTGCTCCAGCCGTCGAGAAAGGCCTCGGCCGCCTCGGCCCGCTGCCTCGCGTCGCCCCGCTTGAGCTTCGCAAGATTGACCGCTTTCCTGCTGAGTTCGGGATCGAAAAAGTTCTGCGGACCGAACACCGTGCCGATGATGTCGGTCAGTTCGGCCGGTGTGGTGATCTCGCCCAGCGCGAGCAGCAGCTGGAACTCTTCGTTCTTGTGACTGCGTTTTCTGTCCGGCCTGTTGCGCAGCAGTTCGACGATCTTCTCCCGGCTCGATTCGATACCCAACATGCCCCCCAGATAGAGTGCGGCATAGCGGACATCGAGATCCTGGTCGTCGGCACTGAATCGTTGGTACCAGTGCGCCGCCGACCGGACCTTGTGTCGTGCAAGCTGCCGCAACGCCTGGGCGACGATGACCGGTCGATCGTCGGCACTGCTCAGCAGGCGTTGCGCGTAGTCGCTGGCGGGCTCGTGGTCGGTGAACATGGAGAGCATCGAGAAGGTGCCGGCGAGCAGATTCTTCAATGCGCGCGGATCACCGTCCAGATCCGGCCGCTGACGCTCGGTCGCCTCGATGATCAGTCGCTGCGAACCGGGCGCGGCAATACGTGCCACGACGAGCTTCAGACGGATATTGTCGATGGCGCTCGTCGCGGGATCGGACAACGCGGCCTCGATGGACGGCAGAGCCGTCTTGCCGCGCGCCTCCAGGCGTCGTCCGGCGAGCGCACTGCGGGCCCTGTCAGGTCCGAGAAAGTCTTGCAAATCGCTTTCGACCGGCGGAAACGCATCGACCTCCTCGGGAGTGAACGGCCTGCCGGTGGCCGCCGTGCCACCCGCCGTTTGCTCGAGCAGCGCGTTGACGCTTTCCAGCGGAATCGGGATGAATCCATGCGCATCCACGCGGAGCGGCGCCAACGCCAGCAGCCACGCGAGCCCGGTCAGCCAGCCGATGCGCCGATACAACCTGTGAAGCTCTTCGATCATCTCTTCGTTCCTTCCTTCGATTCCGACCGCTGCGGTTCGACGCAGCGACGGTTGGGTCCGGCGCCACGCCTTCAAAAGTGCCTTTCGGGTCAGGCTTCTTTGCCACTCTCCTGCCGCTGTGCCCGGCTGCTCAGTTGCGCATCCACCACGGCCACCGCGGTCATGTTTATGATCCGGCGCATAGTGGAGGAACGGGTGAGTATGTGGGTCGGCCAACGCAGACCCAGCATGATTGGACCCACCGCGACACCTTCTGCGGCAAGCACCTTGATGAGCGCCGAGGCTATATTGGCCGCATCCAGGTTGGGCATGATCAGCAGATTGGCGCCCCCCTTCAGGCGCGAGCCGGGGAAAACCCGCTCGCGCAGGCTCTCCAGCAACGCCGTGTCGCCTTTCATCTCTCCCTCCACCTCCAGTTCGGGCGCCTGCTTTCTGATGCGCCGCAGGGCTTTTGCCATCTTCTCCGAGGCTGGATCACGCCTGGCGCCGAAGTTGGTATGCGAGAGCAGCGCCACCTTGGGCACTATGCCCAATTTACGCAGCGCATCCGCCGCCTGCAGCGTGATGTCAACGATCTGATCGGCGTCCGGATCCAGGGTTACATTGGTGTCGGCAATGAAGACCGTGCCCTTCGAGGTGATCAGCATATTCATCGCCGCCACCGTCTTCACCCCTTTTTCCTTGCCGAGCACATCCGTCGCAAGCTTGAGATGACCTTCGAAACGACCGAAGGTACCGCATACCATCGCATCGGCGTACCCTAACCGAAGCAGCAGTGCGCCCAACACCGTATACTCGGTGTTGACACGGATCCTGGCCACGATCGGGTCGATTCCATGGCGCCGCCGCAATTGGTGATAGGTCTGCCAGCACTCTTCGTAGTGCGGATTCTCGCGCGGATCGATCAGCTGGAAATCGGCTTCGCTCATGCCCAAGTTCAACCGCTCTATGGCACCCAGTATGCGATCCTTTCTGCCGATCAGGATCGGTTTGGCCAGCCCCTCGTCGATCACGACCTGCACCGCGCGCAGCACACGCTCGTTCTCTCCCTCGGTATAGATGACCCGGCGCGGGTCGGCCGCGGCGCGCTCGAACAGAGGCCGCATCGCGCTGCCCGTTCGATAGACGATGCTGCTGAGACTCTCCCGGTAGAGATGAAAATCCTCGATCGGACGCGTGGCCACCCCGCTCTTCATCGCCGCCCGCGCCACCGCCACCGGCAGTTCCAGGATCAGGCGGGTGTCGAACGGCTTGGGTATCAGATACTCGGGGCCGAAGCTGAGCTGATCGCCGGAGTAGGCGCTGGCAACGTTCTCCGAAGCCTGCTTCATGGTCATGTCGGCCAGCGCACGCACCACCGCCATCTTCATCTCCTCGTTGATGGTGGTGGCGCCGACATCGAGCGCGCCGCGGAACAGATAGGGGAAGCAGAGCACGTTGTTGACCTGATTCGGAAAGTCCGAGCGGCCGGTTGCGACAATGGCATCCGGACGCACCGACCTGGCCAGGTCCGGCATGATTTCGGGCACCGGATTGGCCAACGCCAGGATCAGCGGATCGGGCGCCATGCACTCGACCATCTCCGGCTTCAACACACCGGGTGCCGATAGACCGAGAAAAATATCGGCGCCGGAAATCACCTCGGCCAGCGTGCGCAGCGGCGTATCCTGGGCGTACCCCTCCTTGCGCGGATCCATCTCCTCCACCCGCCCCTTGTAGACCACGCCGAGCCGGTCGCAGACGGTGATGTTCTCCCTGCGCACGCCCAGGCTGACCAACTGATCGAGGCAGGCCAGCCCGGCGGCACCGGCTCCGCTGCCGACCACCCTGACCTCCTCGATCTTCTTTCCGACCAGCCGCAGTCCATTCAGCACGGCTGCCGCGGCGATGATCGCGGTGCCGTGCTGATCGTCGTGAAACACCGGAATATTCATCCGCTCGCGCAGCCGCCGCTCCACCTCGAAGCACTCCGGCGCCCTGATATCCTCCAGATTGATGCCGCCGAAGGTAGGCTCGAGGCGGGCAATTACCTCGACCAGCATCTCCGGATCGCGCTCGTCGATCTCGATGTCGAATACATCGATGCCGGCGAATTTCTTGAACAGAACCGCCTTGCCCTCCATGACCGGCTTGGAGGCCAGGGGTCCGATCGGACCAAGACCCAGAACCGCGGTACCGTTGCTGATCACTGCCACCAGATTGCCGCGCGCGGTCAGCGACGCCGCCTGACCGGGATCATCCACGATGGCGTCACAGGCATGCGCCACACCGGGCGAATAGGCCAACGACAGGTCGAACTGGTTGGCCAGGGTTTTGGTGGGTGTGACGGAGATCTTGCCGGGTGTGGGCTGACGATGATACTGCAGGGACTGCTGTTTGAACTCTTCGGTCATTGTCTATCCTTGCATAAGGGGTGGTGGTACATATTCGTACCCTCTTCCAGGTGAGTGTGCCGAAAAAGTCTCCTCTCCATCCCGGGGGAGAGGGTCAGGGCGGGGAATCAGCAAGCCGAAGCCCTGATTCGAATCACCCTCATCGCCGCCTGCTCCGCCGAAGGGAGAAGGTACGGACTGTTTTTTACGACACCCTCAACAGGGCTAGAGTGACTGCATCAAGCGTAACGCGGGAAGCGTTTCAGCTGCGCCTGGATCGTATCGGCGAAGACTCCGCTGTCGTCGCCACTTATAGCGCTATGGCCGCGGCCAGCGTGCTGGTCAGGATAGCATGTTTCACCCTGGCTGGAAGGCGATCGAGTCGAGCGTCACCATGACAGCGAATGCACAACCTGCGGCTCGACAGCGACCTTTCGAACCTCACCTGTCGCGGTGCCACGAGCAGGCGGGCACGGAAATCCGTACCCAACCCAGCGGAGAAAGGATCCACGGCATGAAAGCTGCGTGGAATACCGCCATAGCGCTGACGAGAATGTAGCAGAGCATCTCGGGAGATCCGGGAACAATTGACAACTATCGCCATGACGAGGATCGACACCGGCACTATGATGATGGGAGACCGATGACCATATCTCGTCAGAGGAGACGCACGAACCGCTTTTCGCTGTTGCGTATCGTCAATTGATTGGGTCGGACAAACGTCCATTCCCGGGGAAGGCAACTGTTTCTGCAATGATCGACCAGGCACCCTATACCATCTGGCTAAGGCTCTTCCTGCGCATGACGTTATTTTCCGTCATCTTGTTCTGGTCCGCGGGCACCTGGCGCTGGTTGGAGGCCTGGATAGTGATCGCTCTTTGGGGCTCCTTCGAGGTTGCCATGACTCACTATCTGCTACGACACGATCCGGCGTTGCTCGCCGAGCGCTTGAAGCTCGCACCTCTGGCGAGGCAGCAGAAGGCTTGGGATAAGGTATTGATGCTTCTGTTTTTCGTTGCAGGAATCGGACTCTATATCGTTCCGGGGTTTGACGTCGTTCGTTTTCAGTGGAGCGAACCGCTGCCGTTGTGGATGAGCGTCATCGCAATGTTCATGCACCTGCCCTGTTTCGTTCTCCTCGGCTGGGTGATGCGTGAAAACACCTATCTGTCGCAAGTTGTGAAAATCGACCGGGAGCGCGGACATCAGGTAGTGACGAACGGACCCTATGCACTGGTGCGGCACCCTATGTATGCGGTAGCGATCGTACTGCTGCCGGCTGTTCCCGTGGCGCTTGGATCGAGGTTCGCATTGATTCTCTCTCTCTTTCTGGCGCTGCTCCTGATAGTTCGCACGCAGCTCGAGGACCGAACCCTGCACGCCGAGTTGAACGGTTATCGTGACTACGCGAAGCGTACTCGATACAGATTGATACCCGGGATCTGGTAGCCGGGGGGATTTGCAGGGCGCCGGGACGATCGATCTTCGTGCCTGGCCGGGTAATGTTATCCGTCACCCAACCGATAAACATGCTGACACCCTGAAACCGCGCGCCCGTGGCCGGGCGCCGACCACCGGCGGTGGCGAAAAGGGGTTCACTCCCTTGTGCCGGAAGTTCCGCGCTGGTGGCAACGATCTCTGCGACCTGCTCAGCCAACGTATATGGAGGCAAGACCATGACGACGAAGAACCTCGGCACTGTCATCATTGGCCTGGTTCTGATCTTCTTTGTCACGGCCGTAGCCACAGCTGCCGACAGGGAGAGATACAATGTGCTGGTGGTGATGAGTTACGCGCCGGACTATCAGTTCGTACAGGAGATCCAGGAGGGAATCGAATCGGTCCTGTCGCATAACTCCCGGATCGAGTACGTCTACCTGGACACCAGAAACAATTTCGCCGGCGGTCCGCAAAAGGCGAAAATGGCCTACGAACTGTACCTGAAGCTCGCTCCCGACGGCGTGATCGTCGCCGATGACAATGCCCAGTCCATGTTTACCCTGCCCTATCTGAAGGGCAGGGTTGAAACGCCGGTGATATTCTGTGGCGTCAATTCAGATCCCGAGAAGTACGGCTATCCCGCGGCCAATGTAACCGGCGTACTGGAGCGCCATCACGTCAGCCAGACCCTGGCGCTGGCCAAGCAGTTGCTCCCAACGATCAGAACCTTCAGTGTCATGGGCAGCGACAGCCTGTCGGCGCGCTCGTCCGTGGAACACTTCCACAAGGAGGAGCATACCTTCCCCGCTAAATTTGTGGGTGCAAGCTTTCCCGGGACTCTTGCCGAAGCAAAAAAGATGGCCAGGCAGATGCGTTCCACCTCCGATGTGCTGTATATGCCAACGATACGAGGCGTCAGGGATGATGCGGGCAACGCGCTGGTGGAGAAGGAGGTGGTCGCCGCAGTGGCACAGGCCTACGGCAAACCGATCATCAGCGGCAACAACTACAGCATCCCCTACGGGATGCTTTGCGGTGTCGTCAAAACCGGTCAGGAGCAGGGCTCGCTCGCGGCCGAGATGCTGCTCAAGGCCATGCAGGGAACGCCTCTCTCCGAGCTTCCCGTCACCCGCAACCGGAAAGGCAAATCGGTTATCAATGTGACGGTCATGAAAGCGTTCGGCATCAAACCCAAACCGATTGTGCTGAGAGGCACCGAACTGGTCAGAACGGAGCCCTAGCGGACTGTCGCAACTCGGTTCAAGCGCTGGGATACCGCATCGAATATGACCCCTAAATGCTCGATTAACAGGCATGGTCGGCGCTTCTGCGGCCAATTTCACTTTGTATCGCGCTCACCCTGGCGCATCGCAACGACCCGTTGGACCGGCGATACGCGCGCTTGAAGAACGACTCGACAGGCAGAAATCCAGACATGCGGTTCCCGTTCAGATTTTCCGACATGCGTATCCGCACCAAGCTGCTGGTGATACTCGCGCTGATCGTCACCATATTCTCGACGATCGTGTTGACGGAGGTGGTCTCGTTCCAGCGAATCGAGAACGTGCTCGGTCGCGTAATCAGCGACGACATGAGCAATGTCATGACCAACGCGTTGACCGAACGGGAGCTGACATCCATCGTTGCCGATCTCAATCTGCTGCTGGGCACCTTCTTCGAGAACGATACGCATCTGCAGAACGAAGGCGCGCGGTTGCTCGGAGCCACCCGTGCGCTGGCTGGCAAAGTGGCCCGCAGTGAGCTGGAGGCACCGCTCGAACTGTTCGGACAGCAAATGGAGTTTCTGCTGCAGCAGTGCCGGGAGGTCAACATCCAGTTGCGTCTCGTGGGCGAAGCGGCCGGCGAGATCACAGCCGGATTCGACCGTCTGGACGAGGTTATTGCCGAAAAATTGATCGAGGCGACCCTCGTCGACGAAGACACCGACATCCTGCAACAGCTTGCCATACTGCTCGTCGGATATAGACAGAGCCTGCTGGAAATCGGCAAGCAGCATGCCGAGCGTTGGCCGGAAGCCTACTATGCCCCCCTCGATACCGACGACGACCCTATGATCGTCGCTCTCAACGATCTGGACTACTACCTGCGCACCCTGATTTCCGGCGATCGACAGATCGTCGACCTGGGCCAGGGCGTTATCAATCACCTGCAAACGTACAAGAGCGGACTTCTGGCACTGAATGCGGCCATGGTCGAACTGAAAAAACAGATGCTCGCGGTGGAGGGTATCAGATTCCAGGCAACCGAGATCATCGAAAAGTTCGACCGGGATGTGGTACAGGCGATCAAGGCCGCCAATACCAAGGTTCTGAGCACGTTCAGCGTTGCCGAAGCGACGCTGATCATGATCGCCCTGATACTCATCGTCACCCTGGTCGTGCTGACGATGCTCTTTTTCGAAAACATTATCGAAAAACCCATGGACGACATTCGCAAGGGCATCAAGGCTCTCCGCAGTGGCAATCTCGACGCGCGCATCGATCTGCAGCGCAACGATGAGTGGCATGTCATCGAGGAGGCGTTGAATCTCATGGCGGCAGAGCTCTCAACGTCCTATGCGGACCTCAAGATGGCACAGAGCTTCGTCGCCAATATCATCGACTCCATGCCATCGGTGCTGGTCGGCGTCGATCCGAGTGGGCGGGTGACCCAGTGGAACCGGCAGGCGGAGAAGGTCACCGGCCACTCCCCCGGATATGCACTGAACAAACCCCTGGATCAGGTCTTTACCGACCTGTCGGATCAGTTGTCGTCGATCAGCACCGCCATCCGCGAGCGCCGCGTGATCAACTCACCCGGCGTCGCGCGAAAAGTCCACCAGGGGATCAGATTCGAAGACATCACCATCTACCCTCTGGTGGCCGACGGGATACAGGGCGCGGTCGTACGCGTGGACGATGTAACCGAACGGGTGCGCCTGGAAGAGATGATGATTCAGAGCGAAAAGATGCTTTCGGTCGGTGGTCTGGCGGCCGGCATGGCGCACGAGATCAACAACCCGCTGGCGGGCATGCTGCAAACCGCCGACGTCATCGCCAACCGCATGCTCGACCAGGAGCTGCCCGCAAACCGCCGCGCCGCGGAGCAGTCCGGCATCTCCATGAAAGCGATCTATACCTACATGGATGCCCGGGGCATCCCGCGAATGCTGAAATCGATTCGCGACTCGGGTCAGCGCGCTTCAGCTATCGTGAGCAACATGCTCAGTTTCTCCCGCAAAAGCGAGAATATCGTCTCCAACGAGGATATGGGAACCTTGCTGGATCGGGTACTGGAGTTGCTCCAGACCGATTACGACATGAAGAAGCACTACGATTTCAAACAGATCCAGATAGTCAGGGAGTACCATTCGGGCGTGCCGCCGGTGACCTGTGAAGCCGGCAAGATACAGCAGGTCTTCATGAACATCCTGAAGAACGGAGCCGAGGCGATGGCGGAAGTGGCGGGTCCGCCGCGCTTTGTCCTGAGAATCAAAGAGGATGGCCAATGGGTGCGGGTCGAGATCGAAGACAACGGCCCGGGCATGGACGATATTACCCGGCGACGGGTATTCGAACCGTTTTTCACCACCAAACCCGTTGGCCAGGGCACGGGGCTGGGCATGTCGGTATCCTACTTCATCGTCACCGACGGTCACGGCGGCGAGATGAGCGTGGAATCCGTCGACAGCGGTGGCACACGTTTCATCGTGCGCCTGCGTAAACCGAACAGGACGTCGTGATCAACGCGTTGACGACAGCGCTTGCAGCTGCGCGCGGCAGGCCACATCTGCACTCTACCTGAGGCTGTCCCACCCCCCCTGTGCCGCTGATCGGTATGACTCCTGACGACATCCCGCCGCCTGGGCGGGATGTTCGTTTACAGCCGGCTCCCGCACCCGGATTCACCACAGAGGCTTGTCGCAGCACGGGCGAGTGGTGATAACACCCACTCGCAGGTGGCCAAATCAGCCATTTTCACTCCGATATCTCCGGTTTCACGATCCCCAGGTTCTTCATACGGTAGGTCAGGGTCGAGGGTTTGACACCGAGCAGCGCGGCGGCTCCGTCGGGACCCCAGACACGCCAGCCGCAGTGTCGCAGCGCCATGACCATGTTGGCCCTCTCCCGTTCACGCATCTCGGCGTCGGTGACGAAATCGGTCTGCTCGCCGTGGACCTCATGGTGCGCTGAGGCTGGTGTATCACCGGAATCGGCCGGCAGCGCCAGATCGAGGCGCACACGGTTGCCGCTGCTGAGGATCACCGCACGTTCGATGACATTTCGCAACTCTCGGATGTTGCCCGGCCAGCGGTGTTCCATCAGCCGCCGGACCTGTTGCTGCAACAGACGTATCCGCTCGCGCCCCAACTCGGCACAGGTACGCGCCAGAAAATGCTCCGCCAGAGGTGCGATGTCCTCCCTGCGATCGCGCAGTGGCGGCACCAGGACGGGGAACACGCCCAGTCGATAGTAGAGGTCCTCGCGAAAGCAGCCGGCCTTCACCTCGGCTTCCAGATCCCGATTGGTGGCGGCCACCACCCGCACGTCGACCCTTACCGTGCGATCGTCACCGACGCGTTCGAACTCCCGCTCCTGCAGGGCACGCAGCAGTTTTCCCTGCAGCTCCATGGGTATCTCGCCCACCTCGTCGAGAAACACCGTGCCGCCGTCGGCCAGCTGCAGGCGGCCAATACGATCGCGATGGGCACCGGTGAAAGCTCCCTTGACGTGGCCGAAGAACTCGCTCTCGAACAACTCTTTCGGTATCGAAGCACAGTTGACCTTGACCAGCGGCTTCTCCGCCCGCGTGCTGAGTTCGTGGATCGCCCGCGCGATCATCTCCTTGCCGACACCCGACTCGCCCAGGATCAGCACATTGGCGGGCGTGGGCGCAACCGCTTCGATCTGCCCCATGGTACGCCGCAATGCCGCGCTCGAGCCGATGATATGGCCGAAATCGCCACCGGATTTGATCTCATCCCGGAGATAGTCACGCTCCTGCTCAAGCAGATCCTTGAGCTGCTTGATCTCGCGGTAGGCGGCTTCACGCTGGCGTTCGACCTCCCTGCGCCGCGAGATATCGCGAAACACCACCACCGCGCCGCGAATCCCGTCATCATCGCGGATCGGCGTGCTGGTGTACTCGACCGGTACCGCCGATCCATCGGCATGCCAGAACACTTCGTCATCCACATGATGCACTTCGCCATCCTGCAGCGCCGCGTAGATCGGGCATTCGACCTGCGGATAGGGTGAACCGTCCGCATGCGAGTGGTGATGCATGGCGTGAGCCTGCTTGCCGACCACCTCCTCCGGCTGCCAGCCGAGGATGCGCTTGGTGGCGGCGTTGCCGAAGGTTGCCCGCCCCTCGGCATCGAGACCGTAAATACCCTCACCCGCCGCATTCAGGATCAGCTCGTGCATGCTGCGCAGGCCCCGCAACTCAGCGAGAGCCCGCTCGAGATCCATATTGCAGGTGGCCGCCAGGCAGAGAGCGATCGACCCGGTCGGCGAGCGAACGGGCCAGGCGGTCAGCAGGCCCTCGGTGATGGCGCCGGCCGCCGTGAGGCAGACCGGAATCTCCTGCAGCGCGGCCTGCCGCTGCAGCGCCTCCCGCAGCTGCGCCACGAGCGCCGGCGTCTGTTCCAGCGCGAAGAGCTGCGACAGCGGCAGCTCCAGTTCGTCGTCGGCATGGTTCAGGCCGAGCCGGTCGCGCCAGCCGCGACTGGCCCGGCGGCAGACCAGCCCTGCATCGAGCGCCGCCAACAGCACGGGGGAATTGTGAAACAGCCAATCGGCCATGGGCTCCTCCTCGGTTTCCTGATGATTCGGCCACAAATTCTTGAGTTCCACAACTATTTGCGGTCGACACATATTGTCATCTTATTGTTTTTATTGCTTTTTAATCTTGGCACGCTCCTCGCTAAACCTGCATTGCCTGAATGCAGACGAACTGAATACCCGACACGCCCACTTTCAGCCAAGGAGAATCCCATGGACCACATTGAAATCTACTCGACCAGCCACTGCCCCTGGTGCAGCCGCGCGAAGACGCTGCTGCGGGAGCGTGGACTCGACTTCGAAGAGATCGATATCACCACCGATCAGGCACGCGCGCAGGATATGGTCAGCAGATCCGGACGGCGCACGGTGCCGCAGATCTTCATCGACGGCGAACCTATCGGCGGCTACGACGAGCTGGCGAGAATGGACCTGCCGCAACGGCCGACGTCGCCCTGACGTCGCAGTCGACGGCCGGGGCAAGCCGGAGGCCCCGGCCGATCAGTCGGTTCAGGGAGGAACCGAGCAGAGCGGAATTCGTACCGGCTGCCCCGCAGTTCGCGCACCCGCGCAACCCACCTGGCATCCCCCCCATCACCACACCTCGCCGAACACCATCTCACCGTGCCGGATCGCTACCGCGGCGCCGTCGATCCAACAGCTCGGCCAAGGCCCCCTGTTGCAGCCCGAGGTCGCCTCAGATTTCTGCAAATACCGGCTCAACTTCTTGAGATCCTCAAATTCCTGATGCGTGGAATATTTCGCAAGTTACTGTAATCAATAGCTTTAATATTCTGGTACGCCATTTGCTCTTAACCTGGGGAGATAGCCGGAATCCGGCGATCTCCTCCGCCGGTCGACCGACCGTGGAGTAAACCAACCCGCCCTCGACGGGCAAATCACGAAAGGAGTGACACCATGAAACCCATCCATTCACTGATCGCAGCGACCACCCTCATTGCCGCCGTATCGACCCATTCCCCGGCCTTCGCCATAGACGAGTACAACGTCTCTGCCGGCGCCACCCGCAGCGGTGAGCGCGTTGCGCTACGCGGCCATGACACGGTTGCGCTTGCGCTGGGCATCGGCGTCATCGATGGCCATGCCGAGTACATCCACGTACACGACGGCGTCGCCTACTACTTCGCCAGCGCGGAGGCGAGAGACGCCTTCGCATCCAACCCCGACGCCTATATGCCGCAGTTCGGCGGCTACTGCGCCTTCGGGGTCGCCGTTGGCAGGAAGCTGGACGCCAACCCGCGTTTCGCGGATATCATCGACGACAAGCTCTATCTGTTTCTCGATGCCGGAGCCTTCGCTGCCTACGAGAAGGACAAGGGCGGAGTCCTGGCCAAGGCAAAGCGGAACTGGCCGTCGATGCACCGCGTCGCGGTGGCTGAGGTCAACGGTCGCTGACAGCGCCCCGCAAACCCGGCCCGCCTGGTCGCTGTCGGTGGCTGCAGCCACCGACAGCGAGGCGCGTACAAACCCGAATCGAGCACTATGCAGATGACCTCCATGAAACTTCTCTCCGTAAACGTATCTCTGCCGCAGCCGGTGCGCTACAAGGGCAGAGTCATCACTACCGGAATATTCAAACAGCCGGTAACAGGACGCGTTGCGCTGAGCACCCTGAACCTCGCCGGCGATGGCCAGGCCGACCGCAGGGTCCACGGCGGTCGCGACATGGCCGTCTACGCCTACCCTTTCGAGCACTATGAATTCTGGCAACAGGAGCTGAACCGCTCCGGCTTCCCGTACGGGCAGTTTGGCGAGAACCTGACGTTGCAAGGGCTGACGGAGGCGTCGACCCGGGTCGGCGACCTGCTAAGAGTCGGCAGCGCGCTGTTGCAGGTGACCCAGCCGCGCGTCCCCTGCTACAAGCTGGCGCTGCGCATGGGCGCCGGAGACGATTTTCCGCGGCATTTTCTGCGCAGCGGCCGGCTCGGTTTCTACCTGCGCGTGCTGGAGCCGGGCGAAGTCGGTGGGGGCGATTCTATCGAGCCGACGCAAAGCGATGCCCGCTCGGTTACCATCGCCGAGTTTATCGACATATACCTGCACAAAAGCCACGAGCCCGACAGCATCCGCCGCCTGCTCGCTTCCCGCGACCTCGGCACGGCCTGGCGCGGCCAGCTGGAGCGCATGTTGCAGCGAGCGGAAGCGACATCCGAGCGCGAGCGGTGAGACAGAAGGCCGTCGATCCCCGTTCCGAAGCTTCGGGGCAACGTTTTGTACGCCAGAAAATCGCAGCGCGGAGAGCCGCAAAAAGCAAGAAGCAACGCAGCGCTTGCTTTGACCGCTTGGTGAATGTTTGGCACCATGGCTATCGGGTCCGCCGCACGGCGCGATCACCATTTTCTGTCGCTCGGATGCCACGCCGAATCCCAGCGCGCTGCAAATCTGCACCGCTGAATTCGACCACCGCTCCGGGCAGTGCGACGAGGTCGTCGAGAGTATGCATCTCGCCCTGGATTGGGATGACGGTACACGGGTGATCCTGTTGCCTGCCCGGCAGCCCGGTCCGACGCTCGACGACGATCGGGATCGTAATACCCGCACCACGACAGAAGTAAACCGCTCACCAAGGCACCTGCCCTCCAGGATCATTCAGGTCGTCGCGACAGCACGCGCCAGATCGGACAGGATTGACGAACGGGCGGTACGCGAGGCGGTGCACGATCGGCAGCTGAACACCGAGCAGGCGCTGGCCGATCCGCCAATGCCGGAACTCTGTCGTTACTGTCCAGCCTTGCAGGTCCGGCCCGACCGCACATCGATAGATCCGACGCTGGCTGAAGCGGCTGCCGAACGCGGCCCGAAAAAAAACAGGGGGACTCCCAATGTCGCACATCTTTCCGCGCAACAATCGTCAAACACTGCCTGTCGTCGCGGGTGGTGAAAACTGCTATCTGATCGACAGCACCGGAAAACGCTACCTCGACGGTTCGGGCGGCGCGGCAGTCTCCTGTCTCGGTCATGGTGACAGCGAGGTGATCGCGGCCATCAAGGCGCAGCTCGATCGTGTCGCTTTCGCCCACACCGGTTTTTTCACCTCGGAGCCGGCGGAAGCGCTGGCGGACCTGCTGATCGCCAATGCACCGGAGGGGCTCGACCGCGTCTACCTGGTTTCGGGCGGATCGGAGGCGACAGAGGCTGCGATCAAGCTCGCGCGCCAATACTGGACCGAACGCGGCGAGAATCAGCGGTCACGCGTGATAGCGCGCAAACAGAGCTACCACGGAAACACCATCGGCGCGCTCTCGGCGGGCGGAAACGAATGGCGGCGCCAACAGTTCGCGCCGTTGCTGCTCGATATGAGCCACGTTGACCCCTGCTACGAATATCGCCTGCGGCACGATGGCGAGAGCCTCGAGGAGTACGGTATCCGGGCAGCCAACACGCTCGAGGCGGAAATCCAGCGCGTCGGCAGCGAAAATGTGATCGGTTTCATCGCGGAACCGGTGGTGGGGGCGACGGCAGGCGCACTCGCCCCGGCACCAGGGTATTTCAAGCGGATTCGCGAAATCTGCGACCGACACGGAATCCTCCTGATTCTCGACGAGGTGATGTGCGGCATGGGACGCACCGGAACCCTGTTTGCCTGCGAGCAGGATGGGGTCTCGCCGGATATCCTCTGCATCGCAAAGGGACTTGGCGCCGGTTACCAGCCGCTTGGCGCGATGATGTGCAGCGCGGAAATCTATGACACGATCACCGCCGGCAGCGGTTTTTTCCAACACGGCCACACCTACATGGGCCACCCGACCGCGGCAGCCTGCGGCGTGGCGGTCGTGTCGGCCATTCTCGACCGCGGACTCCTGCCGCGCGTCCGTGAACAGGGCCAAAAGCTCGACCAAGGACTTCGTACGCGCTTCGGCGACCATCCCCATATCGGGGATATTCGCGGACGCGGCCTGTTCCGCGGCATCGAACTCGTGGAGGAGCGGGAATCAAAGAGGCCGTTTGACCCAACCAGAGGTGTGGCGGGCAAGATCAAGAAGGCCGCGTTCGAAGCTGGCCTGATCTGCTACCCGATGTCCGGCACCATCGATGGACGGCTGGGCGACCACATCCTGCTGGCTCCGCCGTTCATCATCGAAGACCGGCAGATCGACGAGTTGATCGACAAGCTCGACACCGCGATAGCCGCGGTGCTGTAGGGGGGTAAAGAGTCAGATGTCGCGCTTCTTCGCTCTCTATCTCTCTGCCGCACTCATGCTGCTCAGCCTGGCCGCGGCTTTCGTGCAGCCTTGGGCGCTTGTGCCTCTGGTCGTTTTTACCGCGCTCTCATCGTTGGGGCTTTACGACGTTCTGCAGAAACGTCGTTCGATTCTGCGCAACTATCCGGTACTGGGCCACATGCGCTTCATCTTCGAGGGTATCCGGCCGGAGATACGGCAATACCTTATCGAAAGCGATCATGATGAAGAGCCGTTCTCGCGCGAGGCCCGATCGCTTGTGTACCAGCGCGCCAAGGGTGAAGAGGACAAGCGTCCGTTCGGGACGCGGCGACGGGTCTATGATGCCGGCTACGAGTGGCTGACGCATTCCGCGGTGCCTGTACCTATCGAGGATCACGATTTCCGCGTGACCATCGGCGGACCCGATTGTGCGCAGCCATACAATGCGTCGATCTTCAATATCTCCGCGATGAGCTTCGGAGCGCTCTCGGGCAATGCGATCCTGGCGTTGAACACCGGTGCCAGGGTCGGAGGCTTTGCGCAGGACACCGGCGAAGGCGGAATCAGCCGCTATCACCGCCAAGGTGGTGGCGATCTGGTCTACCAGGTCGGCTCGGGCTATTTCGGTTGCCGCACGGCGGATGGACGTTTCGACCCCGAGAAGTTCCGCGAACAGGCGGCCGATCCCCAGGTGAAGATGATCGAGCTGAAACTGAGCCAGGGTGCCAAGCCCGGTCATGGCGGCGTTCTGCCCGCCGCCAAGATCACACCCGAGATCGCCGAGGCGAGGGACATTCCTCTCGGCGTCGATTGCGTCTCGCCCGCCGCGCACCCGGAGTTTTCGACGCCGATCGAAATGATGGAGTTCATCGGCCGTCTGCGCACTCTCGCGAACGCCAAGCCCGTCGGCATCAAAATGTGCATCGGCCACCGTCGGGAGTTCATGTGCATGGTTCGCGCGATGCTGCAGACAGACATAGTTCCGGATTTTATCGTCATCGACGGCAAGGAAGGCGGCACCGGGGCGGCGCCATTGGAATTCGCCAACCACATGGGCATGCCGCTGGTCGAGGGGTTGACCTTCGCGCACAACACGCTTCGAGGCGCGGGTCTGCGCGCACGGATAAAGATAGGTGCCTCCGGCAAACTCATCACTTCGTTCCAGATTCTCAAGATGATGGCGTTCGGTGCCGACTGGGCCAACTCGGCCCGCGGTTTCATGTTCGCCATCGGCTGTATTCAGGCCCAGGCCTGCCACACCAACCACTGTCCGGTCGGGGTGGCGACCCAGGATCCCGCGCGTGCCCGGGCGCTGGACGTCGACAACAAGTCAAAGCGAGTCAGTCGTTTCCACAGCAACACGATGAAGGCAGTGGCCGAGATGACCGGCGCGGCGGGGCTCTCCCACCCTCGCGAATTCCTGCCACATCATCTGCTGATGCGCGAATCGGATCGAGACATGGTCACCGGGGAGGATGTCTACCCCTATCTGCCCGAAGGGTTCCTGCTCACCGACGATGACACGGAGGACCGCTTCGGCTACCGGATGCGCTGGAAACGGTCACGGGCGGAGAGCTTCGAACCCTTCGATCTGGACTACCGGGAACCCTCATTGACCTATACCGAGCAGCGCAAGGGAGACCGACGATGACCACCGGCTCAGGCTTTCATCCACTGCGAGACGACGACTGGCCCGAGCAGATCGCGGACCTGCTGCCGGGTTTTGCGGGCGCGCTGAACGTTTACCGTTCGATGGCCCACCATCCTGCGCTATTGCGTGCGATGGTCGAGTTGCGTGAGCACGTTGTAAACGGCACGGCACTTGGACCGGCGCTCTCGGAGATCACGATACTCAGAACCGGACACCGACTCGGTTCGACCTATGAGATGCAGCACCATATCGTGCGCGCCCGCTCCCGCGGGGTTGAAGAGAAGCGCATTGCAAGCATGACCGGCACGCCCTCCAGTATGGCCCCGACGGATGCCATCATCGCGCGGGCCGTGGACGAACTGTTCGATCTCAAGAAACTCTCGGCCGAATCGATCGCCGCACTGGAGCCGGTCGTCGGCAAGGAGGGCGTGTTTGACCTGATCTGCACCGTCGGTTTCTACAGCATACTGGGCTTCAGTCTGAACAGTTTTGACGTGCCCGTCGATGAAGAGATTGTCGAGGCATTGAAGGCCCAGCCGCTTGGGACCGCAGGGTAACTGTCGGAGAGCTACGGGATACCAGACTCCCCTACCTCGGGCCGGCGCTGCGTAGGGGCCGATTCCCCGCGAACTGTGCTGCGCGGCGGCAACCGCAGCGCGCGCAGCAGCGAGTGGAACCGGTATCCGCATCGCTGTCGCAAGCGATGATATCGCCACCTCCACCTGTAATCTGCATGGTTTCAATTTGCAGGGAGTCATTTAAACTAACCGCGAGATCGTTGCGCAAGGCCGGTCTCCGACTCCCAAGTTCGGCTTGCCTTTCAGGCCCAGCCTGCAAAAGCAGAAGAGTGTTCTCCCTCGCGCACTTTGCCGGCCACCCGGATACGCGCGACAGTGACTGATTCGAGGTGAAGCGATGACGACCGACGACGGACTTCTCTACGCCATTCTGCTCGACGGCGAGGGCGGCGGCAAGGCGCTCGACTGGAGCGGGATCAGAGAGTGGACACCCGCGCAGGGTCCGCTCTGGGTGCACCTCGACTTCACCCGCCCCGGGACGCACCGCTGGCTGGAGCAGGAGAGCGGGCTGGAGCCGCTGATCGCCGAGGCGTTGACCGCCGACGAGACCCGGCCGCGCTGCGAGCCGATCGACGAGGGACTGCTGCTCAGCCTGCGCGGCGTCAACAGCAACCCGGGCTCCGAACCGGAGGATATGGTCTCGATCCGTCTGTTCGCCACCGGCGAGCGGGTGATCAGCACCCGGCGTCGCAAGCTGCTCAGCATCGCCGATCTGGTGCAGGCGCTGGAGCAGGGACAGGGCCCGCGCACCACCGGCGATCTTGTCGCCATGCTCGCGGACCGGCTGATCGAGCGCATGATCGGCGTGGTCAACGACCTGGAGGAGCGCATCGACGAGGCCGAGGAGCGGGTGATCAGCGAGGCCGGACAGGGGAGCCGCGCAACCATCCAGGACCTGCGCCGGGAGATCATCCTGCTGCGGCGTTATATCGCGCCCCAGCGCGATGCGATGAACCGGCTGAATCTCTCCAAAGCGGCCTGGCTGGGGAAGCGCAACCGGCTGCAGTTGCGCGAATCGTCCGACATGATCACCCGCCACGTGGAGGACCTGGACTCCGCCCGGGACCGCGCCGGCGTCGCCTACGAGGAGCTCTCCAGCCGCCTCGACGAGCAGATGAACTCGCGCATGTATCTGCTCTCGCTGATCGCCGGGCTGTTTTTGCCGCTCGGTTTTCTGACCGGTCTGCTGGGTATCAATGTCGGCGGGATCCCGCTGGCCGACAACCCGCTGGGCTTTATCGGCGTGGTGGTCTTCCTGGTGTTGCTGGTGGTGGTCCAGGTGATCCTGTTCCGCCGCAAAAAATGGTTTTGAGCGGCCGGCCCCCGCCGTTCGCCACGCAAACGTTTCGAGAGTAGAGCTGATGAGTACAACCACCCTCCCCTCCGCCTTGCCTCGCCCGCGGTCCGGCCAGGGTCGCGGCCGCCGGCTGTGCGCGGCACTGATTCTTCTGCTGCTGATTCCCGCCGCGTTGCCGGCACAGGAGAAGAGCGAGCCGGCGCAGACGACGGTCGAGCAGGAGACCCTCTCGACGCTGGCCGGATTCACCCGGCTGCGCGCCTCGCTGGAGGCGCAGATCAAGGAGATCGAACGGCAGCTGCGCTCTTCGCCCTCCGATTCGGAGAAGCAGGAGCTGCAGAAGGATCTGGCCGTGCAGCAGCAGGAGCTGAACTCGCTGAAGGACAACTTCGTCGAGATCGCCGCCGGCATCAGCTTCTCCGCGATCAGCAATCAGCAGGAGCCGGAGTTCAACCTGCAGGCGGAGATGCTCTCGCTGATGGAGCCGGTGGTGCGCGAGATGAAGCACATGACCAGCGACGTGCGCAAAAAGTCCGACCTGCGCGAGGAGGCGGTCTTCTACCGGACCCGGATCCCCAAGGCCAGAAGCGCGATAGAGAACGTCTCGACGCTGTACGAACAGGCCCAGGAGAAGGTGCTGAAGTCCCATCTCAAGGATATCCTCGACGACTGGAATCACCATCTCGCCAATATGGAGAGCAAGCTGCAGGCGCTCGAACTGCAGCTGAGCCGCATGGAGAGCGAGGAGACCTCGTTCGCCGACGCCTCGCAGAACTACCTGAAAACCTTCTTCCAGAAACGCGGCCTCTATCTGACCCAGGCGTTGGGGGTGGTGCTGGTGATACTGATGCTGTCGCGCCTCTCGCACTCGCTGATCATGCGCGTGGTGCCAGGCTACCGCCAGGAACACCGCAGCTTCCGCATCCGCCTGCTCGATCTGGTGCATCGCATGATCACCATCGTGCTGGTGATCATCGGGCCGATGGTGGTCTTCTACCTCGCCGAGGACTGGGTGCTCTTCAGCCTCGGCATCCTGCTGCTGCTCGGCGCCGCATGGACGCTGCGCACCGCGGTGCCCCGTTACTGGCACCAGATCCGCATCTACCTCAACATCGGCGCGGTACGCGAGGGTGAGCGTATCTTCTTCGAGGGGCTGCCGTGGCGGGTCAGGCGTATCGATATCTTCACCCTGCTGGAGAACCCCGACGCCGGCCTCAGCCAGCGCGTTGCGATCGAGCACCTGGTCGACCTGAAGTCGCGCCCGTTACGGCCGGACGAGCCCTGGTTCCCCTGCCGCAAGGGTGACTGGGTGCTGCTCGGCGACGGCGTGCGCGGCAAGGTGGTTGGCATCTCGCAGGAGCTGGTCGAGCTGGTCGAGCGCGGCGGCGCGCACAAGACCTACGTCACCGGCGATTTTCTCGGACAGGCGCCGCGCAACCTCAGCATCGAGTTCCGCATCAAGGAGA